>CAMHOW010000004.1 GCA_946186895.1 uncultured Fibrobacter sp.
ATGACTTTCGTGTTGTGGATTAGGTGTTGACCCGTTAATCGGTTATGAATGGCGAACTGACCACCAAAGGCGGACTGTGTTTAAAATTTTAAACAAAGGGCGTCCTTTCAACACGAAAGTTCTACATCGCCATATTTTTGCCACTTTGGCGGAATAATTCCTAAAAATGGAGCTTTTGGAGGATTTTTAATCTATATTCAGAGAGTATAAGTGTGGACAGAAGCCACGAGGTGTTTATAGATTAAATCGACTTGACATAGTTTTGAGCGTTGCTCTTGTTCTCTCCCCGAAATCTGGAAAATTTCATTATACGTGAGAATAAGTCGCAAATGTTCACGCCCCAATGGGCGTGGGTCGTTTGTGCTTTTCACGTATAGGTTTTCCAGAACCTCAGGGAGAATGGCACTGACAACGGCTCACGCTTTTTTTTTTGTGTGTCTATTCACATTCAAACGGCTGAGTCGCTATAGTGCTTGTCCAAGTGCCGCCGAAATATGCCGGTCACGGAGGCGCTATGAAAAGGACAATGTCATTCTCAACTTTCACACAGTTGTTATCTGTGGCGATTATTCTTACCGCTTGCGGTGGCGATAGCGGTTCGGGGGCCAAGGGCTCTGAACCAGCCGAAGGGGCCAATGATGGCCGTGAAGTGGCGACCCTTGTCGATATGGGCCGCTGCACTAGCGAACGCGAGGGCGATACGGTCTATGTCGCCGAAAAGTTGACGGACTACCTTTGCAAAAATAACTCTTGGGTGGACCTGAGCGAAGTCTCATCGGATATGTCCTCTGGCAAAACGGATTACGACACTAAATCCAGCAGCAGTAATAACAGCGATACGGATGTACCCGAAGGCTTTGTCCGGGAGAACATTTCCGTGACGGGCGTTGCACAGAAAGGGCCTTTCATGTTCGGCTCACCGCTGAACCTGTATGAGTTGAAGAAGAACTTGACCCCTTCTGGAACCGTTTACAAGGACGAAATCTCCAGCAACAAGGGGGACTTCGTGATTCCCAAGGTGAGCCTCGCTTACCCCTACGCAAAGCTTGAAGTCCGCGGTCTTTACAAAAACGAGGTGACAGGCGAATGGTCCACCGATTCCATGACGCTCCGTGCCTTGACCGACTTTTCTGAAGAACGAACCGAAGTAAACATCAACCTGTTGACCCACCTGGAATACGACCGTGCTCTTTATCTGGTGCAAGAGAAGGGCTACAGCGTCTATGCCGCGAAAAAACAGGCTGCGCAAGAAATCATGACGGCATTTGAATTTGCGACCGCCGTGACCTATTCCGAGGACTACGCCATTTTCCAGAACGAGGGCGTGAGTGTGACCACCAGCGCGGTCAATGCAACCCTCCTTGCAATTTCGGCGCTGGTCATGGGTAACCGTAGCGATTCCGAGATTCAAAACTTTATAGACAAATTCATTGCTGACATCAAAACGGACGGCGAATGGAATGACCTGCAGACAAAGGCGACCCTGGCAGACTGGGCTTACGACTTTGACTACAGCACCATTAAGGCTTCCGTGAAGAGCTGGAACATTCTGGATATCCCCACTTACGAGACCTACCTGGACATCTATTGGAACAACGTTTATGGACTGGGCGGATGTTCCGTCAACCGCAAGGATGTTGTTGCTCCGAATAGCAATAAGTTGAGTAAAAACTACAACAAGTATTTTATCTGTAACGGCACTAAGTGGGAAGTCGCCGAAAGGGAAACTGCCATCGGGCTTTGCCAAAATAGTAACGCAGGTGTGGTAAGCAAGTATAACGGCACATATTACGTCTGTAAGAACAATGCATGGGAAACAGCGACCATACTGGAGTATGACACCTATGGATTGACGGGCGTTGAAGGCGATGTAAAGGCGGGCGTAGTCAACAAGGACAAGTATTACGTTTACGAAAATAGCACATGGAGAGCCGCCGCCAATGACCAAGAGATTGTTTTAGGCGTATGCACCACGGCCCGTGAAGGCGTGGTGGCTGAAAATGGTGGCACATATTACATCTGTAAGTCGAAAACCTGGGCAACGGCGACAGAATTGGAATATGATACGTATGGATGGAATGCTGGTGAAGAAGGCGAGATGAGGGCAGGGAGTGTAAATATAGAGATGTGTTATGAGTACAAGAATGGCGTATGGGCTCCATGCTTAGGGTCTTTTTTAATTGATTCAAGAGATGGCAAAATTTACAGAACGGTCACTATTATTAACAGACAAACTTGGATGGCAGAGAATCTGAACTATGCCGATAGCATAATGACCCCGGAACTGTTGGGACGAAGCTGGTGCTATAATAATTCTGTAGATAGTTGTGCCAAATACGGTCGACTTTACACTTGGGCGGCAGCACGCTCTATTTGCCCACCTGGGTGGCGTCTGCCAAGCATCAATGAATGGCTCACCCTGGCATATAATGTAGGCGGTGATGCTACAGCGTGTAAAAAGCTTAAATCCAAGACGGGTTGGTATCCTGAAGAATTCAACGGAACGGACGACTACGGCTTTTCTGCATTGCCTGGTGGCTGCCGGGAGAACAATCGTTTCAGCAGTAGTGGCACTTACGCCTACTTCTGGAGTGCCTCTGAGGCCATTGAAAAGTCCCCTTACCAATACGCCTGTTACATGCGCCTTGACGGTTGGAGAGATAATGTGTTAAACTTTGAGGAAAATAAGTCCTATGGCTTTTCTGTTCGTTGCCTACAGAGTTCAAACTAACATATAACGTTTTACAAAAAAACAAATAGGAGAATTATCATGACCGATTTTATTACAGCGGATATTGCATTGGCTTTTTTTAACAGTGCGGACTTTGAATGTTCATGACTTTAGAGCTTGCTCGTCAATTCTAAATCAATTTCCCAAAGCCCAAACTGCATTTTCTGCAGGAAACCTAATAGATCTTGGAATCTATAGTCATGCAGATACCGTAAAGAACATGCAGGGCGCTCTGATACCCTAAAAACTCGTTGCGTTAGGGATGGATGCCCGTAGGGTTCGGACTCGGCGATTGTAAAGAGCCGAGGCTGAACGGACGCACGGCGACCTTGTTGCTGTTTGTAAAATGGCCGTGCGATACCGCAACAGCCCGACCCGCGCCAGCGGGGAACGCCTTGAACTAGCAAAACCCGTGTTTTTGTGTTTGTAAACGCAAAATATCTAGTTTTTCTGCTTTTGTAAACGCAAAATATTGACTTTTTGATAGAAATAGGGTATATTTTAGGCATGAATGACAAAATTGCTAGAATTCTTGCGGACGATATATCGCAGAACTTTTTCAAGGGCAAGGTCATTGTTGTCTATGGTCCGAGACAAAGTGGCAAGACAACGCTTGCCAAGGGGATTTTCCGGCAAATGTCTGTCGAGCCTGTCGTTTTGAATGGAGACGATGACCTTGATGTCCGTTATTTCGATACGGTGACGACTAATCGCTGGACTCAGTTGATGGGCGCAAAGAAGGTTGTTTTTGTAGACGAAGGGCAAAAAATTCAGAATCTTGGACGGGCGGTAAAGTTACTTGTAGATTCTCGCGACGATGTTCAGGTTGTTATCACGGGGTCTAGTTCATTCTCTTTGGCAAATTCCATAGAGGAACCTTTGACAGGCCGCAAGTTTGAATACAAATTATTTCCGTTATGTTTTTCAGAACTGGAGAAAAATTTCGGATTTTTAGAAGAGTCCAAAAAATTGGAGTTGCGCCTTGTTTTTGGGAGCTATCCTGAAGTTGTCGTGAACGAAGCGGACATGAAGCAGACTCTCAAGTTGCTTGCCGAAAGTTACCTATACCGGGACATTATGCAATACGAAGGTATTCGTAAGCCCGCCGTTCTAGAGAAGCTGTTAAGGGCGCTAGCCTTGCAGGTCGGCAGTGAAGTTTCGTTTAACGAGTTGTCGGGGCTTCTTGGAGTGTCGCGAACGCTTGTGGAATCATACCTGAAAATTTTGGAACAAGCTTTTATCGTTTTTCCGTTGTCGTCTTATTCGAGTAATTTGCGAAATGAAATCAAGAAAGGTGTTAAGTTCTATTTCTGGGATAACGGAATTCGTAACGCCGTGCTGAATGACTTTACTCCCATTCCCCAGAGGAAAGATGTTGGCGCACTTTGGGAAAACTACGTCATTAGCGAACGGATGAAAAAGAACGTCTACAGCCGGGCTGACGGTCTGCCGTATTTTTGGAGAACGACCGACCAGATGGAAGTAGATTATCTAGAAGTTATAGGTTCTAAAATCAAGGCTTTTGAATTCAAGTGGAACAGCAGAAAACGAAGCCGCGTGACCAAGGCATTCACCAACCGCTACCCCGACGCGGAAGTGGAAACGATAACGCCTGAGAATTATACAGAATGGCTGCGTTGATTAACAGGAGCTAGAAGTAGTACTTCGCTTTCGCCCAGACTTCGCGGTTCTTGTCGTAGCCGGCGAGTTGTCCATGCTTGCCGCCGAAGTGGTCACAGCCACGACATCAAGGACCTAGAAAAAATCTCAACACACAAATACGCGTAATACTATCTTTTAATGCATGAACGAGCCTGTCTTACAAATTGCCCAAGGTCTTGCCATCCCATTTTTAGGGACGGTTCTCGGTGCAGCCTGCGTCTTCTTTATGAAGAAGCAGATGGGGCAAAATCTCAAACGTGGCCTTTTGTCGTTTGCGGCGGGCGTCATGGTGGCAGCTTCTGTATGGAGTCTGCTTTTGCCTGCAATCAGCGCGAGCGAATTGATGGGCAAACTGGCTTTCATCCCGGCGACGGTCGGATTCTGGGCCGGCATTCTGTTCCTGTACATTTTAGACAAAATAACGCCACACTTGCATCTGGGTAGCGCCACGCCCGAAGGCCCCAAGGCAAAACTCAAGCGCACGACCATGCTTACGCTGGCGGTGACATTGCATAACTTGCCCGAGGGCATGGCTGTCGGCATCGTTTTCGCAGGCTGGCTTTCGGGGAATGTGGCCATCACGCTTTCAGGTGCGTTTGCGCTTGCCATAGGCATCGCCATCCAGAATTTCCCTGAAGGGGCGGTGGTTTCGCTCCCGCTCCGTGCCGAAGGGGCTTCCCGCAAAAAGGCATTTGCCCTGGGAGCACTCTCCGGAGCCGTAGAACCCGTAGGCGCGTTAATCACGCTGCTTGCCGCCGAGGCTCTCTCACCGTTCATGCCCTACCTGCTCTCGCTTGCGGCAGGAGCCATGATTTACGTCGTAATCGAAGAAATGCTCCCCGAAGTCAGCGAAGGAGAGCATTTTGATGCCGGCACCATCCTTTTTGCCGTGGGCTTCACGCTCATGATGGTGCTGGATTCCGCCCTATAGAGCCAAAATTGAATTACCGGAGTTATCTATACCCTTCCGGCAAACTGGTTCGTAAACAGCAGCAATCCCGAAATGAAGATGATGATGCCGCCTGCTAGGGTGGCTACGGTGTAGATTTTCGTGGCAATGCGTGTGTGGGCACTACCCTTGTCGATTCCCTTGCGGAAAGCTACGGCGGCAACACCGAAGGCCACATTCGTAATAGTCATGCCGATACAGATGACAAAGGCTCCTAGAAGCGAAAGCGCCACCATGGAGTTCAGCAGGCAGAAAAGTACAATCAGCGCCACGGCGGGGCAGGGCACAATTCCTGTGACGGCGGCGACTCCGATAATTTCGCGCCAGCGTGCGGTAGGCGGGAGCGACGCATTTCCATCAGCATTGGCATGCCCCTCAGCATCCCCGTGGTTCTTTCGCTGCGTAATGAAGTCCTTGATTCCAATCACCACCAATAGCACGCCGGTTAGCATTACAAGTACATAGCTAGCATTTTCAATGCCGATACGGCCCGTTTCAAAGGCGTTGAAAACTGTCGCCTTGAAAATCGCGTATAGAATCAGCAACAGCAGCACAGCGCTCATGGTGTGGGTCACGGTGATGCCAGCTCCCAAGGCTACGCCTTGCCGCCAACGACCCCGACGGGCGATGAAATATCCGACCACGATGGATTTTCCGTGCCCGGGGCCCAATGCATGCAGCATACCGTACACGAGGCAGATGGCGAGAAACTTCCAGATGACGCCCCAGTCACCCGCCTTCATGGCCGAGATGACGGCGGTAAGCTTTTCGCGGAGAACCTTCTGCTCTTGGGCTATGATAGAATAGAACGAGGTGCGCTTTTTGGTGACTGCTACAGCGGCGGGCTTAGCTGCTGCGGGCTTAACGGTGGTGGTGTTATCTCCGGCGGGTGCCACCTCTACGGTGGGGCTCGGGGAATTTGAAGCCCCGCCCATGTCGAAGCGCTTCTTCTTTACATCGGCAAACGTCGCAACGGCGAGAATAAAAATCAGTAATAGGACGATAGACTTGTTCATAGGCTGTGCCTTTTTCTACAAGATAATAAAAATTCTATATTTAGTCCTAGTCAGTTCGAAACCCATCCTGACTTTAAACAAAACTAGGAGCCCCTATGAAAGATGCCTTGCTGGTCTTGTCCGGCGGAATGGACAGCGTGACCCTGCTTTACGAGCGCGCTGCGGACATCGCACTTGCCGTCTCATTTGATTACGGCAGCAATCATAACGGAAACGAGATTCCCTTTGCAAGAAAGCACTGCGAAAAGCTTGGAATTCCGCACATCACGATTCCACTGAAGTTTATGCACGAGTATTTTACGTCGTCGCTCCTTGCCGGGGCGGATGCGATCCCTGAAGGGACTTATGCAGACGAGAATATGAAATCGACGGTGGTGCCGTTCCGTAACGGAATCATGCTTTCTGTTGCCGCAGGCCTTGCCGAAAGTCGTGACCTAAAAAAGGTGATGATGGCGAACCATTTCGGTGACCATGCTATTTATCCGGACTGCCGCGAGGAATTCGTGAAGAATATGTCGGCAGCTATTGCGGCTGGCACCTACGCAGGTATCACCATTGATGCCCCCTATACAAATATTTCCAAGGCAGATATCGCTCGCAGGGGAAAAACTCTTGGTATAGATTACAGCGAAACCTGGTCGTGCTACAAGGGCGGCAAGGTCCATTGTGGAAAGTGCGCCACCTGCCTAGAACGCAAGGCTGCCCTCGCTGAGGCGGGAATCATGGACACTACAGAATACGAGGCGTAACATGTACAGAGTCATCAAGCGAATCGAAATCTCTGGGGCTCACAAGCTGTCGCTCCCGTACGAAAGCAAGTGCCGCGGACTCCACGGTCACAACTGGATTATCACGGTGTTTTGCCAGAGCGAAACTCTGGATGAGAACGGTATGGTGGTGGACTTTTCTCGCATCAAGGAGATTGTTCACGGTAAGCTAGATCATCAGTTCCTGAACGATGTTGTTGACTTTAACCCGACGGCCGAGAACATGGCCCGCTGGGTCTGCGAACAGGTGCCGCACTGCTACAAGGTGCAGATCCAGGAAAGTGAAGGCAACGTCGTTGAGTACGAACGCTAGGCTTTTTCGTGAAAGTTTGTGAAATTTTCAAGAGTATAGAAGGCGAGGGAATCCGCACGGGGCAGGCTGCCGTGTTTGTGCGGCTTCACGGGTGTAACCTGCGCTGTACTTATTGTGATTCGATGTACGCGGTGGAAGGCTCTGATTACGAGCAGATGGATGTAGACGATATCTACGCGGAGGTTCTCGGGTATCGTGCCGAGAGTGGCGTAAAGTGCGTGACTCTTACTGGCGGAGAACCCTTGATTCACGAAGGTGCTGAAGAGCTGCTTGCCAAGTTAAGTGAATCGGGTTTTGAAGTCAATGTGGAAACAAACGGGACGGTTCCCTGTAAAAAACGGCTTCCGGGACTTTTCTATACCATGGACTGGAAATGTAAAAGTAGTGGCATGTCAAACCGGATGAAACTGGAAAACATCGCTACGCTTTGCGAAAAAGATGTGGTCAAATTCGTGGTAGGCGGTATTGAGGATTTGGAAGAGGCCGAGCAGGTTGTAGCAAAACTTTCGTCAATGCCAGGCCGCATTCCAGGCGGCATGCCCTATATTTTTATATCGCCGGTTTTTGGCACAATCTCAAATGAGCTTATTGTAGAATGGGTGCTGAACAGTAGAACATTGACGGAGAATAACGCCCGGTTCCAGGTTCAGCTACACAAGGTCATATGGGATCCTAATCGCCGCGGCGTTTAAGCTAGCAACGGAATCTCGCCACGGTTATTTCTTTTTCAGCCAAGAACCGCACAGGTACATCGTAAAGATGATGCTTGTAATCAGGAACATGGCAATGCTGATGCAGGCCAGGTCGCCGATGCCCTTCAGGCCGCGGTGCGTCGTGAACAGGAACCCGACAAAGCCCGCAATCGTCGTGGTGGAACTTGCCATCACGTTACGGCCGGTGGTATCCATCAGTTGACGGAGCGTCAGATTCTTGTCGCTCATCCACGAGGTAATCATGTGAATCGTGGAGTCGATTCCGATACCGAGCGCCATCGGGATAACAATCACGTTGTAGATGCTGATTTTCCCGAACTCGAACATATCGGTGAGGAACCCGAGAAGCCCGAGGGTGAGGAGTGTTCCCATACCAAAGGAAATGCAGCCTGCCAAGAAGAGTTTCGGCTTGCGGAAAGAAATGACCAGCGTGCCGAAAATCACGAGGATGATGACCAGCGCAAGCCTGAAGCTATCCTTCTTCACGGAGTCGATCACGTCGGAAAGAATGAACTGCGAGGAGAACGTGCGCAGGTCTTCGCCGTCAAAGTTCCAATGGCCGTAGCGTTCCTGGAATCGGTGCAGGGCGTGGGCATCCCAGCTCGGGAAGTCACCGTAGATAAAGCCAATCTTACCGTAGCTTCCGTCTTTTTCGCGTAGCAAGTCCAAAGTCCAGCTCGGGACATCTTCGGCGGTAAAGGTTTTCTCTACAGAGGATAGCTTGCGCAGGTTCGCAATATTCACGGAATCTTCGCCCTCGGCACGATCAAACACGCGGGCCTCTACAAGGTCGCGGATTTCTTCGATGATTTCGAGGCGGGCTTCCTGGGAATCTTTTGGCGGAACGAAACTCTTGAGGGTGAGGAAACTTCCGAGGGTTGAATCGTGTTCCACGTGCAGGCGCACCATCAGCGTGTCATAAAGTTTGTCGAGCTGTTCGGGCTTGCTTCCCATCACGGCGGCCGGTGTCGACGTTACCGCCTTACCTGTAGCACGCGTCACCTTCGTAGAAATCTTGTTCTTCGAGGCCGATACGTTCGTCGAGACGCGACGCAGGTTACGGAGGTTGTGTTCGAAGTCCACATCCTGTGCAAACCAAATGGAAACTGCACCGAGCGCAAAGCTCGCAAAGGCCGCATACTTGAAGAACTTGAGGATTTTCGCCTCGTCCCAGGACTTGGGCAACAGGGAATTTTCCGGAGCCTTCGGAATTCCGCCCATGCACTTGATAAAGACGGGGAGCACAAGCACAGAGGTAAGCATGCTGAAGAATACGCCTACGGAGGCCACCACGCCGAACTCATAGAACCCACGGAAGTGCGCAGCGAGAAGAGTCAAGAAAGCAGCAATTGTCGTGAAGCTTGCGAGCAAGAAGGGCTTGAGCATCTTCCTCTGGGCGTGTTCCAGCACTTCTTCAAGGGTGGCGTATTTGTGCAAAAGTTTCTGCGAAGTGCCCAAAATGTGAATCGAGTAGTCGATGCCGATGCCCAGAATGATGGAGGCGACAAACACCGTGAACGGATTCAGCTTTCCGTAGAAGAGGGCAGTAAACGCAAGCGTCGGGAGGCAGGCGTACAGCACCGAAGCAGTCACCAGAATCGGGCCCTTTACGCTCCTGAAGAAGAATATGGTGAGGAAGATGATAAGCACCAGACTGATGGCGAAGGAGAAAACGGAATCGTTGGCCACTTCATCCACTTCCTTGAGGCCCTCGTAGGTGCCTTCCACCGTAAAGCGGGTGGGCACCGGGTACGTCTTGCTGCTGAAATAGGCCAGCAGGGAATCGGTACGGGCCAAGATGTGGGTCACGAATTCATAATCCGTAGAGGGCTTGATGAGCTTGGCGTTTACCACGCCGTTATAGAGAATCTTTCCGGTGCTGTCGGGGCGGGGGGAACCGATGAGGCGGTTCTTGAGTTCTGTGGGAATGGTAGATTTCGGATTCCATTCTTCCTCTTCGTTTGCGGCCTTTGCTATATCGACGGAGTCGGCCTTGTCTTTCTTGAAAAAGGCGTCAAAGGCGCTCACCGCTTCGTCGGGGAGGCCTAGTTCCTGCGGCAGGTTTTCGTCGATCCAGACCCGTTCCTTTTTCGCGGGCTCGGCTGTTGTCGCACTATCGTTCCCTGAATTTGTCGAAGGGTCGCCCAACAGGTCAACTACCAGCGGGCCGTTCTTGCGCCCGATTTCAAGCTGCAGGTCTTCTAGATTGTCGCGGATATGTTCCAGGTGCTTTATGGGCAAATAGAGAAGCGCGTTATCCTTGAAGAACTGGTTGTCGTTATCCACCTGGGTCGAAACGAAATCTCCCTGCCAATTCTTGTGGATGTAATTGGCGATGGAATCCTGCAGGGCCACCACCAGGTTCACGTCTTCGCTTTGGATGGCAATCATGAACTTGTCGGTAGAGCCGAAACGCTGGTACGATTCCTCAAGCGCCTTCACGCTCGGGGTTCCCTCGGGCAGCAAGTGGGAAAGGTCGGCATCTAGCTTGAGTCCCGGCTTGAATAAAATGGGAATCGCAAAAAGTAGCGCCAAAATCAGGTAAAAGGCGAGGGCCTTGTACTGGTGCTTGCAAATCAGGGGAATGTACCAGTTGGAAAATCTTTCGGGAAGTGATTTTTTGTTAGCCATAGGGAGCAATATAATAAAAAGGGGCGCAGACGGCACGATTTGCGGCCCAAGTTGTTGATATTCGGTCAATTACGACTGATGGAGTGATTAGCCCTACGGCATCATGATGTCGTTGCGGAGCACTGATCGCACGGCTCTGGCGGCCCCAACAGCCTTCTTTTTCCAGGCAAGGTCGCTTGCATCCGTCGTGAGCGCGTACGGTGATTCGCCACCGGGGGCGGCGCGATACACATCCTCGTTTTCGAGGCCCCCTGCAAGCACATGGTCGCGGAACCCTAGGTAGTAGGCGTTCTGTGAGAAGAATACCGATGGCTGTTCTGCAGGGCGCTCCTGAGCAAGCAAGTCATAACCCCAGAAATGGTTCGGTTCGCGGACCTGAGCCAAGTCAAAAATCGTGGGCCCTAAATCCAGTTGCGAGGCCACATCTTCGCGAATGGTAAGCCCATTAAAGAGAGCTGTGTCAGCCGAGAAAATCCCGATAAAGATTTGCGAAGCCGAAAGACCAA
Organism: uncultured Fibrobacter sp.; assembly: GCA_946186895.1. Lineage (GTDB taxonomy): Bacteria > Fibrobacterota > Fibrobacteria > Fibrobacterales > Fibrobacteraceae > Fibrobacter. The sequence goes on from CAMHOW010000004.1 coordinate 11,289, forward strand.
GCGGTTGCGGAACCATATAATCTACGGAATCTACAGGAGTGTCATGGTCGCCCAAAATAATGATTACCGTATTTTCAAAATCGGGGCGTGTGGAGAGTGCTTCGAAGAATCGCCCGAGCTGCTGGTCGGTATAGCGTATCGCATTGCGGTAGCGAATCATGGCGTCGTCGGGCTTTTCGGCGTAGGCATCGGGGTAGCCGTAGAACGGAATGTGCGAGGATATGGTGTTGAAGGACAATTCCCAGGAACTATCTGCGGGCATTTTGTTGAGCAAATCAATCGCGAGATCTACGCCTAGGCTGTCGGCAGTTCCTTCGACCTTTTCTTCGCCAATTAGGTGCCAATCCTTATCGAAGAACTTCTCGATAAAGGGTAGCGTATGGTCAAAAATCGGGTTTGAAACGGTGGCGTAGGCGCGGTGGTAGCCTGTCAAAAATTCAGGCCAACCCTTGAACTTGTTTGCCGCATAGAAACTGGGCACGTCGCGATTCGGGTGGGAGGGGAACCCCATGTAGGTGGCCATGGTGCCACGTACCGTGGGGTAGCCACCGCTAAAGGCGTTTTTGAACCAAAGCACGCCACCTAGCGCATTGTCAGCAGAATCTTTTTCGTGGTAGCCACCGTTTGCCAGTTTCCAGATGTTCGGGGCTATCGCAGTATCACCTTCAAGCATCTTGTTGAAGATGCGACCCTTGAAAGATTCTCCCATGATGAACACGATGTTGTAGGGCTTTTTCGCCTTGTATTCGTGGGTAGGAGCGCCCCGATACATGGGAAGCTCCAGGGAGTTGTTACGATTGGCGGCAAAGTCCTTCGGCAGAAATGCATCTAGATCGCTTACGAGTTCTTCTGTAATCTTGGTGTTGTCGTGAATGAATTCAAAAGTCTCGACGGCTGCTATGTGGAGAATCGGTGCGGTAAGCGTATGCTTGCCCAAGGTAAAGCGCATGTCCACTTTCGTGTGGGTCACCGGGATCTCGATCCAGCCGCGAGTGCCCGTAAGGAACAGCACGAGCGGCACCAGCGATAGAGCCATGCCGATGGCGAACATCGCGACAGGCGTTTTTTGGGAGGCAGGCTTCCAGCAGCCTTCACTGTTGGTGAGCACGAGCGAACGGCGCTGTTTACGGAGCCTGAGCGAGTATGCAATTACATAGGCGATGGCGCCAGAAAAGCAAAGCACGACCATCGAAACCCACAGCACTGTCCCGAGCAAATCACCGCCCAGCGTAGAAACCGTCGTGGCATCGGTGATGTTTGAAATGTGGAAATAGGTGCGGAGGAACGAGTATGAAAGCCGCTGGTGTGAAAAACGGAAAACATCATAGTCCGTAATGGCGACGAAAAAGTAGAGGGCGTAAAAGATGGCAAGCCCGCGGGGAGCCCGTGCAAAACCAAAAAGGGCAGCCATGACGAGAATCGCACCGAAGGCCATGAAAATCTGCCATAGGGTCTTGCCCTCGAACATTTCGGTCATGGAGAGTCCAAGGGGGTCCGGCAGGCTGTAGAAAATCACCAGTAAAACGCTCTGCACCACAAGAGCAACAAGCGCCATGGCGAGGTAGGGATTCTTTAGAAGGCTCGCAATTTTCTTCAAAAAAAACATAATTAATTCTTGTTAGAGATTGCTTCGAGGCTTTCGCCTCTCGCAATGACATTTTAATGGACGGCTTTAGGCTTTAAAATAAAATCTACAGCGTGTTCCAGGTCCTCGACCTGTCGGGCATGAACCTGCGCGTAGCGCTTGGGAGCTCGGGCGGCAAAGTCGGCATAAATACGACTATCAAGCAATTGCACTAGTCGGTTCTTGATTTCGCTTACGGAATACGGGTCAAAGTAAAGCACCGCGTCGCCGCAGACTTCGGGGATAGAGGTAGTGCCGCTGGCAGCCACAGGCACTCCGTAACGCATAGACTGCACCGGCGGGTAGCCAAAGCCTTCGTTCAGGCTCGGGAACACGAATGCATAGGCGTTTTGGTGCAGGAATTCCAGTTCCTTGTTTTCCACATAGCCAAGCAACACAAAACGGTCTTTGTGCTTAAGGTGACGCAGGTAGGCCTTCGGATTTGCGACACCGGTAATCACCATCTTGTAATCAAATGGTTTTCCCTGTGACTCGTACATGCCCACCAGTTCGTCAAAAGCCATCGCTGCACGCAGGTTGTTCTTTTCCCAGCGGGCGCCGCTGGTGAGCAAGAAATACTTTTTCGCGGTAACTCCTGGCGGCAGGAATCCTTCAGGTTCGTATTCTGTCATGGGACTGTAGAATACAGGAATTTCCAGGTCCATCAGTTCCGGGAAGAACGACTTGATGGAGGCTCGGCTGTGTTCGCTTACCGTAATGGTGCGTGCCTTGCCTTCGGCCATGCGCTTCGCCAGATCTTGATACTTGGGCTTGTAGAAACACTTCTTCCAACTTTCACGGTAACGCACTAGCGCTTCGAACTTTTGTCCGAGCTTTTTGGCAAAACCGACACCGGCCCAACTGTACTGCATCTCCAAAGCACGCACACCATGCCAGGTGAACACGAAATCTTTCACGTCAATGGCCCATTTCTTTTCAAGGGAATAAAGTGGCGTGTAGAAGGTGTCAATCTGGTTTTCGTCGATAATCTGCTGCGGCGTTTTTTCGCTGATATCGAACAGCGGGATATCTTTCTGCTTACAGGCTTCAAGAATGGCCGGGTCTAGGTACTTGCGGCTATCGTAGGCACAAGAAAATTTTGCTCCACGTTTCACCAATGCCCAGAAAATCACTTCGCCGTAACTTCCGCCGCCATGGAACTTGGCACTATGTATGGGCTGAACTGCCACCAGATTGAAAAGCAGGTTCATTGCTACCTCCCCAGGATTTTTCCGTAAATTCTCAAGGGAAGCAATAGAATCGGCAAATGCTTGTAAATCCAAGACAGAGACTTGGCGAAGGCGTAGCTGCGGATAATATAGGCTCCACCGGCCCCTACCTTACGGGTCTGGAATTCAAACTCTTCCTTGGCGTGGGCAATCACGTCGTCGTAGTATTCGTTGATGGTAATGCTCTTGTCGGCGTTGACTTTCACCGGAATGTTCTTTAGGTTTGTGTAGAAATCCTTGCGTAAAATCTTCGGTAAGAACAGGTCCATGCTTGCAGGCACCTTGTGGCCGCGGGTGTCGATGATTCGCGAGCCAAAGAAGTGCAGCACCTTCGCTGTCGGCAGGAACCTGTTACCATAAGCCAACTGACAGTTCCAACCGCCGGGCATCTTTTGCGTGATGTAGCCGAACTTGAAGTTGGTTTCGGCGAGGCTTGCCATGTCGTAGGGGAAATTCTTGGATACGCAATAGAGCCAAAGATCGTGCCAGGTCTCGAAGAACTTGTGGGCTTCGGGAGTATCTGCCGCAAACATCACGCCCCCGTTGAAAATCTCGTCATTCAGGATCGGCGAAAAGCCCATCATTTTGGCGTTGTTCAGAACCTTCTTGCGGTTGATAGCCTTCGAAAGATTGGTGTGAAAATCCAGCACCGCGTAAATGCCGCCCTTCCATTCTTCAGGAATCGAGAGGTCGCCAACGATGGCGATATCGGAATCCATGTACAGAAAATCGCCGTCAATGACGTTACGCATCACCGTCTTCAGGTAGCGGGAGCGGAGCATGGGGGTGAACTTTTCGTCGAGGGTCAGTACCTTGAGTTCATCAACAGCGTCCTTGAGGACGGCCCGGGGGCCGGTCAAAGTTTCTGCAGTCTTGTCGTCGGTTAAGAGCGTTACAAAGGCGCCGGGGTTATGCACACGCAAAGAGGCGATCGCCACCAGGGTCTGTTCGCAGAAAAAATCTTTCGGGGAACTAGTCAGAACAAAAAGGTATTTGGTCATGGGCGGGCTCCCCTTCTTTGCTAATCCAACGGAATGGTGGACTTGGCGTTTTCAAAATCTTCAACGGTATCGAGTTCGCAGGAGAAATAATCCGATGCATCCCACACTGTATAAGTATGTCCCTGCGGAATCATGCGTTCAAAGGCGAGTTCGTAGAACGTATTTTCTAGGTGTTCCACGTTCATCATCTTTTCTAGTTCGGCATAAAGAGCAGTGGAATAGTCTGCGCCAATCTTTTCAATGCCGAGACTTTCGCCTGCGGCAGCCTTCGGGGAACAAGTCTTGCTGATTTCGGAGATGTTTCCGTCGTCTCCGAGAACCACCTTCATCTCTTCTTCACCAAGCTCGTGACGGATCAGCGTAAGCACGTTCGCCGCCTTAGAGGCGAGTACGTTCTTCACGATTTGCGGGTCGTAAAGCAGGTCGCTGTCTAGCAGCAAAAATTCCTTGCCTGCAACAGCTTGGCCTGCAAGCCAGAGAGAATAGATGTTGTTCGTGGAATCGTAAAGAGCATTGTGAATGAACGTGACGCGAATGGAATCACCGTAATGCTCCTTCACGAAGTTTTCGATCATGTGGTTTAGGTAACCCGTCACAATCACGAAATCGCGGACTCCTGCCGCCACAATCGCATCCATGGAACGTTCCAAAAGGGAACGGCCCTTCACGTCCAATAGGCATTTAGGCGTATTGTTTGTAAGCGGGCGCAAACGCTTTGCCATGCCGGCGGCTAGAATGACGGCGATCATACGGCGGCGCAACGCTTGATGGTGTCAACCACCACCTGAATCTGTTCTTTACGGCCAAGCGTAATGCGCAGGCAATCTTCAAGGCCCTTATCGCTCATGAACTTGATCTTGTAATCTTGCTCGGCCATAGCCTTTTGCAGGGCTTCCTTGATGCGGGTCGGGTACTTGATCAAGATGAAGTTGGCCACGCTCTTGTAGACCTTGAAGCCCGGCAGGTTGCCCAGTTCTTTCTTGAACAGCTGGCGATCCCATTCCATTTCGTCGGCCACCTTGCGGTAGTGATCTTCGCTTTCAATAGCGGCCATGGCCACGGCTTCGCTAAAGCGGTTGTAGCCCAGGTACTTGTTAGCGTAGCTCAAGAAGGATTCATGACCCTTGCCCATAAAGCCAAAGCCCATGCGAAGTCCCGGAAGGCCGAAGAACTTGGAAAGCGTACGGGAAATAATCAGGTTCGAATACTTGTTCACAAGCGGAGCAATGTAGGCGGTATCCGTCGTAATGAACGAGGCGTAGGCTTCGTCGATCAGTACCATGGTGTCGCTGGGGATATTTTCCATGATACGGCCGATTTCGTCGGGCGTAAGGCTGTTGCCCGTCGGGTTGTTCGGGGAGGCCAAGAGCAGCATGCGGGGGTGAATCTTGTTAGTAAGGGCAATGACCTCGTCTACGTCGTAGGCGAAAGTATCTTCCTTTTCGTGGAGGGGGTACATCTCGAAAGAACCGCCACATTCGCCAGCAATGCGGTTGTAGTACCACCAGGAAAATTCCGGAATCATGATGGTCTTGTTTTCGCCCACCATCAGGTAGTAATGGACAGCGTTTTTCAAGATGTCTTCGCCACCGTAACCCAGCAGCACCTGTTCTTCGGGCACATTGTAGATTTCGGAGAGCTTTACCGAGAAAATGCTCTTTTTACCCTCATCGTAAATGCGGGTGTAAAAACAGAGCTGTTCGGGGTCAAAGTTCTTGACGGCGTCGAGCACTTTCTGCGAAGGCTTGAAGTTGAATTCGTTTCTGTCCAAGTAGTTCATGTTTTACCTTTTACGGGGAATGCCCCGATTTCAAATTTCTTTCAAAATATAAGATTTTACTTATTTCCAACACACGTCAAGGCCATGATTATAGCGCTTTTCCTCGGGCGGAAGCTGCATATAGTCGTGGTAAAATTCCGACAGGTAGTAATCATAGTTCTTGTAGCCGCTAAATTCGCGGTTTTCGAAGGGGTATCCAACCGTTTCCGCAATTTTTTCCAAGTCTAGGATGCGGTCGGTTTTGGTGTCAAAGAAAAGCGTTGCTACCCGGCCCGAATGGTTTGTCGGATAGCGACGAATGACCCGTTCCACATAACGACAGAAGCGCTTTTTGCCTATTACGCATGCAACGGCATAGAAGAACCGCTTGTACAGAAGCGTCCAGGCGTCGTAACCCTTAGATTTGAAATCTGTGGTAATGGCAAGGGTAATCACGCGCAAGAAGCTGCAATACAGCACGAACGCCTTTTCCCAGAAACGAGATTTCGGAAGGCCATCCAGCGGGAAGATATCGACCCAAATGCCCATTTCGCCCTTATGGCGTTCCATCTTGACCGTAGTGCGGTTGTCGTAGGCCTTGGCGAACGGGTAAAAGTAACCGTCGCAGGTGTCGTCAACCAACGTGAGCCATTCCTTATGGGTAGGCGCATTCTTGTCTTTGAGAATGGCAATCAGCTTTTCGTAGTCTTCGCGCAAAAGGCAAATGTCGATGTCGTCGTCCCAGGGAATGTAACCCTTGTGGCGTACCGCTCCCAAGAGCGTGCCGTAGGCAAGGCTGTACTTCAAGTTGTTTTCTTTGCAGATGCGTTCAATCTCGTCTAGAATAGACATCTGGATTTCGCGGCATTCCTGCTGTTCGATCTTTTTCATTTTTTATTCCCTGCCGAAACGGCGTTCCTGTCTTTGTCCATCTTTTTCTTGACCACAAGGCCGTACGCGCCAAGAGCCAAGAGAATCACCACGTATGTACCGGCTTTTTCAAGCATAGACAAAGTGATCATCTGCGTGTTGATGGCGATATAGAAAGCAATCAAGGCGATAATCCATCCCACTTGCGACAGTAGGCGAATGGAGTAGGGCTGCAAGCCCATCTTGAAAAGGTAAATGTTGTTACAGATGATAGCGACGATGTTGTAGCAAAGCATTGATAGGGCAGCACCCACAAGGCCAAATGCAGGAATCAGCAGGTAGCCCGAAACCAGGGCTACGCCAAGGGAGACAATGTCCATGATGAGCGAATAAAGGCTCTTGCCCATGCCGTTCAGTACCACCAGCGACATGCCGCCAAAGCCCGCTACCAAGTGCACCAAGAGCAAAATACCGAGAGTTTCCGGCTGTACGATAAAGTCCTTACCCGCAATGCCCAAAATTAAATCCGGGAACAGCACGATAAAGAATCCGATCATCAGCTGGATAAAGGTAACCATGAAAACGCAATAGCTGTAGACCGGCTTAAGGTCGGTTTTCAGACGGCCTTTGTCCATGCCCGCCACCACAGGAGTAAGGATCGGCGTAAAGCCCACGCGAATCGTCTGGAGGGCGTTAGAAATCGTGACCATGATGCCATAGGCACCCGCCTTTTCGGGCCCAAGGAACAGCATGACAAGCCAAAGGCTCGAACGAATCAAGAAGGACGATACGAATTCATCGACGCCCAGCGGGAGCGAGTAACGCAGCAACACCCAAGAAACAGTCTTGTGGGGGCGCAGGGGCATTTCGGGGAACTGCTTGCGGACCAGCACAAAATGCACGACAAAGCCCACCACCTGGCCCACCAGCAAGCCAAGCGGAAGCGCATGGGGAATGCCCATAAAGTGGAGCGCGATGGAGGTGGCCGGCGCAAGGGTCACGGTCAAGAAGGAATTTACGAACACCGCATTTTGCGGCCGGCGATTCCCTTCGGAGGCTGTGCTGAAAACATAGGTGCCCACGTAGAACAAGAGCGACAGTGCGTACCAGGGCAGCTCCTTGGAAATGTAGGGTGTGAACGAGCCCACAAAAATCACAGCGGTGCAAAGAATCGAGATGGCCGCCGAAATCCAGAAGGATTCCATGATGCCGTCATAACGGGGGCGGCCGTTCAAGCCATTTTGCGGCAAGTACCAGTACAGGCCCTTGTCGAGCCCAAGAGTTGCCGAGTGGGCAATGGTCAAAAGGAGCGTCTGGGCCGAGACGAATATTCCAAATTCGGCAGCGCCAAAAATACGCGCCATCACAAAAGTGAGTAGCGGTCCGCACACCTTGAGGATGGTCCCCACGATGTTTACGATCATCGCTTTTTTCAGGAACTTGCTGTCGGTCTCTAGATTCCCCATGACAGGCCAAAAATAGATTTATTTTGCGTAGAACCCTAGGTTAGAACAGGCTAGAATCCGATGAATTATCTATATTGACAGATAAAGTTCAGGGTAATGGACTTTTCAACTCGAAAACCGGGATTTTAATCATGTTCAAGACCATCGCTATCGGCTGCGACCACGCCGCATTCGAATACAAGGAAAAACTCGTCAAGTTTCTAGAAGACAAGGGCTACAAAGTCCTCGACATGGGCACCGATTCCACGGAATCCTGCGACTACCCGATCTTCGCTGACAAGGTCTGCAACAAGATTACAAGCAAAGAAGCGGACTGCGGTATCCTCATCTGCGGTACCGGGATCGGCATGAGCATGGCGGCAAACAAGCACAAGGGTATCCGAGCAGCTGTTTGCGGTGACCTTACCTCTTGCGAATTCACCCGGCTGCACAACGACGCTAACGTGCTCTGCATGGGTGCCCGCATCATTGCCTACGCACAGTGCGAAGTGTTCGTCACGAAGTTCCTCGAGACGGAATTCATGGGTGGCAAGCACAAGAAGCGCATAGACATGTTCGAACCGGGCTAAGGAAAGCCTGTGGCACGACTTTTGCTAGTCATCACTAGATGGTGTCGCGTTCTTGCGTTGGGCGCGGTTTTAGTGGGTTGTGCCGAAATTGAAGAAGAAAAGCCCTGGATCCATGTAGATAGGCCCCAGATGCTTTTCACCGATACCACCCTCATGGACAGTTACGACAAGGGCGTGCTGAGCTGGAAGCTCAAGACGGCCTATCTGGAGCGGTGGTCCAACACCGAAGAAGTTTTCGTGCGGCCTGTGCTGGTGGACATCTACGATTCCCTGGGGGAACGTTCTGCATTCTTGCGGGCGGATTCCGGCCGGCTCGACATGAAGTTCACCTACGTCTATGCCTACGGCCATGTGTACGCCCTTACGCCCAAGGGTGCTTCTGTCCGTGCGGATTCCCTGCTCTGGAACAAGAAGGACAACTTGGTCAAGACCGAAAGCTACGTGCGAGTGGTCTCCGAAGATGGCGACGTGCTGCAGGGTAAGGGCTTCGAAAGTGACGCCAAGATGGACCACTGGAAAATCCTTTCCAACATCACGGGCATTTTCCAGGATGCTGCCAACCGCATCAAAGAAGAGGACAAGGCGAAGGCCGAAGAAATCGAGAAGCGGGATTCTGCGGCGACGGCCCCGCAGCAGCCAGCACCGCAACCGGCAGCACAGCAGCCTGAGCCATCGACAATCCACGGAAACACGCATATTCCAAAACCAAAGCACACGATACGCCAAAGAGCTAATGCGGAGGAGCGAAAGTAATGGGTTCGGCCTTGAATAGGTTGATGCTCGTGTTGCTAAGTGCCTTCGTTTGCGCCTTTTCGCAGACGTCTCCGCTTATCATGAAACATGCCGACAACTTGGAAGTGGCCCGTATCCGCGGCAATCTGCTGTTGCAGGGCAAGGTTCATTTTGTCCATGACTCGTTGGACTTTAAGACCGAAAAGGCGACCTGGAACAAGGAAGCCGAAGTACTCCAGTGCGACGGTGGATTCCTGGCCGCTCACCCCTCGGGCTATATCCGCGCTCAAAACGGCGTGTACCAGAAGAAAAAGGGAATTGCTTCTGCCAAGGGAAACGTGGTCGCTGCTGATTCTGCAAAGACCTACATGTTTACGGGCGACTTCTTGATATACGACCGTGAGAAGGAAATTCTCACCATGCCCGAGCGGCCAAAACTTTACGAGTTTGAAAAGAAGAAAGATGGCAAGATAGACACGGTGCTTATCGAGGCCAAGACCATTATCTACAACAAGGGTGAGTCTTTTGCCGAGGCCTACCATAAGGTAAAGGTTACCCAAGACGACATGGTGGTCACCTGCGATACGGGATATTTCAACCGCAAGGATAACTGGCTTTCCATGAAAGGCAAGCCCACCTTCGATATGAAAAATTACCACCTGACAGGCGATTCCATCTACCTCACCCTGGATTCTACGGGAAAGTCCCTCAGGTCTGCGCTAGTCATCAGGAATGCTCACGGTGTTCAGCAAGAGGAGGCGAAGAAGAGCGCTCCCGGAAGTGTCACGGAAGCCTTCGGCGATACCCTCTATGCGGCCTTTAGAGACAACAAGATTGAACGCCTGTATGTAAATTTGAATGCAAGGGGTTTCTTTTACGAGATGGATCTTCCCGATTACCAGAACCAGATGGACGGAAATAGGCTAGATATGTACTTTAACCAGGGCAAGATGGACCATGCGGTGGTATCCGGCAAGGCCCAGAGTACCTATTTCTACGTCAAGAAGGACCGCACGGTAGCGGGCAAGAACGAGGCTGCCGGGGATACCATCAATATCTTGTTCGATGCCCAGAAGAACGCTGTGAAGTCGTTGAGGCTCATGGGCGGTGGTACCATGGCTAGCGGCCGGTATATCGATATGGAAAAGGAACAGCGCAACAAGAAGAAGCTGCAGAAGGCCGATTCTACGAAAACCGATGCCCAGGAAAAGTCGATGAACAGGGAATCAAGGCCCCGTCCGGCTCCGAAGAAGGAGGACGCAAAATGAGAACGGTAGTTAGCACAATTCGCACCGACAAACTGCGTAAGGTCTACGGCGGACGCCAGGTGGTAAGCGATGTTTCCATCAGTGTTTCCCAAGGCGAAGTGGTTGGGCTTCTGGGGCCAAATGGCGCCGGCAAAACCACGTCCTTCTACATGATCGTGGGCATGGTTCGCCCTGATTCGGGTCATATCTTTCTAGACGATATCGAGATGACGGACAAGCCCATGTACAAGCGGGCAAGGCTTGGCGTGGGCTACCTGCCGCAAGAGGCGTCTATCTTCCGCAAGCTCTCTGTAGAAGACAACATCATGGCCATTCTTGAAACCCAGGACATGAAGCGTGCCCAGCGCAAGAGGCGCTTGGAAGAGCTCCTGGAAGAATTCAAGATTACCCATATCCGTAAGACCAAGTCGTACAGCTGTTCCGGTGGTGAACGCAGACGTCTAGAAATTGCCCGCGCTCTTGCCAGTGACCCATCGTTCTTGTTGCTGGACGAACCCTTTGCAGGCATTGACCCTATCGCCGTGGCCGACATTCAGTCCATCATTTCGGAGTTGAAAGAAAAGGGTATGGGCGTTCTCATTACGGACCACAACGTTCGCGAGACGCTCTCTATTACAGATCGAGCTTACATTATGTACAAGAGCCAGGTTCTTACCGAAGGTACGGCAGAATACCTGGCCAACGACCCTGAAGCAAGGCGTATCTATCTCGGAGACAGTTTCAGGCTGGATTAGAAATGAGTATGGATGTAGGAATGCATTTAGGCCAGAGCCAACGGCTGGAGCAGAATATCTCGCCCCAGATGCTCCAGTCTATTACTATCCTGCAGAAGAATTCCCTGGAATTAGAAACCGCCATCAAGGAAGAGGTGGAGGCTAACCCGCTACTGGAATGGGACGACGAACCCCTGGGCGAATCCCTGGATTCTCCTGCCGAGGCCAGCAGCGATAGAAATGGGGAAGATGACTTTGCCGAAGGGAAAATGGATTCTGGCGAAGTTGACAATTCTTTGGATTTTGACCGTGGGACTCTTGAGGACAGCGCCGATGTAGATAGAGGCCTGTTAGATGATTCCTCGCCTTCGGAATTGAACTGGGCCCAGTACCTGGAAGACGGCACCGACCATACGGATACGCTCTACAGGGATTCCGGTAGCCAGCAGAAGGATGCCGACGATGCCTTTGACCGTCCGCAGAAAGACCGTGAGGCAAGTCTTCAGGATCGCTTGATATTACAGCTTCGGGATTGGAACGGTACCCGTGAGCTTCTTACGCAACTTTCCAAGGCTGGTTGTTCCGAGACCCGCTTCCGTGAACTGGTGGAGTACCTGATTGATTCTCTTGACGAGAACGGTTTTTTGCAGAGTGCCGACGAGATGGCCATGGCCAAGGTTCTTGCCGACAATGATCCGTTCATCATTGAGATTGAAAAGGTTATCCGGGGTGAGGTTTCTCTAGATGATGCGAAACTCCCTGTAGTAGAAGCTTTCCATGTGCTTAGGAGTTTTAAGCCCAGGGGAATCGGTGCGCGAAACCTGCAGGAATGCTTTATTATCCAGGCGGAATCCTTGGAAAACTTTCCGGCACTTTCCCTGCGGATTTTGAAAGACCGCTTTGAAGACTTGATGGCGCTCCGTTATGCAAAAATTGCAAAAGACCTTGGGGTTACCACCGACGAGGTGCAGCAGGCGGTGAGCAGTCTTTCTAAGCTCGCGCCACACCCTGGTCAGCAGATGTCGGCCGCACCGAACCAGATTAAGGTGGCAGACATGAAGGTGGTGGAAAAGCGTGGCAAGTTCGAGGTGGAATGCTATAGGCGCCGCGTCCAGAAGCGCCTTCACTTGAACCAGACTTACGCCTCGCTTTTGAACGATTCTCACCTGAGCAAGAATGACAGGGAATATATCCAGAACAACCTGAATAAGGCCAAGGAATTCATGAAGGCGGTGGACAACCGTTTCTCCACTATGGAAAACGTGATGATGGCCATCGTCAAGCATCAGGAACCTTTTTTCCGGCAGGGTCCCGCTTTCTTAAAGCCAATGATTTTGCAGGACATCGCCGACGAGGTGGGTCGCGACCTGAGTACCATCAGCCGCGTGACCAACGGCAAGTACGTAGATACTCCTTATGGTATTTTTGAGCTGAAACAGTTCTTCACCTCGGGAGTCAAGCAGGGGGCTGCCTCTAGCGCAGAAGTCATCGGGTCTGCCCAGATTCTTTCTGCCATCAAGAAGCTGGTAGACGAGGAAGACAAGAAGAAACCCCTTTCGGACCAGGCCATTGCCGACGCTCTTGAGTTGCAGGGCATCAAGGTGGCACGTCGTACGGTGGCCAAGTACAGGGAAGAGGAGCTGAAAATCCTCCCGGCAAGGCTGAGAAAGTCCGTGTAGGGCCGTTTATGGCTGCTTGTTTGTAAACTTTTGTTTACGTATGGCCGTGGATAACCAGAAATTATCCATCATTATTCCAAATTGGGCGAAATATTTTTCGAAAAAAACATATTATATTTGCTTTTTTTATAAAAAAAGATGTATATACTCTAAATGCGATGCTAGAACATCGAAATGTGCCATCTCAACTTACGGAGGTTTAACAATGGATATTCAATTTTCTGCCCGTCATTTTAATGCGTCTGCCGGTCTCCAGGATAGGATTCAAGAAGAAATGGACAAACTGGCAAAGTTCTACCCCAACATCACGGGAGCCTCCGTCATTCTGGACCACGAAGTGGAACACCAGCGTCATTGCGAAATTTCCGTGAACATTACGGGTTCCGTGGTGGTTGGTTCCGCCGACGAAGAAAACATGGGCAAGGCCGTGGATGTGGCCCTCGAAAGGGTGAAAATCCAGCTGAAGAAGGCCAACGACAAACAGAACGACCATCGCGCTCAGCCCCTTTCTGATTTGGCTTAATGGCAGAATCCAGATTAAAAGATATCAAGGTTTTGCACCGAGAAAAACTCTCGGTGCGAGACTTTTTCTGTCGCTACGGCAAGGACTTGCAGCTGGCCCTCCATTCTCCGGAAGAGGACCTGAATACAAACATTGCCGAAAGCGGCATACACCGCCCTGGCCTTGCCATGGCGGGTTATACAAAGGTGTACAGTTCCGAACAGATTCAGGTGGTTGGCCATACGGAATGGAACTACTTGGAATCTTTGGGTACGGCTGGCCGTGTGAAGGTCTTTGAAAGTCTTTCTGTTTTCAAGGCCCCAATGTGGGTGGTGACCCATGCCCAGATGCCGCACCCGGAACTTCGGGCCATGTGCAGCAAGTTGCATATCCCACTGTTCTCTACGACTCTGCACACCTACGAGTTTAACAAGATTGCCCAGAGAATTCTCGAGGAATTCTTTGCTCCCCACGCCATTATCCACGGGAGTCTCGTGGATGTTTACGGTATCGGTATGCTCTTTGTGGGTGACAGCAACGTGGGCAAGTCTGAATGCGTGCTTGACCTTGTTGAAAGTGGACACCGCATGGTGGCCGACGACGTGGTGCATGTAAGCCACATGGGCAACGTGCTTATCGGGCGCCCCGATCCGCTAATCCGCCATCACATGGAAATCCGCGGGGTGGGACTTCTTGATATCCGCTCCATGTTCGGTATTCATGCCATCCGCAAGGTGAAAAAGATTGAAGTCATCGTTGAACTTCAGCCCTGGAGCCAGAACGTTTCGTACGAGCGTACGGGCTTAAACGAACTGGACGAAGTTGTCATGGGAGTCTCGGTTCCAAAAATCGTGATTCCTGTATCGCCGGGCAAGAACCTGACGGTGATTTGCGAAGTGATTGCCATGAACGCCCTGATGAAGATGAATGGCCAGAACGTTGCCAAGGATTTTAACGAGAGTCTGATGCAAAAGATAAAGGCCAAGGCCAAGGGCGAATACACTGACGACCTGCTGGAAATGGAGCCGGAGAATTGGTCACCTTATGAATAATTTCCGTCGAAAATTCCGTTCGAATTTTTTCCCAGTTATTGTTTTCTCGGCTATTGTCCTGGGTTGCGGCATGGCTCTGTATCTGTTCCACCCGGCAAGCCCCCACCATGATCGCTATAGCTTTGTAGTGCGCTACGAAAGTATCGGAACCCTTTCTCCGGGTAACCGCGTAGAGGTGCGGGGTATCACCAAGGGTGAAATCGAGAAGGTGGAACTGACGGATGATGCAGTCTTTGTGACAGCTCGTGTGCTTACGGATGCAAAGATTCCGAAAAATTCTGAGTTCCGTTTGAAGACGGCGGGTCTTATGGGCGAACGCGAACTGAGCGTTTTGACTGGCGATGGCCAGGACTTTATTTCCGATGGTGATACGGTGAATGGCCACTATGAAGAGGGCGCCAATGCCGTAGGGCGGAACCTCGCCATTATCCTTTCAGAATTGGATTCCATCACCACTCAGCTTGGAGCCCTGAAGGATTCCGTGACCAAGGGTAAGGTAGGCAAGCGTGTTGACCGTGTGCTCAAGAAGGGCGAAAACCTGCTCCAGGTATCAGAGGAATCGGTTCAGGAATGGGTGAACTCGGCTACGGACCTGCTTTCCAAGGCCGAAGGGACTCTTAACCAGGCTAAGGCTGCCTTGGGTGATGTTCCTGATAGGGCGGACGGGACTGTTCAGAAGGTGGAAAACCTTGTGGCTCGGGTTGATAGCCTGTTGAACAAGGTCCAGGGGGCCAAGGAAGCCCTGGAAGGAATCGAGGCGAAACTGGACCAGGATAATAATACTGTAGGACTGATTTTATCGAAAAAGGGTGACATCCACAAAGAACTGGACCTTATAGGCGCCGATATTGACGCTTTAATCAAGGACATCAAGAAACAGGGCCTGAAATTAAATGCGGATATTTTCTAAAATAATGTCCTCTTTTAAGAAAAATAATTTAGTTTAACACGAAAATGATTAAGTAAGGGAACCCCAAAAAGGAGCGAACTATGGCTGAAAAGAAACAAGCAAAGATGAGCGCCGCCGATCTCAAGTTTTTTGAGGAGATGCTCGTGGAAAAGCGTCGCCAGCTGGTGACTGCCCAGAACGAGACGGAAAAGTCTAATGCTTTCCAAGGCCAGAAGCACCAGTCCGGTGACGGTGGGGATTCCGATAGCGCCGATTCCGCTACGGACTACAACGCCCTTGAAACAACCTTCTCTCTTGCCGCCCGCGAAGGCAAGTACCTGGTTTACCTGGAAGAAGCCCTCCAGCGCATCAAGAAGGGCACCTTCGGCGTATGCAAGGTCTGCAAGCAGTTGATTCCCAAGGCCCGTCTTTTGGCAGTGCCCACCGCCACCAAGTGCGTGAACTGCAAGGAAGAGACCAAGAAGAAGGAACAGGAAATCAACCGTATCGAGATGGCACGCCTCTTTGCAGAGGAACAGCGCCGCGAGATGATGAAAAAGAACGCAGGACGGTAGGGCGCGCAACCTTTTGCTGCCCCGAAGCATCTAAAGGTCATGAATATCACGAAAGCCTCCTTGTTTGGGATTTTAGCGGCAGCGACGCTCCTGCATGCCGGTACGTCTTGGACTTTGGAGGCCTGCCTTAAACAGGCGGCTGAGAAAAGCCTTTCCCTTGAAACGGCCAGACTGCGTGAGCAGCAGGCCCAGGTTAACGTAAAGCAGGCAAAGATCGGGCATTACCCGACGGTTTCTGCGAACATTCAGAATACCCTTTTCGACCATCCTTTTATAGACCAAGAAGATCATTACCGCCTGAACCTTGGGCTGAATGGTTCCGTGACCCTTTGGGACGGAGGCGCCACTAGCCTGAATGTAGAGGCCAAGGAATTGAGTCGCGAGGCGGCGGAGCTTTCGACTCGGCAGACCAAGCGCACCGTGCAGGAGAGCGTGCTGAACGCCTACATGAGCCTGCTCCTTGCCAAGGAGAACCTGCGTACGGCGGACTATGCGGTAGAGGTGGCCCAGGCAGAATTCGAGTACTTTACCAACCTTTACGGGGTAGGTTCTATCACCAAGAAGGACCTGACCCAGTCCCAGT
Source organism: uncultured Fibrobacter sp. (assembly GCA_946186895.1). Taxonomy (GTDB): domain Bacteria; phylum Fibrobacterota; class Fibrobacteria; order Fibrobacterales; family Fibrobacteraceae; genus Fibrobacter. Next base: position 27,800 of record CAMHOW010000004.1, read on the forward strand.
CCAACGTGCTGCAGAAGCAGTCGGCCAAGCTTACCGCCGAACTGAAGGTTTCTACGGCGAAGACCACGCTCCGCCAGCTTTTGGAACTGGGTGAGGGCGAGGAGTTTGACGTGGCCGCTCCTGAGATCAACTTTACCAACCCTGATTCCCTGCCGCCCCTGCCTGAATACGGCGAGCTGCAGGCACGCATTAGGGCGGCACATCCCGGGCTCAAGTCCGACAGTATTTCTGTGAAGGCGGCCCAGAAGAATACCAAGGTGGCAGGCAAGAACAGCTCTGTTTCTGTGACGCTGGGCGCCAATTCTTCTACGGGCTTGCAGGCCTGGGAATCCAAGGGCTACAAGGACCAGCTGAAATACGGCTGGCAGAATTCTTTGACACTGGGGATTAGCATCCCTATTATCGACGCAGGTGCTACCACCAACAAGGTGTTACTGGCCCAGGTGAACGAGGCCGAAACTCAGGTGGGCCTGCAAGAGACGGCGAAGACTCTGGAAAACAATATAGAGAAACTCTACCTGAACGCCCTCAGTGCGGATTTGCAGTGGAAGGCCGCGGTGCTCCAGGTGGAGGCCGAACAAGAGGCTCTAAAGGTTGCCGAAGAGCAGCGTAGGCTTGGGGCGCTCACCTATACGGATTTCTTGAGCCAGAAAAACAGCTTGGAATCGGCACAGGTTACATTAAACAACGCCAAGTACACGAGCCTTCTTTCCCGCAAGCTCCTGGAACTGTACCAGGGCCTGCTGGACTAGCTCCATCACGTCATCCTCGGGACAAACTCCAACACGTCATCCTCGCGAAGGCGAGGATCTAGGTTTTTAAAATAAGACGTTTCCTTGTTTCAAGTAAGAAACAGGGGCGTTTCTTATTGAAAGGGATACCCGTGTTGTCATTCCCGGCTTGACCGGGAATCGCCCTTTTTTGCGTGAAAAACGCCATTTTTTGCCGTTTCCTGGCATTTTTTCCGAATGGGTGCCGTCTTCTACAAAAATTGGCACGGGCTTTGCGTATAGTAGTGCGAGAACAAAAACCGGGTCCCCGGCCAAGGCAAACTGCCTAAGCCTGGGACCCACAACCAGTGAGGTTAAAATTATGCTCAATACTCAGATTCTTCCTTCCGCTTTCTATGGTATCCAGAACTTCCTTGACAACCTTAACGCCTGCAACGCTCAGGGCGAATGCGCCTACACCCCCAAGGCCGACTACTACGAAGTGGACAACGGCTTTGTGCTAGAGGTGGAATTGCCGGGCGTCAAGAAAGAAGACCTGGACGTGCAGGTAGAAAAGAACATCATCACCGTCAAGGCCACCCGTGCCCGCAAGGACAGCAAGTACACCTACGAACGCAGCTTCCGCTTGGCCGACGACATCGACCCCGAGAACATCAAGGTCTCGTTGGAAAACGGCGTGTTGACCTTCTCGCTAGCCAAGAAGCAGCAGGCCTCCGCACGCAAGTTGACCGTGGACTAACTCGGCGATTGTAACGATTCTTCATTGTGCTCCTTAAACACCAGGGACATCCGCAAGGGTGCCCCTTTTTTTACATTTTGGGTGACACTTTTACTTTCCCCGGGTGTTATATAGTCGTGAACAGTGAAGAAATCCTAAAAAAAGCGTATTTTGCCAAAGTCTATGAGACCTACGCCCCCATGGTGTACAGGCGCTGTCTTGCGCTCCTGAAGGACGAGGCGGAGGCTTCGGACCTGATGCAGGACGTGTTTTTGCGGATTTATGCCGGCATGGACCGCCTGAACCTGGACAGTCCCAGCAGTCTTTTGTGGAATACGGCCACCAGGCTCTGCCTGAACCGCATCCGCGACAAGAAGCGCAGGGGGCTGGACGTGGATTCCAACGAGCTGTTGCTGAATATCGCCTGCGCAGACGACGAGCAGGAAGGCTACGAGGCTCGCGGCATATTGGCGAAAATTTTTTCGCGGGAGCAGGAATCTACCCGGACCATTGCGGTGTTGCACTATGTAGATGGTATGACGCTGGAAGAAACCGCCGAGATGGTGGGGCTTTCGGTAAGCGGTGTGCGCAAGCGTTTGCGTACCCTGCAGGCAAGAGTTAAAAACCTGGAGGTGAAGTGATGATTCCCGACTGGAAACTGGAAAAATACTTGACGGGCGACTTGCCTGCCGAGGAAATGCGCGAGATCCGCGACATGGAGGCGACAGATGAAATCTTCGCCGGTCGTGTGAAGATGCTGCGCGAAGACAATGCGGCAATCCTCAAGAAGTTGCCCTTCGAAAAACTTTCGGAAAAGATGGCTACCATGCCCGGCCGCTCTAATGCGGGTGCCGGCAACACGGTGCGTGTGAATTTCAAGCTGGTGAAGCTTGCTGCCGCTGCGGCCCTTGTGCTTGCGGTGGTGACGGTGGCGCTGTTCGGCCAGCGTTCCCTTTCGGAACAAAATACCCAGCTTATGGAAGTGGCGATGGTCGACCAAAACGATGACGTGCGTATCAAGGGACTCTCTGCCCGCATGGAAGTGTGGAAGAAGACAGGGGATAGCGCCGTCCAGATGGAAAATCTGGGGGAGGCCCGCGAAGGTGACGAGATCCAGCTGCGTTACGCTGTGGCCGAGAAGTGCTATGGACTGCTTTTCAGCATGGACGGTAACGGGACTATCACCATGCACATGGGCCAGGAGAACCGCGCCGTAGAACTTGAACCTGGGAAAATGACAACGCTTCCCTTTGCCTACAAGCTGGACAATGCCCCGAAATTCGAGAAGTTCTTTTTCTTGACCTCGAAAAATGAATTCGAGTTGAACGCGGGGGACATCGACGCCTCGCTGAAACAGGAGGGCGTGAAGACGGTAAGCCTCACGCTTCGCAAGACGGAGGGCAAGTAAGATGATGAATTTGATTAAAAAGATGGACGCTTCTTTGACGCTCCAAATTATTTCGGTTGTCGCCTTGCTCCTGTTGGCTGCGGTATCCAACGTTTCTGCCGCCCAGGAGATTCAGATCAACCGCTACGTGCTGGCCGTAAGCGCCAATTACGGCGGCGAGGGCAGACCCACCTTGCGTTATGCGGCAAGCGATGCCAAGTCCTTTGTGAACGTGCTGAAGGAAATGGGCGGTGTGCAGGCGGGGAACATCGTGGAGGTGAAGGAACCCAGCGTCGCCGCATTCCAGCAGAAGATTGACGAACTGGACAAGAAGATTGCAAAGAACAAGTCGGCAGGCGGTCGCGACGAGGTGCTGGTCTATTACAGCGGTCACGCCGACGAAAAGGGCCTTCGCCTGGGCAAGGAGACCTTCGCCTGGAAGGCTCTCCGTTCAAAGATCGATTCCCTCCATGCCGACGTGAAGATTGCGGTGATAGACGCCTGCGGTTCGGGAGCCATTACCCGCGCGAAGGGCGGCGTGGCGGTTCCCGCCTTTATGGTGGACAAGAGCAGCGACATGAAGGGCTATGCCTTTATCACCAGCAGCACGCAAGATGAATCCAGTCAGGAAAGCGACAAGCTGAAGGGTTCCTTCTTTACCCACTCCCTGGTGAGCGGCCTTCGTGGGGCCGGCGATATCAGCGGTGATGGCAAGGTCACACTTTCGGAAGCTTACCAGTTTGCCTTTAACGAAACGCTCCAGAAGACCGAAGCCACCATGGGTGGCGCCCAGCACCCCAGCCGGGACATGAACCTGGCCGGTACTGGCGATGTGGTGATGACGGATCTGCGGAGCATGAACGCGGGCCTAGACATCGGCGAAGATGTGGAAGGGAGGTTGTTCATTCGTGACGAACGGGGCGAGCTTGTGGCGGAACTTTACAAGAAGGCGGGCCGACCCATTAACCTGGGCCTTGCTGCTGGTAAGTATAGTGTTCGCCTGGAGCGCCCTGCCGAATACAAGGAGGCAAGCGTCACCTTGCAAGACAACTACCGCGCCCAACTTACGCAGAAGCAGTTCAACACCATCGTGGCCGAAAAGACGACGCTCCGTGGCGAAATTGGCGGTAAACGCGGGGACTGCGCCTCGGGCGATACCGTTGCCTGTTCCTTGGATTCCCTGGACCACAACGGAAAATACCGTGTGACTTTCAACTTGGTGGATAAGGATCGTGAACCTCGCAAGGGTCTGCAGATGGGCCTTTTCGTGACCCGCACTGACAGCTATATGCTTGGTTCGCAGATTAGCATTTTTGCCAACATCGCCCGCAAGGAAATGCATGGCCTGCAACTTTCAGCGGTGTTCAACGGCGCGAAGGAGCATTACGAAGGGGCGCAGATTTCGAGCGTCATGAACTATGCGGGTTCCTTTGACGGAATCCAGGTGTCTCCCGTGATCAACGTGGCCAAGGAGAATTCTTCGGGAGTGCAGGCCTCGGCCACCATGAACGTGGCCCGTGATTCCCTGAACGGCGTGCAGGTTGCCCCCGCTATCAACTACGCCCGTGAAACCAAGGCCCAGGTTTCTGCGGCCCTGAATGTGGCCAAGGAAACCCATGCCCAGGTTACCGCCGCGGCGAACATCGCGAGAGAGTCTGACGTGCAGGTATCCGCTGCTCTGAACGCCGCAAAGAAATCCGGTGTGCAAGTGACTGCGGCCCTGAACGCGGCCAAGGAATCGGACGTGCAGGTGGCTGCCGCCATGAACGTGGCGGGCAAGGTTAACGGGGCTCAGGTTTCTGTGCTGAACATTGCGGGTCGCGCTAATGGACGCCAGGTGGGTATCGTGAACATCTGCGGCCATTGCGAAAAGACTCCCGTGGGCCTTATCAACATCGTGGGTAACGGCGTGTGGAGCGTCACCGGTTCTTTCAACGAAATGGGCGCCTTGGGCGTTGCTCTCCACATGGGTACGGCCAACCTCTACACCGCTCTTGAAGGGGCCCGCCTGATTGAAAAGGGCACTAAGTTCAAGCACTTTAGCGACGTTTCCGAGGCGGGTATCGGTCTTGGAACGCAGTTTGGTCAATATGGTAGCCATTTTGATCTGGAATACATGCTCCTGATGGAACAGAACAAGATAGACTTTAGCTTTGACGATTCAAATTTTGAATACGGTTCCGAAGACGGAGTCAATTTCCACCACCGCCTGCGCCTAGGCTACACGACTCAAGTGTTCCCCTTCTTCGGGCTTTCGGTGGGTGGCACCCTCAATGTCGCAGGGCAGGGTTATGGCGAAAAAATCAGGGTTAAGCCCCTGAGCGAATACCACGACGACTTTGGTTGCGATGGGGATAAGTTCCGCTGGTGGCCCGGATTCTACGCCGGCATCACGGTCGGAAAGTTCTAGGATTTAGTGGGGGAGGAATCCCCCCTGGCTTCAGCCCCGCCCCACCCCTCATTGTCATGCCCGCCTCCGAGCGGGCATCTTTTATATTCCGCCCTAGTCGGGTCTGAAGCCTGTCCCGGACTTGTTCCGGGGCCACCCCCCTCTCCTAGGGGCTTCGCCCCTAAAACCCCCTAAAATTTGTTTAAAAACAGGTATTTTGTCATCCCAAGATTTCTTTACAGATTAATTTCAAAAGGTGTTGACATTTGGAAATTAAAATTATACATTTGGTAATAAGCAATGGAGACACAAATGAACAATCTCGGAGAAAGAATCATCGAACTGCTGAAAGAAAGCGGAATGACTCAAAAAGTTTTTGCCGATTATATTGGCATAACCGAAGCGAGCTTATCCCGTTACATTAATGGCGAGCGAAAACCGAAAGCCGAAATTGTCGCCAATATGGCTACCGCCCTGCACACGACATCAGATTATATTCTTGGTGTTGAAGAAAAGGATGAAATGAGCGGGCCCCAAATAACACGATTACTTGCCAGAAATGTGAACAGGCTATCTCGAGAAGAACGAAATAAGATAATTAAACTTTTACTGGACTCAAAATAAAAAGATGAAATTGCCAAGTTGGAGATATGAAAAAATCAAACAAACAATCGCCCTGCTTTTGCGTAAGGCTGGTTTTTCGCGCTATCCCCTAGACTGTTTTGAACTTTGCGAAAAACTTGGCATAAAAGTTCATTGTTATTCAGAAAGTCCAACCTGGATTCAGCAATTAAATTGTTTAAGCGAAGATGCTTTTTGTTTTCCAAAAACAGAAGACAAATATTTTGTTTGGGAAATTTGGTATAACGATAGTAAGCCCCAAAACAGAATCCGCTTCAGCATCATGCATGAAATAGGTCATATTTGGCTAGATCATTCAGAACACAGCGACCTCGCTGAAGTTGAAGCAAATTATTTTGCCAGCTATATTCTTGCTCCTTTACCACTTATTTATGTTTTGAAACTTGATGACATAAATAAGATTGCGGTCGCCTTTTTTATTAGCAGCGAATGTGCAGGACATATTATGGAACAATACGAGAATTGGCTAAACTATGGAGGGAGATATTATACGGATTATGAAAAACAGATCTTGTCGCAAATTGAATTTGTAGGAGAGCAAAACCTAAAGACTCTTAAATAAAAACGCGGGATCCATTGCAGTGGAATCCCGCGCCACACCGAATAGACAAGCTATACAGGTGCGAGGAACCTCAAATATAGCTTAATCCATTCGGGAAACTTTTCCCCCGACGACTTCGGGCTGTTTTTGAGGTATATATGAAAATAAAAAATCTTTTTGAATTGGCCCTTTTGCTGCGTTCTGCGCTGAAAAAGGCAAAATGGTCATTTAATCAATACGGTTTTCCCGTATTCCCCAAAGATGTCTTTTTGGACTCTTTTTCCTATAATGTAGAGCCAATTCAAAGGCTTCGCTGTTGCGAAAACCCCAGTAGCACATTGTTGTGCTCGTTTGCCGACGATCAACATATTCAAACACGATTGCAAAAACTGTTTGATGAAATCAACTTGTATAAAAGGTTTGTTGGTTTCGGTGGATTTGACCTAAGCCCGAGGATTTATTGGCCTCTCAAGCGACAAAGATTCAACATTTGGCTTTCGCAACTGGCGACGGCATTTGTGGCAATGTCCGGTCAGAAAATCCTTCCCAATTTTAGAATTGGAAATTTACAAACTTTGTTTGCGTTGGAATCATACCCCAAAAACATTCCCTACATTGTTGGTACATTAGGTTGCGCTAAGCGATACGACCCCTTACATGCATTTATTTTCAAAACAAAAATGTTATTTACCCGACCATCACACTTGTTAATATACGGACACCTCAGGAAAGAGTATGAAAAATTGCTACAGGAACTAGGCATCCCATATACGCTCATTCCCGACTTCAGAACTCGTTGCTACACAGAATACTTAAATAGGAGAGCCATATAATGGATTCAAAGGATACATATTCTAATTCGGTTCAAGAACAAAAGAACCGTGCTCAAACTAACGAGGCCTTGATGAAAGATATTATGCAAGGTAAAAGCAGAAATGTCAAAGATTCCGAAAAATGGGTGTCAGTTAACATAAACGACATCGTTAATCAGTTTACGCCTGATGCGCAAGCTGAGGTTCATGGTAACAAGGTCGAGTGGCACAACAAGAAAAGAAATATTTCTATTGTGGCAGACATCGGAGGCGGCTACCTTCGCATTCAAGACACATCAAAGCCTTTTAGGGCCTACTTTGACTTGAAAGGAGAAAGTGTCAATAACTATATTGATGAAAAAGGTAAACAACATGGCCGCCCTAAGAAGGAACGTGAGGCATTGACTCACTTTAGGATAAAATATAGGAGCGAAATGTAATGGAGCAGCACGAAATATTACTCGTTCCCCAAAGGGAATTTGATGAGAATACTGACTGTTGGCAGACTTATGCTAATAGCGGAAATTTTGATGATTTTATCCAATGGTGGTTAACAGTTCAAGAAAACGACACTCTATGGGACATTTATAGGGCGTTTAACGAATCGTTAGACATGCTCATCGATCATTACGAAGACGAAGAATTGCCTGCTGATAAGGTAGAAGCCGCTATAAACATCGCCGAAGATTTTCGTGGAAAGAAAACGGGCGAACTTGAAATGAGGGCTTTTGATAAATTGATGCAGGCCTTAAAAAAGGCGAAGGAACTTGATCGACCAGTCTATTTCTGGTTCTAGTTGGTTCAATTTTAGCCGCCACACTCATTTATCTCCCCCGACTTAGTCGGGGGTCTCTTTTTTTATATATATTACCACTGACATAGCCTGTGACCAGGTCCCTAAGCTTGTCGAAGGGTTGGACATAGGCGAACTGGTTTTTGAGATTCGTCTCTTATTCTCATTGCTGAAACTACCACTTTCAAATGACTCGAGAATAAGACGAACGCTCACGTCCCATCTGGGGCGTGGGTCGTTTGTGCTTATTGAGTCAAGGGTGTGGTAGCCCGCAGCAATGATAGGCACTGCGACTCCACGCCTTTTTTTCGTTGGATAATTCGGTGCAAAGAGAATAATCCCATTTGCCGGGATGTTTCACTTTTTGCCCGAGGTTTTCGTGCCCACTCTGAACTGGCTTGGAAAAGATGCTGTCCTGAACCATCACCTTGATGTTCCCTACAGAACTCTAGAACTGAAAGAATCTTTCAACTGCGAAAGTGGTAAGTCCGAAAACAAGATTATCCATGGCGATAACCTTGAAGCGCTGAAGGCGTTGCTCCCTGAATATGAAGGGCGAGTCAAGTGTATCTATATTGATCCGCCGTATAATACGGGTAACGAAAATTGGGTCTATAACGACAATGTGAATAGCCCGAAAATCAAGAAATGGCTTGGACAGGTGGTTGGCAAGGAATCAGAGGATTTAACCCGTCACGACAAATGGCTTTGCATGATGTATCCGCGTCTTAAGCTTTTGCAAAAACTGTTGAGTGAGGACGGTGCAATTTTCATCAGTATTGACGATAATGAACAGGCAAATTTGAAATTGATTTGCGATGAAATATTTGGTGCAGGGAATTTTGTCGGTGAAGTAATTTGGTTTAAAAAAAGAAAAGGTTCTTTCCTTTCTAAAAAATTGGTTTCTTTGACGGAGTATGTCTTGTGTTATACGAAGAGTCAAAATGTTTCTCTATATGGCGGCTTGCCCGATAATAGTGAATCACAACCAATCGTAAAAAGGACAAACGCAAAAAAAATTCTCACAATACCAGGAGGGGTTGTTCAAACAAAATTAAAGGATGGAGTATATCCTATTGGAGTTTATGGCGAAGGAACTTCTTCTTCGAAATTGTTAAATGATGTCCTTGTAAAAAATCACATTATTGTCAACAAATTTCAAATAGAAGCCCCTTTTACGTGGACACAAGCGATGCTTGAAGGGGAAATCCAAAACGGAACTGAAATTCTAATAAATACTATGAATTTCCAAATTCGAGTAATACGCAGAAATAACGATTCCTTTAAGGCAATGCCTTCTTTTATTGATGGTCGAGAATGTGGGGCCACGAATGAAGATGCTTATGAAACATTAAAAGGAATATTTAGAAAAGAGCATGTTTTTGATTTCTCAAAGCCGCATCAGTTTATCTCGAAATTTATTGATGCTATTGCTCATTTTGATAAGAATGCAATCATTCTCGATTCCTTTGCAGGTTCTGGCACAACAGCGCACGCTGTTCTAAACTTGAATAAACAGGATGGCGGCAATCGAAAATTTATTCTCGTTGAAATGGAAGATTACGCAGATTCCATTACTGCAGAACGAGTTCGCCGAGTCATTAATGGCTATGCCTCTACGGAAGGAACTGGTGGAGATTTTAATTTCTACGAACTTGGCCCTGAAATGATTCTTGACGGCAATTTGAATGAACGCCAATCCGTTGAGGAAATTCGCAGTTATATCTACTACACCGAAACAGGAACGCCGATAGACAAGGAAAAAGTTAAGGCTTCAAAACACGAATTTTTCCTAGGCGATTTTGAAAATACAGCCTATTATCTTTTCTACAAGAAAAAAGAAATCACTACGCTAGATTTTGATTTCCTTTCGACCATTCAAACCCCTTCGGAACGCTATGTCATCTATGCGGACAATTGTGTGTTGCCGAAAGACTTCTTGTTTGAACATAATATCACTTTCAAGAAAATCCCAAGAGACGTGAGGAAGTTCTAATGATTCTTAAGCCTTATCAAAAACAGATTATTGACGACTTGGCTCTTTTTCTTGAAAAACTGAAAGAACGCCGAAATATAGCAGAAGCCTTTAACGCCTTTTGGATGTTTCATCCGAGAACGCCAATTACACCTTCTTTTGGTGAAGCCGTTGAACCTTACAAGAATAATGTGCCGAATTGTCCGCATGTGTGTATCAAGGTTCCGACCGCTGGTGGTAAGACGTTTATTGCTGCAAATGCGTTATCTGCGATTTTCAAGGAACTAGACCCTGCTCGTCCGAAAATTGCAGTGTGGCTTGTACCGTCTAATTCTATTCTAGAACAGACTATCCGAAATTTTAGTAATCCGCGACATCCGTATCGTGAACTGTTGAATACTGATTTCGCAAATAAGGTTAATGTTTTTGATAAGCGAATGCTTTTGCAGGGCGCGGGTTTTAATACATCGTCTGTTCGTGAGAATATGACTCTTTGTATTTTGAGTTTTGACAGCCTTCGTGCTCGCAAAAAAGAAGACCGCAAGGTCAATGAAGAAAATGGAAATTTACAATCGTTTGCTAAAGATGTGGATGAAGACGAAATCTCTGTAATGGCGGTACTTCGCGCATTCAATCCGGTAGTTGTTGTGGATGAAAGCCATAATGCCGAAAGTGAATTGAGTGTCGAAATGCTGAAGAGTCTGAATCCGAGTTTCATCTTGGATTTGACGGCGACTCCGCGCAAGAACAGCAACATTATCAGTTTTACGCCTGCCATAGAACTCAAGAAAGAAAATATGGTTAAGCTCCCTGTGATTGTTTATAACCATCACAAGAAAGAAGAAGTTGTAAGTTCTGCTTTGGAACTTCGTTCTAAATTGGAACGTGCTGCGGTTGATGCAGAAACGTCGGGTGCTCCTTACATTCGTCCGATTGTCCTTTTCCAGGCGGAACCTAAAACGAAAGATGACAACGCTACATTTGAACGAGTCAAGTCAATGCTCTTGGAATTGAAAATTCCAGAGGAGCAAATCAAGATAAAAACGGCGGACAAAAACGAATTACAGAATGTCAATTTGTTGGGTAAGGATTGCCCTGTCCGTTATATCATTACAGTGAATGCTCTTAAGGAAGGTTGGGATTGCCCATTTGCTTATATTCTTGCGTCTCTTGCAGACCGCAGCTCATCTGTTGATGTGGAACAGATTTTGGGACGAGTCTTGCGACTGCCTAATGTCCGCAAAAATGAAAATGTAATGCTCAATATGAGTTACGTTTTTACGGCTTCTGCAAGATTTAGCGAAACGCTTGATAGCATCGTGAAGGGGCTAAACCGTGCTGGTTTTAGTAGCAATGACTATAGGCAGGTGGAAATTGAAAAGCCTGTTGAACCGACTGAAACGCCGGTGATAGAATCGATTGGTTCTACGTGTCTCCGAAATGATGATAATGAGAATGCCCAAGATGATGCGTTTGATTTATCTTCAATCTTCTGGAATGGGGATGGTGCTCAACAAGAAAAGGAGACTCCCGCGAAAGCAGAAATGACAAATACAGAAGCAAAAGACATTCTCTCACAAATAGAACAATTAGCTAAAAAAGAAAACGAAGAACTAGAAAAGTGTGTTGAAGAGAATAAAACTACACCTGTTCCACCGCCAGAAATGGAGAATCAAGTGAAAACCTTCGCTATTAAGGATACTTTCAAGGAATCGGCGAATCAGATTCTTTTACCTCAGTTCTTTATGAAAGGTTCTATTGAGGGAATGCATGTAGATTTATTTAATATAAAAGCAACTCCTTTTGATAAGGATATGTTATTAAAAAATTTTCCCTTGCGGAATGCCGATACGAATATTGATTTTGATACTATGGAGATTGATATGAGAAGTATTGATCTCGACGAGTCTCAAAAGGATTTTACACCTACTATTTTTAAGGTTAGTGATTTTCATCAACAGGAAATCATTCATTGGCTTTCGAATATAGATGATGAAGAAAAAAAACGTCAAAAATGTGCAGAACGACTTCGTGATTGGATTGGCGATATGTATCCGATTCCCGACCCGGATATCGTCGAATACATTCGTCGTATACTCTCTAATTTCAACGAAAATGATTTAGAGCAAATGCTTCGCTCTCAAAGCAGTTATGCAGAAAAAATAAAACAGAAGATAAATACGCTTGCTGCCGAATACATTGAACGGGAATTTGATCGTGCGCTTGATGCCGATAAAATTATAATTCAAGCGAATTACAAGATTACAGACAAAATCGCCTTATCAAGTGTAGGAAAACCCCTTCCAAAAACACTCCATGAAAAAGAAGAATCTGTCAATGGCTTTGAAGAGAGTGTCATCAACGCTGTTGCCAACATGGAAAATGTGGAATTCTGGACACGCAACCGAGAAAAGAAGGACTTTTGTATTAATGGATTTATCAAGCACTACCCCGATTTTATCATCAAAACAAAACTAGGGAAAATAGTGTTGTTGGAAACAAAAGGCGACCATCTTGATGCCGAAAAGAAAATCAAACTTGGAAATCTTTGGGCTTCAAAAGCGGGGAATGATTATCGCTATTGTTTGGTGTATGAACATCGTCGTGTAGAACATGCATATACCAAAGATGAATTTTTGGCGGCATTGAAAGAATGGTGACGGCTATTGTAAAATTTTCTTAAGCCCCTTGCCAGTTTTCTGGATATTAGGTACATTAACCCTCAGCGCGTCGTTCCGTAGAAAGGAATGATGCGCCTTTGTTTTATTTGGCTTTGCTGTATTGCAAGGGCGTTCCTAGTAGAAACAACAAACACAGGAGGCCCTATGGCGAAAAAAGAAATTGTCACTTATTCTCAGCAGACGTTCGAGAATATCAAGCACATTGATGAAAATGGAGCCGAGTTCTGGTATGCGAGGGAACTACAGGCGGCTTTGGAATATGCTCAATGGCGGCGCTTTCAGGAATCAATTGAAAGGGCTAAAACGGCTTGCGAGGCTAGTGGATTAATTGTCGGGGATCATTTTGCCGACGTCGGCAAAATGATAAATCTTGCCAAAGGGGCCAAGCGCGAAATCGCCGACATCAAGCTTTCCCGTTATGCTTGTTACTTGATTGTAATGAACGGCGATCCCCGTAAAGAAGTGATTGCTCTCGGGCAAACGTATTTTGCCGTTAAAACTAGGCAAAAGGAAATTTCGGATACAGTGGCGCAACTTTCAGAAGATGAAAAACGCTTGGCCATTCGCGATGAAGTTACGATTCGTAACAAGTTTCTTGCCAGTTCCGCAAAGGCGGCCGGTGTCGAAACGCCCGTGGATTACGCCGTATTCCAGAATCGCGGTTACCAAGGCCTTTATAACGGCTTGGGGATGAAGGATATCCACAGGCGCAAAGGGCTCAAGAAGAACCAGCAGATATTGGATCACATGGGTGCTACGGAGCTTGCCGCAAACCTGTTCCGTATCACGCAGACAGATGATAAACTCCGTCGTGAAAATATCAAGGGGAAGGAATTGGCAAACGAAACCCATTTTGCCGTAGGCAAGAAAGTCCGCCAGACTATCGCTGAACTCGGCGGAACAATGCCAGAAAACCTCCCCACTCCCAAGGTTAGCGCTAAAAAGTTAAAGCAGGAACGCAAGAAAGCCATTAAGGAGAAATAACAAACTTTGACAAGAGACAATAGCGAAAAGATTAAAGAAATGCGGCTAAAAGGAGGCTAAAATCACCCGTTATGAAGGAAAATATTGACAACTTGTCAAAAATTGAGTATATTGTAAAAAGATACACGGTAAGGATAACTCATAAGGCTTTAAAGAACCTTGATAAAATGCCTAAGTCGCAACAGGAAAAGTTTTTTCGTCTGAAAACAGCATTGGAAACAAGCGGTCCAGAACAGCCTTCGTTTATGAGTTATTCTAAACTCGGTGTAAACATGTACCATTGCCACTTGTCGAGGAAATGGGTTGCATGCTGGAAAAATGAGTCGGGAACTTTAACTATAGAGGTCTACTATGTTGGCAGTCGTCAAAGCGCCCCCTACGCACGGCACTAAAAAGCCGGTTTCCTTCAAGATTGAAGGTGAACAGATTCCCGATTTCTTTTTGGGAATGCTCAAGTACATGTTCCCGAAATGTGTCAAGATTTATGACGTTCCGGTCAAGAAACGCCACGATATGGAAGAGGAGTCGGTCGCACTCGAAAGCACCAATTGGTACAAGAAGATGTCTGGGTCGATGACTCCTGGCAAGGCAATCCGTGCCGACCGTGGGCTCCGTGGATGGACACAAAACGTCCTTGCGCAAAAACTCGGCATTTCCATACAGAACCTTTCTGCCATGGAACACGACCGCCGCCCAGTATCCAAAAAGATGGCGGCAAAACTGTCCCAAGTTTTCGGCGTCCCTCCCGAAACGTATTTCAAGTTCTGATTTTTAAAGGCGAGGTCTATACCTATGAGTGGAATTAGAAAGCCTGCGGTAATTCTGGCGGACTCCATGGAAGAATATATGGCTACGCCGGATCCGTATAAAAACCCTCCTAAAAGCAAATTGCATATTCAAAAACTTGTGCAATATGCTGAACGTGTCGGAAAGAAAATCGAAGAACTGACCGCTGAAGAAATTCTGCAGTTCAAGATTCCTTAATTTGAACACTTACTAAAAAATCTAGAGAGCTTGTCGGAGCACCTTACGGCTCGTTATAGGGCTAGGTGCCCCTATTTTTTTGTTTTTCACCCATATATAAAAATAATTGATTAAAAACCAATAAATTATTCATTTGACAATATCAATCTTTGGGTATATATTAACTGAGTTAAAAGAAACAACAGTGAAACCTTAACAAAGGAGTTCATCATGAAAAAGTTGTCAGTTGTATTCCTGGCCTGCCTTATGGGGGTATCCCTGGCAGTTGCTTCGGGTAACCAAAATGCTCCCCGTGTCATCCGTGTGACCATGAACGATGGGACTATCCACGAATTTTTGGTGGAGTCGGTGCAGAACATGACTTTTGACGCGAACCAGGAGGACAGTTCCTTTGTGCTGCCCGACACCCGCGAGCCGGAGCCTAACCTCACCGAAGAAGACGATAATCCCTACGTAAAATCCCGCCCGGCCACTCCAAAGGTTGATAGGAAGGTTGTCGCCCCGGTAAAGACGGAACAACCCGTGAAGGTAAACTTCGATGCCGACAAGCAGGCGCTGGAGTTTTTCTCTGAACAGGGCGGTGATGCGCGCTTTGTCATGATGGACGCCATCGGTTCGACGGTGGTCAAGGGCGACGTTTACCTTTCGAAGGGTTCTACCGTTATCCCTGTCCGTAACAAAAAACTCAATAGAGGCAGCTACGTCGTCAAGCTGGTATTTGGCGGCAAGACCATTCAACAGAATCTGACGGTTAACGCCAAGTAAAGGAGCTTATCATGTTTACGAAATACTTTACAGCAGCTGCGCTGACCACCATGTTTGTTGCTCCTTGTGCACTGGCAGGTCTCGCGAATATTCAAATCGGAGAAGACTCCGTATATACCGCTGGCCTTGTGGGTCTCGATTCCATTACCTTCCCCAAGACGCACTATGTGGGGGAGGATACCTTAAACATTCAGGGCTATGGCCTCAAGGCGTTCAATCCGATTTCGCTGAAAAACGTCAAGGGTATGACCTTTGATACCCGTTTTGGCGACAATGAGAAGCTAAACCTGAACGTAACCAGTACCGCGTTAAAGGGGGCCTATTCCTTCAATCTTTCCGATGTGAAATCAGTGGAGACTGCCGAGATAGACCCTACGCTAGACAGCGATGACGATGGCATTCCGGATTACGATGAAATCTTCAAGTTCAAGACCAATCCCTATGCCAAGGATACCGATGGCGACGGTTTTGAAGATGGCGAGGAGCTCTTCGAACTCTTCAATCCCGAAAATCCCACGGTTTGGAACCCCAACGTGGCGGATCTTCCCAAGCTGGAAGTCACCATGACCATGACCCCCAGCATAACGCTGAACCGCACCACCAGTTCCAACACCACGAAGACTGTCACCATTTCCGAAGGGGAATCGGTGCAGAATACCCAAAGCATCAGCTTCAGCGAGACGGAAAGCGCCGCCTTGATGAACGCTTGGAACATTGGTTTTTCTGCGGGTTACGCCAGCAAAAGCGGGCAGTTCCTGGTGAATTGGGGTTATAACGGTAGTTATACCGAGAGTGAGGGCCATACCCTGACTGAAAATCAGTCTAAGGCCATTACCCAGAACTACAACAAGGCCGTTGCCGATGCTATGTCCGAGGGCGAGTCTATTTCTGGGGGTACCCTCAGCATGCAGGCGCGTATCACCAACACGGGTAAGGTGGCGTATAGCATTGAGAACTTGATTCTGGCTGCTAGCACCTACACCCTCTCTGGTGACATCAAGATCATAGCGGAACTTGCCGTAGGCGATGGCTACGGCGAAGATAAGTGGACCCGTATCACTCTGGCTCCGGGAGAATCCAAGGAACTGAAGTTTTGGAAAAGCGGAATTTCTTTGGATGCCTTGAATAGTTTTATCTTCAATCCGGGCGCCATTTTCCTTACGGCCAGTGCTTACAAGATTACCTTGGATAGGAGCAGAACCGGGATGACTACGGACTTTACGGAGGCTTACACGAAGGTGTCTGGGACAACGGCCCGAGTGACCTTCGACAAGGGGGCGTATTATGCTGATTCGAGAACTCGCTTCTTGGACTACCGGGTCTCTACAAATTTCAAGGTCAACAGGAATGCGAATAACAAAAGGAACCTGCGTGCTCCAGTTTATCTGTCGGAATTTCTGGATATTCTCCAGATGGACTTTGAACAGGACACCGTGATGGTCGGGAAGGATAAGCGTTTTGGCCTGGTTATGCTGGACGGTGTGGAAAATAACATAATGAAAGGAGATACTGCTGTATGGTTTGTTGCTGTGAACAAGGCTGCTACACCGGAGCGGACAAATATCTACTCCGTAGCAATCGGTAACTTCAACCTTGATTCCATTGTGGTGGGTGCCGGCGATGTGGTTCAGTTCATCTACAACGAAGACCGGGATCACGACGGCGTTCCTGCCAGCATGGAAAAACTCCTGGGCACCCGTGACGACATGAAGGACACTGACGGTGACGGAATCAGTGACTTTGATGAAATCAATGGTTGGACCAAGAACGGAAAGGGACCTTTTGTAACAGACCCGACCTTGAAGGATACCGATGGGGATGGAGTCAATGACGGTGAAGACGAAAATCCTGTGGCCCGCCCAATCTCATCGATTTCGGTTGTCAATACCTGGAATTTTATTGATGAATCGCATAAACAGGACATCGAATTCCGGAAGGAATGCAAGAAGACCGGGGCAAAATGTGCTGTCAATGGGGATTCGCTGATTACGACAAAGGATGTTCACGGTGCCCAGGTTGCGGTGAAACTTTCTACAGTTGATCCGGTAAATGCCGAGGACGGCGTGGTGGTATTCAAGAACGGGGTCCAGGTTCCTGTTACGCCAATCGGAGTGAAAGGTTCTGGAAAAAACGCCGAAGCCAAGAATTTCAAGTTTACCGTGGATAAGCTGGTTCCGTTTGAAACGGCAGAAGTACAGGTGGTGGTGACGGCAGAAAACGGGAAAAAGACCACCTACTACCTGAATATACCGTCGAGTCTCAGCACTCCTCGTAACATGATTCTAGGGCGCAATGCTGAACGCAATAGCATTATCGTGAATTACATCCCTGACTCTTTGGATACGCGCATCTTGGGATTTATCGTGGTGCGGGCGGAGTACGATAAGATTGATGATGATGCGAATGTGCTGGGAAAAACCTTTGCCATCGCTGCAAGCTCAATAGGTAGTATTTTCGGTAAAGCTTCAAAGAATGACGAACCGAAGGTTCAGCCGAATAATAAGATCCTGGAATCCTACGTTAAGAAACCCACTACGGTGCAGCCCAAAGTCGGTGACAACTGGGGTGATGGCATGACCGTGGTTGCCCTGAACGGACGGAACGACAAGTTCTTTACCGACAAGGTGGGTGGAGGTAGCCCCTACTACACCTATCGCGTGTTCGCCTATGCCTGGGACGGAAAGCAGTATGTCTTCTCCGAAGGCTCCGAGGCCAAGACTCGCGCTGTTGGGCGTGTCAAGATAAAAATCCAGAATGTAGGTCACGGAACCGAATATCAGTATAAGGCTCTTGAAGCCCGCGTGGACCATGAACTGAAGGGTCTGTTCAAGAACGGAAATCGAAGCCTGCATGAATACAAGTATTATTTCTGCAGAGGAGGCTGCGTGGGCAAGGGGAACACGATATGCTACGAAAGCAAGTCCGATTCCAAGATAAGCAAAGATGACAATAAGGTAGAAATGGATCAGTACAAGTACACCTTCGATATTGGCAAAGACGGACTCACGCTGTTCTTGAGCATACGTGCTCCGGGTGTTGGAACCAATTCACAGACCGTCGATTGGCCTTACGAAAAGATTGCGCAGTCTTTGAATAACGCACCCGGTGTTGCCACTAGCAAGAATGGCGATGCACCCAAGAATGACTGGGTCGAGTCCAAGTTCAACTTTGGAAGCAAGGGCGTGTCCTACTCGGGAAGTGATGCCTGCAGCGGTACCTGTGGCCATGAACCTCGTGGAGGCCTGAAATTCAAGTTCAAGTATGTCTGGAACGATGAAGATTAATAAAAGTAACACTTTTAACCCCGTCAGGTGTTATAATGGCAAATAGGTTCGCCTATTTGCTATTTTTGTCTGAAATTCGGGAATTTTTTGTTGAAGGTCTGTTCCTACATATTTTTCTTGCTGTCGCTCATGGCGGCCTCTCTTGCTTTTGCGCAGGAGCCGGGCGACGCTACCGCAGATTCCGCCAAGGTCCAGGGAATCGTCTTCAACGGCGTGGTGCAGGATTTCTCCTTTGCCCCCGGCGAAAAGCTGAACGTGGAAATTCTCGAGTCCGGCGAGGCTTTACAGACCACCGTGGGCACGCCCTTCAGCGTGGTGCTGCCCGAAGACACCCTCTGGAACGTTTGCGTCACCAATTCCGACACGGCTGGTGCCGAGAAAGAGAAATGCTACGAGCTCAAGTACATCGGCGCGGAAGGTTCTTTTTCTCAGACTTTAGGCGAGGCCTTTGTTACGGGTGAAGGGGAAAGCCTTCCCCTCGCTCCTGACTCGTCGTCATTCCGGCCTAAGCCTGCCCCGGACAGTGATCCGGGGAGCCGGAATCTAGCCGATTCATCCGCTACCCCTTCGAGCAGGGACACCCCGCAACGCCCCGACTCCGGCGATGTCAACGTAGACGAGCTTCTTGCCGGGGGCGACAATGCCAAGGTCACGGAGCTCAAGAAGGTGGTGGTGCAGTTGCGGCGCCGCCCTAAGCGCAGCCCGGGCGAGTCCGTGGTGTCGGCCAAGTCCATCAAGCGCATGCCCAGCCTTGCCGAGGCCGACGTCATCAAGAGCATCCAGGCTCTCCCGGGCGTGGTGGCCAGTTCCGATTTCAGTTCCAAGATTTACGTTAGAGGCGGCGCCGCGGACCAGAATCTATTCTTGTTCGACAACGCCGTCGTCTACTCTCCGGTCCATTTCTTCGGGCTGTTCAGTACCTTCCTAGTGGAAGGCATTGACGATGTAAAGTTCTACAAGAGCGGTTTCCCGGCACAGTACGGCAACCGCCTAAGTTCCGTCTTGAAGATGGACGGACGTGCCGGCGGTCAGGATACCGTCGACGAATGGTTCAGCAAGTCCAGCATCAAGATAAGCACCTTTGCCGCCCAACTCCATACCGAAGGCCATCAGGGCCCTGCCCGCTGGGTAGTGGCTGGGCGTACCACCTACATCGGCTACATGCTAGATTTTTGTAGGTTCATCGGCCTTCTGGATTTGGATCTAGATTACGAGTTTACCGACCTTCAGGGAACCTTCGTCTATAACTTCACCGACGATACCCGCATGAAGTTCAGTTTCTACGTGGGCAAGGACCGCTTGAGTTTTGACCCGCTCTATATGGACTGGGGAAACGTGGCTGTTCCCATCAACTTCTACCATCGTTTCAATGGCGATTGGGATTACAACGCCACCTTGGCCTACAGTGAATTTTACCAGACCATGAAAATTGGCGACCTTATGTCTATCGAGATGTACCTTTACAGCTTTGCGGGCAAACAGTGGCTGAACTATCGCGGTATCGATAACCATACGATCACTTTCGGCTACGAGGTGGAATACTACTACGAACGCTACCAGGAAAAACTCTCTACCATGACAATTGCAGATATCCAAAAGCCCTTCCACCATGTGGGTTACCTGCAAGACGCCTGGAAGTTGACTCCTGATTTGTTACTGCAGTATGGCCTTCGTTTCAATTACCAGACGGCGGCGGAACATTTCGGCGTAGAACCCCGTACGTCTTTGACCATCAATCTGGACCGTACCAAGACTCTTGAACTATACGGCGGCTATTACCTGCAATACCTGAATTCCATTATCTATACCGACCAGGAAACCCTGAACGAATTCTATTACCCGGCAACGACCACCACCAAGGGCAAACATATCAAGCCCGCTTCGTCGTGGCTTGCCGCCATAGAGTACACCCAGCGTGAAATCTTCGATGATTACGATGCTACTGTAGGCGTCTATTACAAGACCCAGAACAATTTGAACACCTTCGTGACCCAGATGGACAGCACCGACGAGGAAGAATCCGACGAGTTCGTGATTGCGGATTATTTCGGTACCGCCGAAGCCTATTCCTTTGGTTACGAGCTTTCCCTCCGCAAGGATAAGGGCTGGCTTTTTGGAGGCATCAACTGGAGCCAAAGCATTAGCGTTATGCGCAGCAACGACGGCACCAAGGCCTATTTCCCAAGCTGGCACCAGCCTTACGCGGTCAAGATGGACCTAGGCATCAACTGGAAGGGTGACGAAGATGCCCTCTGGAAACACAAGGTCAAGGGCCGCTATTTCCGCAGTTCCGTGATGCTCAAGTATTCGGCGGGTATGCCCATTAGCGAATACAAGGGCTACTACTACGGCGAAGAACTAGGGAACCAGCAATATGACGACGACATCGTGGTGCTGCCGGGCAGCCGCAATGCGGGTCGTCAGACGGACTATTTCAGAGTAGATGTGAAGCTGATTGACATCGGTCGCGAAGACAAGTGGAATTTCAGCTGGACCATCATCAACCTGACCGACCACGAGAACATGTTCTACACCTTCTACGATACCAGTAAGAACCCGCCAGAAAAGACCTCTATTACGCAGTTTCCTTTTTTACCGATTATGCTGAGCTATGAGTACTATTTCTAGGTATTGGTTACACGTCATGGCAATGGTTGTGGGCCTGCTTCTTGCCGCCTGCGGTGATTTCCACGGGCCTTGGGAATACTACCCAAACGAGCGGGAAGTCTATACGGGCATTTACACCTACGGCTATATACAGGCCAAGGGCAGCACCAACATCTGTTTCTCGAAGGTCTACGAGCTAGACGAAACCGCTTCTCCGAATTTTGCCTTCTATGACAGTGCCCGTGTCACGGTGAAGGGCCGTTTCGACAATCAGGGGAGCACGGTGGACACTACACTCGCCCTCGTTCCCACAGCGGCCAAGCCCAACTGCTTTGAAGGAACCCTCGAAGGAATTTCTGGGGAATCCTATACCATGAGCGCCTACTTTGAATGGGACAGCGCGGGGCATTCGGCCAAAACCACCTACACGGCAGAGGCAAAAGTCCCCAAGCCGGTCAAGGTCAAGGGCGTCAACATGCCCCAGCAAGACGGCAGCTACAAGTGGAGCGAGTACAAGGGCTACAAAGACGAAAACGACACCACGCCTATGCGGGTGAAGTACCTGGAATTTCCTATGGACATGGAGTTTTTCAAGGTGGCCCTGGATTACGACAAGTCTATTGGCGGTGTGCTGATTCTATTGACTTATAACATTGACGACGATGAGCCTCTGAACACTACGCTCAACAACATGTTCAAGGGATTCGCGAAAAAAGACTCCATGGGTTACCGGGGAATCTCGGTACACGACCCCCTGGAAAATACGGTGAAGGGCGGCTATTCCGAAAACTCCTCCATTGCCGGCATACACATGCTAGATACGCTTTACGGCACGGGCATGATGCTACCTCTGGGTGAATTCTATATGGACTTCTATTCTACGGATAGCGCTTACATTGACTATGTAGACAAGGTGAAGGCTTCTCAAGAAGATTCGCGAATCATTCCGGAATCCAACATCGAAAACGGCATGGGCGTATTTACGGGCATAGCCAAGACTCGGGTCAATATCTTTGTAGAAGGGGACGGCGTCTCCCTCAGGCACGTGGCTTACAGAAACTGCACCGACAAGAGCGGCGACAATTCCGACGGCTGGGATTCCAAGGCCTGTAGGCTTTATCAGGATGTGTTCTGCGCCGGTATCGAGAAATGGGACGACCTGCAGTCGGCTAACGCTTCGGCCTACAGGTACTACGCCGATTCCGTTCCCCATTACGGCATGGAAACTTGCTACGCTTCCCAGGTCAAGGCAGCCATGATGCTCGATACCACTAGCTGGTCCGTGTTCCTGCCGGATACACTTGCTGAAGGGGTGAAGTCTGTTGCCTACTCTGACGGCCTCAAACGTTATTGTGTGGCCAGTAACTTCAAGAGCAATAAGATCGCGGACTGTTCCGGGCTTAAAGAGCGGTGCATGGAAAGCCCCGACAAGAACGACTGCAAGGAATATCTGTGGCTCTGGTGCGCTGACCGCAACTGGCAACTGGATACCTACGAACAGTGCCGCAGCGCCTTGGTGAGTCGCTACTATATAGAAGAACAAAAATCCCCCGTTTTGGCGAGGGAGGTTGAGGTTATCTGTAAGCAGGACAAGCCTGCGATTTGCAAGAACTGGTAGGTGGACTACGCCAGGTCCCAGCCGCCGCCTTGTTCACTACGGGGCGCATGCCTAGGCCGAGCAAGGTCGAATAAGGCGACCTGTCCGCCGGTGAGTTTACTCTCTATAATTCATAAAGTCAAATATATAATTTTCACTAAAATAATAAACTATTTTGATTATTTGTAGAAAACAACCTGTTTTGCTGTACTTTATCATAACGCCACGCAGGTAGACCCGCTCATTTTTGTACCTTTGATAAAGTAAACCCGTATCTTTTGGGGGCCTACTATGCAATCTAGACTCAAAGAAGCTGTTGTTTTGGCTGTAGCCATTCTCGGGCTTGGAGCATTCCTCTATTGTGCCATGATCCACGTGAAGGACCGTGACCGCGTGGTGTTCGTGCGGGGCCTTGCCGAAAGGGAAGTGCCGGCCGATTACGTAATTTGGCCAATCGTGTTCAAGGAAGTGGGCAACGACCTTTCTGCCTTGTACGAGACAGTTCAGGCCAAGACTTTAGCCCTGGAAAAGTTCCTCCAGGATAATGGGGTTGCCAAAGAAGAAATCACCAAGGCGTCTCCTGACATTACGGATACCCAGAGCGAACTGTATACTAGCGAACAGCGGCCCTTCCGTTACGTGGTGACCATGTCGGTGACTGTGGCTTCTGCAAACGTGGGCAAGATTCGCGAACTGATGGAAAAGCAGGGCGAGCTCTTGAAACAGGGAATCGCCTTTAGCGAAGGGGATTTCCGTTACCGCAAGATCTACAGCTTTAACGGGCTCAACGCCATCAAGCCTGAAATGATCGACGAGGCCAATAAAGAAGCCCGTGCTGCTGCCGAAAAGTTTGCTAAGGATTCCAAGAGCAAGCTGGGTAAAATCAAGACGGCCACCCAGGGGCTATTCTCTATCGAAGACCGTGACGAAAATACACCCTTTGTTAAGAAAGTCCGTGTGGTCACCAACGTGCAGTATTTCTTGGAAGACTAGGCCGTACGCTATTCTGGTAGGGGCTTATGCAGAATATCTATGACAATGTAGCAGACCTCTGTTCCTTTGTTATCCGCTCTTGTACGGAAGATTTTTTTGTCAAGTTTAGCTGTGTATCTCCTGCCGAAAAAGACCGTACCGCCGCAATCGTGCAGGCTGAGGTAGGGGAGCTTTTTCAAGAAACCCCTCTTGGACCTTCCCGCTACAAAATCCGCCAGATTGAGCCCCAGGATTTGATGGAGGATTTTTTTGCCAGGCTTGAAAAACTGTCGGAGCGGCTAAAAAGCGAAAAGGATTTTTTTGGCGTTGCAGGCCTAATTCAGATTCTTGATGAAAGTTTGGAAACCATGCTGGTGGCCAAAATCAAGGAGTTCGAAGAAGACGATTTTTCTGTGGTGCTGAATGGCAACCGCGAAACTACGGGAATAGGGCTTTTGCCCCGCTGTTCCTGTGTGTGGGAGCGTACCCACCGCATGTCCCATAGTTACAACCGCATGGACAATTTCTTGTTCAACATGCTCCTGATGGAAAACACTATCTTGGGAGAGTTGATCGACAAGCATTTTTTCTTGAAACGGAATCTCTTTACGGAGTTTGCCAAAACCAGGCGGCTGAAGATTGCGGCAACCCCATTAAGGCTTGAAAAGCAGTTTGAGGCCGTTCCCTACGACCACGAAAACATCCAGTATTTCAAGATCCGCTATACGGAATCGGATTTCAGCAAGAGCAATGAACTCATCTGGAAAAAGATTACCACCGCCGCCGACAACCGTGCCGACATCGTGGTGTTTCCCGAAATGCTGGGCAACCCGGAAATGGTGGATTATGTTTCGGGTAAGTTGAAGGCTCTTTCGCCCGAGGAAACAAAAAATATTCCGTCCCTGATTATTCTGCCCTCTTTCTGGGAAAACAATCACAATAGCGTTACCATCTTGGACAAGTTCGGCAACGTGATTTGTAAGCAGGGCAAGCAGAACCCCTTCCGCTCTGAAAGAGAAGGCTCTGGCCGCCTGGAAGGTATTTTTGCCAACCTGGTCATCAACATTTTCCACTTCCAGGGAATTGGCAGGCTTGCTATCCTTATATGTAAGGATTTTTTGACCACCAAGTATTTGGAACAGCTCATGCGTTGTTTCAAGCTGACCCTGATTGTGGTGCCTTCGTTCTCAACGGGTTCTTACGATTTCCGCAGGTCCTTTGACTTGTGCGCTCATGACGACTGCAATGTGGTGTGGATAAATACCTGCGCCGCCATCAGGAAGGGCAAAGAGGCCAACTTCGAAAGCGTGGGCTATGTGCGCAAGAGGGTTTCCCGCAACGATGACGAGTCCCAGATGTTGAGCAAAATGACTATTTGCGATGGGGCCTTCGAGGGAAAGTGTAACCACGACTGTCTTTTCTACGAGACCATCCAAGGAGTGTGATGGCATGAAGTTCAAGAGTATCGAAAAAATCCATTCCGGAAAGTTCATTACCCGCTACGACATTCATTATGAAACTGAAAGTGGTAAGGCCATCACCTACGAGATGATTAGCCGAGAACCTAACGTCAAAAGCATTGATGAACTTCGCCACCACAAGAACAACGCGGTGGTTTTGGTCATGCACGACGAATCTAGGGAACACATCTTGCTGTGTAAGGAATTCCGCATGGCGGTGGGCGAGAAGGTGGTGAATTTCCCGGCAGGTCTGATCGACGAAGGCGAAACGGTGGAGCAGGCCGCTGTTCGTGAACTGCGGGAAGAGACGGGACTCACCCTCATCAACATCGAGGATGTCTGGAAAGAAAGTTATTCCGCCATCGGTTTTGCCAACGAGCTGAATGTGGTTGTGGTGGGAACGGCTAATGGCACAATTCAGCCTAGCGATTCCGAGCGGGAAGAAATTGATGCCGCCTGGTACAGTAGGGACGAAGTGGCCGATTTGCTGAAAAAGGAGCGTTTTGCGGCCAGGACGCAGGCCTATTGCGCCTTCTGGTGTAAAAAATGAGTGTTGTAAATGAAAAAACGTATGCTGAGTGACATTTTTCGTGGGTTTGAGTGTTTAATGGCTATGAAAAGGATAAAATTTTTACCGATTGCGCTTTTGATAATGCTGTTTTCGGGGCTTGCTCTTGCCGATTATGATTCGGAAATTCGCAATCTGAAGCAGGAAAAGGAAAAGCTGAATTCCGAAATCCAGAAGTTGACACGTCAGATCGCGGTGACGGATTCCCTGCTCAAGGCAGATGATACCCGCTACAAGACGCTGCAGAGCCGTTACAGTGCTGATTCGGAACGCCGCCGTGCCGAAATCGACAGCTTGAACATCAAGATCCGGGGTGTGGCCGCCCAGCTGCAAGAAGAACGTCAGAAACAGGCTCGTGCCAAGAACAGAAACGATAACGTGGCCGCCAAGCGCAAGGCTTTACATTCGGCCATGCTTTCTATATGCAAGCAGCTGGAACGTCAGGTGGCCCAGACAGTGCCCTGGGAACGGGATGCTAGGTTGGAACGGGTCCGCTCTCTCGCTCGTGACATTGAAAGCGGGAGCGCTACCGAAGAAGAAAGTTTCTCGCGCCTGAAGGCTGTTATCCAGCAAGAAATCAAGTTCGGTGACGAGGTGGCCATTGTGAATGCTCCCCTTACCCGCAAGAACGGTGAACTGATCAATGCTCAGATTTTGAGAATCGGGAACCAGTGGATGGTTTATAGCGACGAAAACGGCACCATGTACGGGAACCTGATACGCACCGCCCAGAAGGGTAAGATCACCTACGAATGGAACGAGAACCTTGAACTGTGGGAACGTGAAATTATCCGCTACGCTATCGATGTGAAGCTCGCCAAGAAACCGCCTCAGATTATCGCCATGCCTGTAACCTTGTCTGTGGTAGGAGGCGAAAGATGAATTCGGAATTCGGAATTCGGAATTCGGAATGGCTGTCAAGAACAATGATGGCTCTATTCCTGTTGTTTATTATGCCAAACCTCTCTTGGGCCGCCAAAAAGAAGGATGCCGAAGAGCAGGCCCGTATTCAGGATTCCCTGAAGCAGGTAGAAATCCAGAACCTCCAGCGCGAAATCGAAAGCCTTTCCCGCATCCGTTTGCAGAAGGCCGACTCCCTCGAAAAGTTGGAGGCGGCCCACTGGAGCAAGCGTTACGCCGAATCCCAGTTGACCGAAGAACATCAGGTGGAAACTCGCGAATTGGACGGCCGGTATTCAAAGCTTTCGACGGATCTGGGCCGCGTAAGCGAAGAAGTTCAGACCAGCAAGGATCTTACTACCGAAGCCGAAGACGGCGCCAAGGCCGAAGAAGACGCCTTCGAGGCCTTCAACACCCAGGTACGCCTTTCCATCGACAAGTCCCTGGATGATGTGGCCGGAGATTACCCTGTGGGCATGGGGGAGCGTATGCTTACCCTGAACAAGGCTCAGCGTGAGATGGCCAAGAAAAAGCCAAACACGTTGCCTGCCATGAGAAGCTACTTGAGCGACTTGTTGTTCCGTCACGAGATGACCTACACCCAGTCCTTCGGTACTGAAAAGTCTCAGATTGGGAGTCGCGTGGATGTAAACGTTTACCGCATGCGTCTTGGAACGGTATTCCTTGGCGAGGCGGCAACAGACAACGGCGAAATCCAGGCCCTCCTCCGGACAGGTGCTTTGCAGGGCAAGCGTTACGAGTGGAACGCTACGCTTCCGCCCGACATGGCGGAATCTATCCGTGCGGCAATCAACACGGCCTATTCCGGACTTTCTAAGTCAAAGACGGTTCAGGTGGATGTGCCTATGGATGTGCTCCAGAACAAGGCTATCAAGAATTCCATCAGCAATAAGGGTGACGAATCTATCAAGGCCCAGTTTGCGGAATGGTTCAAGAAGGGCGGTATCGTGATGTACCCGCTTTTCTTGGTGGCGTTCTTTGCGGTGCTCCTGGCTGCCGAACGTTTTGTTGTGCTTATGTACCGCGGGCATTTGGGTAAGCGTTTCATGAAGCGGTTGAATATGCTGGTTCATGGGGAACGTTATGAGGAAGCCGCTAATTTGTGCCTGCAGCGTGGAACCAGCCTTTCCATGGTGCTCTTTGCGGTGCTCAATAAGGCAAACGATACCCGCGAAGCGGCGGAACGTTCCCTGCAAGAAGCTCTGCTTCGTGAGCAGCCAAAATTGGAACGCCGTATGGGGCTTTTGGCCGCCATGGGTACCATCGCCCCGTTGCTTGGGCTTTTGGGAACGGTGACCGGTATTATCACCTTGTTCACTGTCATTACCGAAGTGGGTACCAACGACGCTCGCGTGCTTGCCGGTGGTATTTCCGAAGCTCTAGTCACTACGGAAACGGGCCTTGTCATTGCCATTCCCGTGATGATTATCCATGGGCTTTTAAGCGAAAAGATTGAGAAGGTGACCGGCGAACTCTACATGCAGAGCATGGCCCTCTTGAACCGGATTTTCGATAGGGAACAATGAGCAATTCCTTCTACGTATTTATCGAGTCCTTGAAAAGCACCTACCAGGCCGGTGGCGTGGTGATGCTCCCTATTTTGCTCGTGGGGACTATTGGATTCTACTACCTGTTCTCCAGCTGGTTTCGTATTGGGTCTGACTTTTTCAAGCAGGACCTTCAACGAGTCATCAAGAATCTGCGTCACGACCTGAACGGCGATAATGGCCAGGCTGCCGGCGCAGAAGTGGCGGTAAACCGGCTGAAAAAAAGACGTGGAATTTTGTCTCGGGAACTTCGCTTTGCTATTGAGCAGGCGCAAAAGAATCCCGAAGGATTTCGCGATGTGATGCAGGTGCGGCTGCTGGGGACTATTCGCTATATGGAAAAGGGAAGCCATATCGTGGCGGTGATGGCTGCTGCTGCTCCCTTGCTTGGACTTTTGGGAACGGTGACGGGCATGGTTTCCACCTTCGAGGTGATCACTCTGTACGGAAACCAAAATCCCGTGCTGATGGCAGACGGTATTTCAGAAGCTCTGATTTCTACCCAGAGTGGGCTTTTGGTGGCTTTTCCCTTGACTTTGCTGAAACAGCGTCTAGACGAACGTGTTGAAATTTTGACCCAGGAACTTCAACTTGGGGCTACGATTATTGATAATTATTTTGTAGGGTAGTTATGGAATTCAACTTGCCGAGCAGAAAGAAAAAGGATATGGGCATCGAAATGGGCCCCCTGATGGACATTGTGTTCATCTTGCTTATCTTCTTTGTGGTGACGTCGTCCTTTACCCGCGAAACTGGTGTAGACGTGACCAAGCCCCAGGCCCAGACGGCAAGCCAGCTGGAAAAAGAAAACCTGCTTATTGCCATTACCCGCGAAGGGACTATCCATATGAACGAGCGTCAGGTGGACTTGGCTAGCTTGCAAGATATTTTGAAGCAGTCCCTGTCAAAAAATCCGGACAGAGAAGCGGTTGTCATTGCCGATAAAGAGGCAGAAACAGGCGTGCTCGTGCAGGTGATAGACATGTGTAATTTGGCGGGCATCAAGAAGGTTTCCATTGCTGCCCAAGCAGAGTGAAAGCAGTGTGTAGTGTGGAATGTGTAATTGATAAGGAACAAGATGTCATTGCGAGCCGCAGGCGCGGCAATCTCTAACCTGAATGTGTAATGTGTGATGCGTAAATTCATAAGGAAAATATTCAAGCGTTCTGTGCTTCTTTTGGCGGCGGTACTTTGTAGCCTGCTGCTGGTATTTTCCGTGACTCTTGCCAACATGTTCCTTACCGGAAAGATTTTCCACGAAAAGAAATACGTAAAAACGGAAGTCTCTGTCAAGAAAGTGGAAGAGATGGAAAAGAAGGTGGAAAAGAAAAAGCCCGCCCGCAAGCCGGAACGCCAAAAGACCACGTCCCGCACGCCAAAGGCTGGGCCTAGGCTCGCCATGAATCTCGGGGTAGCTTCGGGTACGGCAGGTGCCGCCATCAACGAGGAACTTGTAGCGGATTTTCGTGGCGGCGCCATGTCCAGCGAAAAGGGCGATGTAGATAAAAAGCCCGAAAGCCGGGCCATGCCCAATTTCCAGGTGCCGCCCCAGATTAGGGACCGGGAAATTGATGCGACTTTACGACTGAGCTTCTGCGTAGATGTGGGCGGTCGCGTTTATGATATCCGCGTAATCGAAGAATCTCCGGCAGGTTCCGGGCTAGCTGCCGCCGGTCGCGAGGCTCTTGGCCGCATGACTTTTGCCCCTGCCGAAAAAGACGGCAAGGCGGTGGCATTCTGCGGTATGGAACAGCCTTTCGAGGTGAAGTTTAGGGACTAGAGCAATGCGTTATCCGTTATTCATTTTGCTTTCCGTTGCTTTCGCCTTTGCGGCCCAGTCCTCTTACGACCTGATGGAGCGCGCCAACGCCCTTTACCGTAGTGGAAAGTTCAGCCAGGCCATCATTTTGTACCACAAGGCCGAAGAACGTGGTGCCGATCCTACGGCCACCAGCTTCAACATCGCCAACAGTTATTACCAGATGAACAAGTACCCTGAGGCGGCTGCCGCTTACCGCAAGGCGGTAGACTTTTCTAACGGGGCTTTTTCGCCGGCGCTGTTCAATATGGCGAGCGTGTATTTCCGCTTGAAACAGTATCCGGAATGCATTGCTGCCTACCATCGGGCATTGAAACTTGAACCGGCCAACATTTCGGGCTGGCTCTACCTGGGCGAGGCCTACAGCAAGGTGGGCGACAAGGTGGGGGCGTTGCGTTCTGTGGAAAAGGCTTACCAGTTGGACCCCGATGACCTGAGTGTGGTCTACCAGCTTTCAGAGGCAAACATCGCTATGGACGATTTTGACCGTGCCGTTGAAATTGTCCGCAAGGGTTATACGGCCCATCCTGAAGAAGTGGATTTTCTGGTTTACTTGGGAGATGTTTTCCGCTTGAACAAGCAGTACGAACAGAGTGCGGGCCATTATCGCGAAGCCCTGGGCGTGCGGCCCGACGATGTGAATGTCATGTATAAGTTGGCCGACGTTCTGGCCGAAGACAACAAGCCTTTCGTGGCTATGGACATTCTCACCAACATCCTGCAAATCAAGCCGGATTTTTCGGACGCCGCCATCTTTTTAGGGAATCTTGCCTACGATTCGAAATTCCTGGACCGTGCGGAATATGCCTATGAGCTTGCCGCCAAGAAGGGCAACCCCGAGGCGATTTTTGGGTTCAAGAATATGGCCTATGACGCCATGGCGAAAAAGCATAACGAAGAGGCTTTACGCCTTCTCCACATTGCGCAAAAGTACTACCCGTCGGATCTGTCGCTACAAGCCGACATCATGGAGCTGGAACGCTAACCTACAGCGTCTGCAACAACAATATGGCTAGCACCTGCCCGCTTAAAATTCGGAGCAGCATGGTGAGCGGGTAAACTGAAGCATAACCGATGTTCACCGCTTCGCTGTCGGCCTGGCTGTTGGCAAAGGCCAATGCCGGCGGGTCCGTGGTAGCACCTGCAAGCACACCGCAGAGCGAAAGGTAGTTCACCTTGAAAACCAGGTGCCCTACAGCTGCCATGATGGCGAGCGGAACAAAGGTGATAATGGCGGCGAGTCCCATGTAGTAGAGCCCGCTTCCGTTCAGCAACACGTCAAAGAACTTGATGCCTGCATTGAGACCCACGCAGCTGAGGAAGAGCGTGAGCCCGAATTCCCGGAGCATCAGGTTGGCGCTGTTGGCCATGAAAAAGTTCAGCGGTCCGATTTTGCGCTTGCGGCTGAGGAGGATGGCCACAATCAGCGGGCCACCCGCAAGCCCAAGCTTTAGCGGGGTAGGCATCCCGGGAATGGCGAAGGGAATGCTTCCTACGATGACGCCCAAGAAAATGCCCAAGAACGCGGGCAGGATTTCCGGGTGGTCCAGGGCGGTGAGGGAGTTGCCCAGTTTCTTTGCGACGATGTCGAGTCCAGAGGCGGGGCCCACGATTTTCAGCTTGTCGGCAAACTTGATGCGCAAATCCAGACGGCCCGTAAACTTGAACCCGCTCCGGGTCACGCGACTTACGGTCACGCCAAAGCGCTCCGCCAGAGCCAGGGATCCGATGGTACGGCCCAGTATTTTCTTGTTGGTCACGAGCACGGTTCTTACCTGGATGGGTTCCGTATTCTTGGCGGGAATGGCGGTGATGGGCGTGTCCAGACGCTTGCCGATAATCTTTTCCATGGCGGCAACGGCCTCGGGCATGCCTACGATGTGCACCTTGTCGCCTTTCTCGATGACGGTCTTTCCGTTGGGGGTAAAGATGTTTTCGCCCCGCAAGAGTCGGGTCACCACTACACCGCTAGAAATCAGGTCCGGGATTTCTTTCAGCATGATTCCGTACAGGTTCTGGTTATCTACCGTAAGGCTGCAGGATTCGATTTCCTTGCTGGTGGCGGCGATTTCGTCGGCGTAGTCGGTTGCCGCCTTGGCGGGGTCCTGCCGGAACACGAGTCGCACGAGCAGCATTACGAGAATAATCCCGATAACGCCGAAGGGGTAGGCTACCGCATACCCGATTCCTGTCAGGGAAGTATCTACGCCGGCGGCGGCGAATGCGGAATTGGCGGCTCCCAGCGAGGGCGTGTTGGTCACTGCTCCGCAGAGCATGCCGATAAGCACGGGCACGTTGTCGTGCATGCTGGTAAAGAAGTAAAGGCAGAGGGTCACGATAACGCCCAGCAGCACAATCCCCACAGAAAGAATGTTCAGCACCAGCCCGTGCCTACGGATGGAATCCATGAAGCCTGGGCCCACCTGCATGCCGATGGTATAGACGAACAGGATAAGGCCGAACTCCTGGATAAAATGGAGCACATTTCCTTCGACGCGAAGCCCCAGGTGCCCAAGCAAGATGCCCACGAACAGGGCTCCAGCTCCGCCAAGGCTAATCCCCTTGACCTTGATTTTTCCGACCATGAGGCCGACTGCCGCCGTGAGGGCAATCGCCACAATTTGTTGCCCTACCGAGGGCTGTGTGAATAGATTGATAAGCCAGGTCATAGTTAGGGAATAGGGGTTAGGATCCATCCTGAAAAATAACAACTAACTCCACCGGAGGGGTGTAGTTATTTCTTGATGCAACGGACAGAGGCGAAAATGTTCTTGTTGAAGTGTTCGTAGGCGATTCCGGAGTCGGTAATGCGGACAAGGTAAGCCCTGGAATCGTCATAGCTGTCGCTTGTCCAGAAGCTGGCGCTTACGCCCTTGTCGGCGAAGTTTCCGTCGTAGTACTTGAATCCGGCGAAGAGGGCGTTAAAACCATTGGCGCTTTTGAGTGCGACGGGTTCGCTTGTGCCGAAGGCAGCCTTGAAGTCTTCTACGGTGGGGAGCGCCCAACCGGTGGGGCATACGTTACCCGTTGCAGAGGCGAAGGTGTACAGGCGTCCGTCCGTATTGCAGTTGTCGTGGTTGTTGGCGTAGCACACGCTTGAATCCGGAGTAAACACGTCCAGGTTTTCGGCCATCCAGGTTTTTCCGCCCAGAGTTGCGGTCTTGTAGGTCTTTTCGGGGCAGGCGAGGGTGTGGCCGGCCTCGTTGTAGGCGCAGTCCCGGTTGTCGTTGCAGGCGGTAAAGGCGAAGGCGGTGAATGCGACGAGGGCTGTGGTGGCAAGTGTTTTAAGAACCGATTTCATGAGAACTCCTTTGAATGTGCCTTGGGGCTTTTTTGTTTTCGGTGACAAAGATAAAACATGATTTTGATATTGACTAATAAATAATTTTTTCATTTTTAATCACTTTTTTTGATGATTTTTCTAAAAATCCTTATTTTACCCTTCTGTATCCTGATTTTATTGTTTATATTTGTGTTATAAAAATTTTTGATGAATTGGAGTTTGTCATGGAATTGACCCATATCAAGTACTTTTTGGAAGTGGCTCGCACCGAGCACGTGACCCAGAGTGCCAAGAACCTTTGCATTGTGCAGCCTGCGCTGACTCACGCCATCCACAAGCTAGAAGACGAACTGGGGGTCAAGCTTTTCAAGTCCAGCGGCCGTAACATCAAGCTTACCGAAGCGGGTGATTACTTCTACAAAAAGGTGAAGCCCCTTTACGAAGACATCGAGGCCCTGCCTGCCCGCCTTCGGGCCAAGTCCGACAAGCAGGCCATTACCGTGAGCCTCAAGGTCCTGGCGGCCTCGTCCTTTGTGACCAATGCGGTTATCCAGTACAAGAAAGACGCTCCGGCGCTCCGTTTCTACCTGGTGCAGAAAGAGGAATCCTCCCTCTACGACATTTCCATCCAGACTTTCGCCAACTATCGTCCGCAGGAAAATCCCGACGAAGAGGTTTTTGTCTGTTCCGAGAACATCTACCTTGCTGTACCCAATACGGCGGAATACAAGAAGCGCGACAGTATCTCGCTGCATGAACTGGGCGACACCAACTTTATCGGTCTTTACGGCTCCAAGCAACTCCACACCATCTGCGAAGATTACTGCAACCGTATAGGTTTCCAGGCCCACCTGATTTTTGAGAGCGACAACGCCCTTATGGTCAAGGACGCCATCGCAGGCGGCCTGGGCGTGGGATTCTGGCCCGAGTTCTCCTGGGGCAAGGTGGACAACCGCAGAATCAAACTCTTGAAGATTACCGATATCGAATTCAAGCGCGATATCGTGGTGACGCTCCTCCGTGGCAAGCAGGACAATTCCCACATCGAAGGGTTCTACAAGTTCCTGGTAAACCAGCTGAAGCGTTCCGCCGGCCGCAAGAAGGAACAGCAGTAGCGTGACCAAGCCCAACTACTTTCCCGCCATTGACGGGCTTAGGCTTTTGGCCAGCGTAAATATTGTGATGCTCCACCTGGGCAGTTCCAGCGCGCTGAATTACATGCAGGATTGCAAGTGGCTCATGCCCATCATAAATGCTCCCGCTTTTGCGGCGGGCATCTTCTACGTGTTTGCCGGGTTCCTGTTTGCAAGCAAGTTCAGCGATCCGGAACGCCGTATTCCCGTAATCCCCTTCATGTTTGCCCGTATCGCGAAGCTCTATCGCCTGCATTTTTTCATGACGATCTTGATGTTCGTGGTGTTGATTTTCAAGTTCAGCGGATACACCCACCTGCCGGGACTCTCTGAAATTGGCGACTGCGCCTCGGCGGGCCTTGCCAAGATGACGCACCCCTGGCGAAGCCTGCTCTTGCACCTTTCCCTTACCTGGTCTATCGTTCCGGACTTGGGAATGAAACTGAATGAGCCCTCTTGGTCCCTGACCAGTTTCTTCATGTGCTACGCCATTACGCCTTGGTTCAGCCGTTGGCTTTTCCGCCAGAAGTACCGTACGCTTTGGGTGCTGTTCGGCACGCTGTTCATTCCTGGGATTTTGTGGGCGGTCTTCTTTGGCGCCTCCGACAACCTGTGGTTCAGCGGTTATGAGGCCAAGTACCGCTTCTTCCATATTTTTGCCCCGGTCCGCATTTTTGAATACCTGTTCGGCATGGTGCTTTTTAGGCTGTACAGCGAGGGCGGTTTTGATTTTCTCAAGAAGAAGTTTGCAAGCGGCATTGCCCAAGCGGTGACTCTTGCCGCCATATACGGGAGCCTGTTCCTGCTTCGGCCCGAATGGAACCCCGGTGTGAACTATTTCTTCCATCATAGCCTGCCCATTCTGCTTTATGGATTGTTCCTGCTTTCACTGCTGAATGGTACGGGCTTTGCGGCTCGGTTCTTCTGTATTCCGCTGGTTCGCAAGGTGGGCCGGGCAAGCTTTTACCCCTACCTGATCCACCTGCCGATTATCACCATCGCCTGGGGACTGTGTAACCTGAACAAGCCCTTGAATACCCTGATCCTGATGGTCTTTATCTATACTATCAGCACGCTGTACATGGAATTCAAGACCTGGCGCCGCAAGCGGGCCAAGGCAAAAATGGCCGGGAAGTAGGGGCGAAAGCTGTTTTTGTTCTGCGATTTTGTTCGCTTGATACATTGTATTGTAAAATTTTTTGCCATTTTATCAAATGGTGCAGGATAAAAATGGTTAAATCTTTGTAAATTTGCGCTTTCTGTATCATAGAAAAGTAAATTTTATATCATATGCCGCCATTTTTTGAAAAAATGGCGATTCTGTATTTTTGCATAATCCTTTTCCCCTTTTTTCATTTATATTCATGGTATGGATTCTGTTATCGCGTACCAGGACTATCGGGCTTTTATGCAACAGTGGTTTGCAGAAAAAAAGGCCCGTTCCGCCATGACGTGGCGGGAGTTTGCGAAGCTGGCTGGTTTCAAGTCCCCGGTGTATCTCAAGCTGGTATGCGAAGGAAAGTCAAGCTTAAGGGGGCAGGGCGTTTTGCGTGTAGCGCGGGCAATGGGGTTGGAAGGCTTTGAACAGGCATACTTCAGGTCCATGGTGGCGTTCAACCACGCAAATCGGGAAGCTATAAGGCAAAAACATTTTGACGAGATGCAGGCCTTGGCAAAAGCCCATAAGGTAAATGTCCTTGGGCAGAATTCCATGAATTATTTTGAACTGTGGCAGAATCCTGTGCTTCGCGAATTGGCTCCTCACATGCCTGGTAAAAAGCCTAAGCAAATTGCTGTAGCGTGCATGCCCAAAATTTCGGCCAGGCAGGTGTCCGAGACACTCAAACGGCTTACGGAAATGGGACTGCTCAAGAAGGTGGACAAGGATACCTTTAAGCAGACCAGCAATACGGTTTCTACGGGAAAGATGGATTTTGTTCCGCTGGCGGTGCAGCAGATGCATTTACAGATGGGAAACTTCGCTTTGGATGCCATCAAGAACGTTCCCCTCTCTGAACGCTCCGTATCGGGGCTTACCCTTGGGCTGACTCAAAAAACATTTCAGAAAATTGTGAAGGAACTGGCAGTTTTTCGCAAGCGCATCATTGCCATTGCAACAGAAGACGATGACATGGAACGGGTCTACCGGCTCAATTTGCAACTGTTCCCCTTGACTTGGAATATCAAATCGAAAAAGGATTGAAAATGACAAAGTTTTTCAATATGGTCAACTACTCTATCATAGCATTTGCCGTGCTTTGTCTCTGCGGGTGTTCCGATGACGATAAGCATGCGGGCGGTGCGACAGAAGAGACGCAGATTGCCATTGAGGACAAGACCATTGCGGGGGTTTCCGAGAAGGGACCTTTCGTGAACGGCTCCGCGGTGCGTCTTTATGAGCTGAATTTTGAAACCCTTGGCCAGACAGGAAGGGCCTTTACGGGGAAGATTGCTAGTGATAGGGGCGATTTCCGCTATACGCATCTTAATCTGGAGTCTCAATATGTACTTCTGGAGGCAAACGGCTTCTACCGTAACGAGGTGAACGGTGAAAAATCGGCGGCACCCATCACGCTGAATGCATTGGTGGATGTATCTAACAAGGAAACGGCAAATATAAACCTGCTTACCCATTTGTCGTATGAACGTATGCAGCATCTGGTGGATGATGGAGCTTCTGTGGCCGAGGCCAAAAAGCAGGCGGAGCAGGAAATCCTCAAGTCGTTCTACATTGAGGACGAATCCATCGGGGAATTCGAAGGCCTTTCCATATTTGAGGCGGGCAAGGGTAATGCGGCGCTATTGGCGATTAGCGTGCTCATGCAGGGCGACTTGAGTGAGGCGGAATTCTCGGAGCGGCTTGCCAATTATGCCTACGACATTGAGAAAGATGGCGTGTGGAATGACAGTGCTGCAAAAACAAGTATCGCGGACTGGGCCAGCGTCATTAGTGTTGACAATTACTATGCCAATATTCGCAAGAATATGGAAGACTGGAAGCTTTCCGAAACGATTCCTGAGTTCGAAAAATCTGTTGATAAGTTCTGGTGGGAAAACTATGGCCTTGGGGATTGCGATAAGGATGCGGAAGGTGTAATTAAAGAAAACCAGAACAAGGGAAGTGTGCATAAGGACAAGAAATTCCTTTGCAAAAATCTACGTTGGGTTTTCTCCATGGGGGAGAACTGGACTGTTTTTGATGATGCAGGCGATAACGGAACCTCTAAAATAAAAATGGATCCAGGTGTATACCCGATAAGGGTGGAATATTCTTTAGGTTTGACTAATTTGGAAAAAGGACTCCCGAATGTCTTAATCAAATATTTTTTGAATAAGGATTCCTCAACGGAGGATATTTCTGGATGTGCTGCCCTTAAGTATTCCTATAAAGGGGCTAGTCATTATTTTGAGGTGCAAACACCATTAATAACGGACTACGGGTATTTTTATGTGTGGGCAGAAGCTTCCGATGTTTGGAAAGAGCAAACTTTAAAATGGAATAAGTTTGAAAAGTATTTTTGGGCAACGAATGAAGTGACCTTGGATGAAACCAAGAAGAACGTTGATGCGTATGTTTGGCTGATTAAGGATGATGCCGAGAAAGAAGGGACTCTAGAGGTCACCGAAGTGGAATGCGTTAAGGAGTAGGGGGATTTTGTTATGCAAAAAGCAAACACACAAGAAGAAATGCAGCAGTATTATCAGAATACAATCGCGTCAGTTGAGAAGATTCTTGCCGATTTAAAAGAGCGAAATGAAGAGAATGACGAAGAATTGCAGAAGAAAGTGAGTTCTCTGATTTCAAAAGTTGAAAGCAACAATGAAAAATTCAAAAAACTTGTTGATGACCTTGAAAAAGATAGTGAATTCGAAAAGTTCACCGTTGCTTTTTTGGGGGCGACCAATGCCGGAAAAAGCACGGTTATCGAAGCCCTAAGGATCCTCTTTGACGAGGAATCGCGGAGAAAACAGATGTCGGAGAATCAGCAAGATGACATTGCTGCGTTGACCGACTATAATAAACAGTATTCTGAACTTATCCATCAGCTTGAAAGCCTAAAATCGAGATACAAAATCCCGATATCCAGTATAATAACCCGCGTTGTTACACTCCTAATCGGGATCTTGATTGGTCTTGTTGTGGGAGGCCTGATTTGATTAATCCCTTTAAGCCCAAACAGGTTGTTTTCATAGAAACCTTGATAAAATGCATCAAGGCGAAACAGGATTATGAAAATAGAAGATATTTTCAGGTGGACGGCTGCATCATTGGCGATGGTAGTCAGGACTTTACGCGAACGTATTCAAGTTTTGCGCTAAGCATAAATGGCGGTAGTGCGCAGTTAATTGACATCCCGGGTATTGAAGGTGATGAGGAAAAGTTTACAGAAATAATAAAAAGCGCCTTGAAGAAGGCTCACCTTGTCTGTTATGTCGCAAGAGAATCAAAAGGTATTGAAGAAAATACCCTGAAAAAAATCAAAGAGTATATGCAAAAGAATGTTACCGAGATGGTTGGCATTCACAACATTCCCTTGCAACCTAAATTAGAATACGATGGTGATGACTATGTCGGGGATATTACAAGGGAAATAGAATTAAAAAATAGGAAGAATAGGAATATCGAGGAGCAACTCCAAAGGGCTATTCCCGATGGCATGTATAGAGATACTGTAGGAATCTCCGCACTACCGGGCTTGTGTGCCCTGGCTATTCATAATGGGTGGACGACCTTCGCGTCTCCCGAAAAGAATCATGGCAATCCTGCTGTGGCGAAATCACTGGACCGTTTGCGAGACCAGCAGAGGACTTTTCTAAGCCGAACGTCAGATGCGGAATTGCTTAAGGCGAGCCGTTTGAATAAACTCAGGAATGTGATAATTGAAAGTTGCAGTGATGCTCCTAAAAGAATTAAAAAGGCGTCGTTGATTCGCTTGTCCCGATTGCTTCAAGATGATTATTTGGCAGATATTAGCACGCAAAAGAAATCTATTGGAGAGTTTCGCAATAGCATTCGCAATAGGACGGACAGGTTCGTGTCTAAATTAGGGAGTGCGCGTGATCAGATGAAGCGGAATATGAGGCACTCCGTAAAAAATGTGGTGTATGATTTTTTCAGAAAGGATATCCTGGAGGATATAATCTGGCCGCATATTGATTATTATGAAAAGATTGATAAGGAAATCTTGGAAAGAAAGCTTAAATCGAAGAAATCTCAGCTCAGTCAAAAGATGGAAAGTGGAATAAGTGACACCATAACATCAACAATAAAAGACTATGCGGAACGTATAAAGGGCTATGTGACTGAATATCAGACAGGGATGAAACTGGATATTGAGAATATTTCTATTGAGCTGCCGGAATTCGATGCGGAATCCTTTGACTTCAAGCAATTGGGGAGTGTTCTCTTGACAATTGGGGGCTATGCCTTCTCTGGGGCTGTGATAGGCTCCGGATTTGGTCCAGTGGGCACCGCTATCGGGGCAATAATAGGTACGATTGTAGGTGCAGTAATAGAGGGCATAAAGAAATTTTTCAATAAAGAGAAAGTTCTTCAAGGATACAAAAATAAGGCTAGCGAAAAAGTCGAAGAATGCGCTGATGAAACATGGAATAAAATGTCGGACGATATTGAAAGCATCAGCAACCAGCTTGCATCCAAAACGGATGAATGTATAACATTCGCCTTTAAACAGCTTGAATCTGCGAATCAATCGCTTGGGCTAATTTCAGATTTGGAGTCGAAAATAAAAAACCAAGTTAAGCGGCTAGACAATGAAATTGAAATGATAGGGGTATAACTATGGAACAGAATTCATTCAAGGCGGAAATCCAGAAATTCATCGTAAAACTGGATAAGTTTTCATATCTCCTCACGGAAGCGAAGAAAAGAACTTTTTCTGAAGATTTGGAAAAGTCCTTTGATGCTTCCCTAGAAAAAGTCATATCGCTTAGAAAGAGCATGCAAGATGAAAAATTGAGAATCGCACTTGTGGGAGCCTTCTCTGATGGGAAAACTAGTACTGTCGCAGGGTTCCTGGGGCATGCCTGTAGCAATATGAAAATAGCGGAAGAGGAATCCTCTGACGAGATTATTGAATACAAGCCAGAAAACATTGATGAGAACCTTCCCCCTTGTTTATTTGTTGATACTCCGGGGTTATTTGGACAAAAATTCTCTAGCATTACGGAGAAATATGTGTCCGAGGCCCATATCATCTTGTACATCGTTGCTGCGACAAATCCGCTTAAGGATAGTCATAAGGAAACGGTTTCATGGTTGATGAATAAACTGAATAAGTTTGACAATACCATCTTTGTCATTAACAGGATGGACGATGTTTGTGACTATACCAATCCAGATGATTTCAATGGGATGGCTGAACAAAAAAGGGAGTTCCTGATAGAAAACATTGCCCGTTTTTGCGAACTGGACAAGGATGACGAAAGAATAAAGAAATTGAATATTGTCTGTATTGCGTCGGACCCGGGAGGCAAGGGATTGCAGGATCTTAGCGGAAGGCAAAACTACTGGTTGACGCCCGAAAGGAGAGAAAAATATGAATTGTATTCTCGTATGCAGTGTTTAAGGGACTGTGTCAATGAAGTTGTTGGGCAAACCTTGCCTTTGAAGCTGATTAAGGACACCGCTCTCCAGGCTATCTTGGAAGAGGCGGAAAGAAATTTCAATGCCTTGGATGAGGAACAGGGAGAATTAAGTGAGGTTGTTATTCCTGAAACAAAAGAGGCGATAGATGTTCTAGAACGTGACCTTGAAAATGCAAAGAAAGACTTGAGGCAGGAAATACGCCCGTGCCGTGAAGAATTGGAATCTCTGGAAAAATCCATCGTGTCAAAAATAAGGAATGCCACCATGACGTCCCTTCGCGAGGTTTTTGAAGATGAGATTGGTGATAAGGATGGTGCTTATAGGTTAGAGGCCCATGTCCAGGATATTTTGCGAGACCATTTTGAACATATAGTCAGCGTATCTTGCCAAAACATTAAATCCAATTTTGATCAGCTTAATGAAAATCTTGACTCTGCACTAAAGCATTTTGTAAAAGCCGGTGCTGAGGGCATGAAGGGTTTTGATGGCATTGGTAAGGCAACCGTATTTGCCGGCAGAGATATTCTAGGAAAAGTCGGCATCGCTATTAAGTTTAAACCTTGGGAGGCTGTCAAACTGACTGGCTTAATTAATAACGCTGTTCCAATAGCTGGTACGGCGATATCCCTGGCTATGGACGGCTTTGAAATGTTCCAGGCTAGTGAGCGGCAAGCGAAATTTAATGAAATTCGAGATAACTTAAAAGATGGAGTCCAGGCTGCCTTTAAGGATATTTATAAGCAGTTTAAAGAAGAAGGTGTATTCTTTGACACTTTTGCGCCGCAACTTTATGAAATAGAAAAACAAATCGATGGCGCCCAAAATACTCTAAAGGAAATGGAATGTAATAGGGACTTCTGCGAAAAGGCGAAAAAGGACCTTGTCGCTTTTATGAAGAACGAGTCGGTTGTTCCAGAAGGGACTCAACGGAAATCTGGCTTTTGGGAAAAGGTGAAAAACTGGCGAAAAAAACAAAGCTAGACAAAAACTTAGCTATGTTTTGCAAAAGCTCAAAAAAACGGAGTTCCAGAAAGCGGAACTCCGATTTTTTTAGAACGGTCGTTCGATTGGCGTAGTTCGCTTAAAGGTGCCAAAAACCGGTTTGGTGGTCAACACCTCGTCGCAGACCAGCCTTACGCTAAACAAGTCACGCAATGGCGCCGGATACCGGAAGCTAATGCCCTTGGCATCGATGACGCAGAATTGCCGGTCCTTATTTTTGCCTTCGGTCGATGTCCAGAAGTAGGCCCCCTGCCCCTCTTCCCAGAAATCCATTTGCGATTCGGAACCGAATCCGCCAAATTGCAAAGAGAGATTTCGTTCAAGGTGCCTGCCCGCAAGCATTTCGACCCAGCTCATTGCATTTGCCGAAGTCTCAAGACTTTTGTAGAGCTTGGCAAAGTCGGCTGCCGAGGGAATATGCCATCCGGGAGGGCAAAGCTCATCAAGAGCATCCTTGCTGTAAAGGTAGCCATTCTTTTCGAACGAAGAGTAACGATCGTTGTACATATAGGACGAATCCTCGATGTAGTAACGAAGGTTTTCTGCAAACCAAAGCTGGCTTCCAATCCGGACCAGATTGTATTCCTTGCCATCGCGATTATCAACGTATTTTAGTGTCATTTAAAAATCCTTGTTGAATTGTGAGTTAGAGATTGCCAAAGAACCTGCCTACGCCCTTAAGGAACCTGCCCTTTTCGGCAATCTTTTTGATCAGATTGCCGCAATCATCACAGTGGATCGGGATAGCAATTCCTTTGGTTTCAAGGAAGTACCTATGCGCCGCAGACAAGTAGAAGGGTTTGCCGCATGTTACGCAGTAGCGCTGTTCTGCCGGGACCTTTGCCTGGTCATTCTTGGGCCGCTTTGCCCAACGGGTATTGATGAAGCCGCTCGACTCCTGATACCACACGAGAATGCGACGATAAGAACGAACCGATTCGCTATAATTGAGCCGGTCGACATCTTCAAGTAAGCCCTTATCGGCAGAGAGCAAGACGATGTTTTCACTTAAGCGCCTTGTCGTGAATGTTGATAAGAAATCGTGATCGGCGAACGAAGCGTCGTCTCCCTCGATTCTGATCAATTTCTGGGCGACAAGGCTGTTAATGTCGTTGATTGCCTTCTGTGCCCTGCATGCAACGGCCAGCTTGTCTGTTGCGTTTGCCAGCTTACGCAACTCGGCCATTACTGAACCAAGCACGATGAGCTTGCGATTACACTGTGCAAGACGCGGAAAAATGATTTCTTTGCATTTTTCCCAAGAATTCTGGAGAAAAATGTTTGTATCCGCATAAAGTTTATAGGTCGAGAGAATCTTTAGCATATAGTCATTGGAACTTACACGAATGATCATTCGTATACTCCTTCGTCGCCACAAAGGCGACTGGTTGAATGTTTCATAACCTATTGCGAGGTATGAGCTTCGCAATGAGTTACATGTGGTAATAGATTAAAAAGTGAGCAACTACACAGGCGAATTAGGCGTCGTACCGCCTGCGGTTACTCGTTCAAGTCCTTATGACAGCCATTAAGAAGTCAAAAAATGCCTAGCGCATATCTGAAAGGTCGAGGACGCTGTCTTGAGTCGTGAACTTGATACTTAAGATGTAGAAAAAAACTCTCAAATGTCAAGAGGATGTGATGATATTTAAGAAATGTTAAACATTGCAACGACGGCCGTTAGATTTTTTGCAAAAAGTTTTTTTCACCATAACTTCCTTAACTTTTTTGTACTCTTTTGAGCTAAAAATTTTTAATGTTTCACTGTTTTTGCGGTAGCTTTTAAAAATTCTCTTACATTGTTTAAGAGGTTTCTTATCAGTATTAGGGTTCAATTCACCAATTAGTGAAATCAAATATTTTTCAGCTTCGTCAAGGCTGATATCTTTTTTAGATTTTTCTTCAAAAGCCTTAATTATATTTTTATAACGGTACAATTCATTTTTCTCATACAGGTCGTAAGCAAATTCCATAAATTGAGGAACTAATGCATAGTGTATATA
Source organism: uncultured Fibrobacter sp. (assembly GCA_946186895.1). Lineage (GTDB taxonomy): Bacteria > Fibrobacterota > Fibrobacteria > Fibrobacterales > Fibrobacteraceae > Fibrobacter. Next base: position 72,008 of record CAMHOW010000004.1, read on the forward strand.
AAGGTCCTTTTCATGTAGATAAGTTAACATGACTCGCAATTTATTAACATCGCGAGGAAGGTTGATTTTTTCACGCTCCGTGCGGGGTAAATTCGTTACGATACTATCAATCCCTTTTTCGAACACTCTTAAATATTTTTGCATTTGCTTGATACACGAATCAAATTGATTGTTGCCCTGTCGCAAATGGTTTTGCATAAAATCTGCAGCTTCACTTATAAACCAGTGTGCGTTCAATAAAGCCACTATATTGTCATAATTACCTTTACTCTCTCTACATATTCTAATTTGCTTGCTTTTTAAAAATTCGTCTAAATTTTTATTCTCAAACACTTTGGGCTTTTTTAACCTTGTATTAATTCCATCGTAAGCATCGCCATAAAAGAAAATTTTTTTAGGCTTAAGAATGTCTATGACATAATTGGCGAAGATGTTATAAAGTTCTTCTAGGTTTTTGCCCTTAAACCAATGTGTTGCTTTTTTTTCGTTTGGCTTAAATTGAAAATTATAGAATGATATATCGCTTATTTTTACTCCCTTTATTCCAGCTGTCTCAATTTGGTCCAAGATGTCATTTTGTAATCTTTGACATCCTTTATCATCATTTTTCATTAGGTAGTCGCAATAATTCTCATTGATGGAATCTTTTTTATATTTCTTAAGAGCACTATAATGTTCAGGACGGCCTGCAACGACTAGTATTCTTTTTTCCTCGTAATTGTCCCCTATGTATGGCATGAAAAGAGGTAGAGAATCTATTATAAACTCATTTTTTATTGCTTTATCTTTCAAGATATTGAAAATTTTTGAAATTTGATTAGTGTCGTGATTTTGAGTCATTTTAAGCCTCTTTTTTATAAAAATAGAAAAATTACTTTGGCATAGCAATGTTTAACATTTTTTTTTGTTTATGCCAAATGTTGCCATCCTCTTGAAAAAGATGTATTTTTAAAGGGTGGAATTAACGGGGCGAATGTGCCGCTCGTTCCACAAAGGAGATCGACAAATGATTACCTTAGGTATAGGCTTCATTGTTCTTATGCTTCTCATTGCTAACCGTTGCTAATACTACTTAATTAAAAGCGACGCCAAAGATAGCGACTAATACGACAACGTAATGACTTATACATTGTCCTGACAGACACACTGCAGCGTGAAAGTGGCTCCGTGACTATGGGGCCACTATTTTTTTGATAAGCGCTTTTCCCCCATTGACGATACGCGCAACTCGACTTTGAATACCCTGATCCTGATGGTCTTTATCTATACCATCAGCACCCTGTACATGGAATTCAAGACCTGTCGCTGCAAGCGGGCCAAGTCGAAAATGGCCGGGAAGTAGGGGTGGGGTGTCATGCCGTACCTTGATGAGGGCGTACGCTTAGCTGGGCTGTCCCTTTCCACATATGCGTAAATATTCCAGGTTGGAATATAAAATGTAAAAAATGATGTTTTGTTTGCAAAAAAATGTAGATTAAAGAATGATTGTGCTTATTTGGCTGCGAGGTTGATTTTGTTGGTGTTAAAAAAGCAAAAGGTGGATTTTTATGGAGTACACGGGTAGATTTGGTGGCGGTGGTGCTGCAGGTATGGCAAGGGAAAGAGCTAGACGAGCTGCTGTAGCTGAGTATATAGCTGGCATCAAAAAGGGCGATATGGTGAAGGGCAAGCCCAATGGTCATCATGCGGATTATGGCGTATTCGTCACGCTTGCCCCTGGGGTCAGCGGCCTGGTTCCCAAAGGTTTTATATCTAAGGATCTTTCGGCAAATGCAGAAGCAGTGCTGCCAATCAATGTTGAACAGAAATTTATTGTTCAGTTCGTTGATGCAAAAAAATTAAGAATAGTTCTTTCTACAACTGAATTCAAGCTAGGCGAAGGCCAGGCGAAGCCTAAGCAGGTTGAAATTGACTACAACGAACCTATTGATAATTCCAGCGTAACCGTAGATGACGGTGAAAAGGAACTCTGCATAGTGCTTCCTGATGCAGACGACGATGCAAAAATAAAATTTCTGAATTCATCTATTGAAACCATTGAAGAAGAAAGTTTGTTTTTTGAATATTACTATTCAAAACAGGAAGCCCCTTTAGACAAGGCAAAACACCTTATAGAAAACGTGTTCAAGTCGGGTTTGCCTACTCAGGTGTATCTAAGGAACTTGAGCTATACCAGCGAAAAGACGGGAAACGATGTCAGACGCCTAGGGCTACGTATAGCACGACAGTCTGGGGACTGGTGTGAGACTGATGTCCGATTGCCGACAAAGCAGACGTTTCTTTTTGAAGGCCGGATGGAACGAGGAAAGAGTTTTGCTGTTGACAGAATTCTTCTGATTGCAAATGAGCCCGAACGGCTCCCTTACGAAGTATCTTTGGAAATTATTCGTCAGGATTCAGTTGCCCTGGTGTCAAGTGAGTTCATGCTCCCGCTCCTAGATAAGATGATTTCCTATACCAGGTACACATCTCAAAAACTGAGCCTTTGGATGGAGTATCTTGGGTGGAGTGAAAGGGTCGCTAAATTGCAGATTAAGGGCGTGAAATACATTGACATGTCGTTTAATCCGCAAAGCAGGAATCTTGAGTTCGTGCTTATGTTCGCAAACGATGCCGAATACAATCAAATGAAACGTATTTTGAACCGTCAGGAACTGTGTGCGTTCGGTAACCGCATATCTACGGACCGCTTTACTTTCAAATACAATTCTGAACAGAAACGCTTAGATGTCTTACAGATAGGGAATTCAAAAGGGGCTATTGGCAAGGCCTTTAATGCCAAGCTGCTGGTGTCGCAGACCAAGCTGCCGATGTCTGCGGATAGCTCTGAAAACAAGAGTTCCTTGACGATTGCAGAAATTCAGGAAAACTTCCCTAACGCGGTTTTTGTCAAATGGGGTTATGACTTGAACGATGATGATCTTGACGTCATTGATAACTTTGCAAGCGATTTGAACGAGCCCAATGACGAAGAAGTTTCTCGTGTCGTAAGCGAGATTTCATCCAAGTATCCACCGGATGGTTTTTTGGCATTATCTGCAATTGGCGATTTGTCGTTGATTCGCCGCTTTAGACGAGCTGTTAATTCCATCAGGAATGGTGAAAGCTATAACCCGCATTTGGAAGAGTGGTTGTTTGATGTTTCTAAGGCGCGCGTGCCTGATTTAAGGGAGTCGGTTGAGGTTACCAATTGGTTGAACCCCAATATAGAGTCTAATGCTAACCAGCGAGAAGCGATTGAAAAGATGCTTCGTGCGAAAGACCTTTTCCTTTTGCAAGGACCTCCGGGTACTGGTAAGACCACGGTTATTGCTGAAGCCATATTTCAATTTGCCCAACGTGGCGAAAGGGTGCTTTTGTCTTCGCAGTCAAACGATGCTGTTGATAATGCCTTGGAACGTCTAGTGAAGGTTCCAGAAATTAGGGCTATACGATTAATGAAGTCTAACCGCAATCGTCTCTCTAAAGATGACGGTGCGGTCGAAAAACTTTCGGAAGATACTGCGTTACGTTATTACTATGAATCTTTGTCTGAAAGGATATCGGAACGGACTCTGGGCAAGTGGCATCAGTTGGAAAATGATATAGCAGTATGTGAAAAAGATCAGAACGATGTGACTGCTATAAATAGTAAAATTTTGCAGTTCTCAAAAAATAGGGAATGTGAATTGCAGATTCTGCAAAAACTTCAGGGGGAATTATCTATTGCCCGTGATGAACTGAAGCGGGCTGCAGAGCTGAATGAGGCGATAGAGCTTGAACGCCGAAATCTTGAAGACTTCAAAAGGGCGATTTCTGGTGAAATCATAGATTTGGCACTATCAGATGCTCAATTTGACATTGTTGAACAGTCTGCCGAGAAGATGAATGATTCGGAATACACCCTCTGGGACGTTCCGTCTGCAACGCTCCAAAATGCCGAACGAAACGAATATGTATCAATATTTATCAGGAATCTGGATTTACTTGCCCGATTGCAGCAAATGGTTCGCGATTCCATCAATAGGAAGATGGTCGGTGATGATATTGAACTAACAAAGTTGCAGTTGCGTCTGCAGGAATTGAAGGAACTGATGGACAATCCAGATTGTCCGGATAGTGAGTATGACAAGTTGGAATCACAATCTAACCAGATTAATCGAGAAATCAAGAAGCGGAAAAGAGATTCTCAGGCCGTAGTCTGTGAATTGTCTGACTCACACAAGAAGATTCTATCGTCATCCATCCAGGATTTATTTTCCTTGGACAAGGATTCTTTTTTACAGAATGTTAATGCGAAGATTGAAACCGTGAAGAGAGCTGTCACTGATCTGATGCAGAAACTCAAAATACAGCTGGATTCTAGGGATAGGACTGATCTTGATATAGCCCGCAATGGTATTGCTACGATTGAAGGAAAAATTAATGCTGCCAATGAACGAGTACAATCAATTACTCAGAGTATTATTGGAGAAAGTGAACAACTTCAGTCTATTGCACAACGATATGAAAGTCCTTCTTTGCAGGGCGGCATTGATGCGTTGATGAACGTAATAAAGGAAAGGTACGCGGCTCTGTCAAAGAGTTACAAAGATGATAAAATAATGCGCGAAGACTTTGGCGATTTGTTAGATGATTTTAATCATGTTTTGAACGAACGTATCAAAGATAGACGAAAACTCCAGAACGATAATGACAACTACCTATCCATATACATCAATTCCTGTAATGTAGTAGGCTTCTCTTGTACGGCTGATCCACGTATATTGACAGAAAGGAATATCAACGATTTTGACGTTGTCATCATTGACGAAGTGAGTAAGGCGACTCCTCCTGAATTGCTGTTGCCGTTAATGAAGGCGAAGAAGGTCGTGTTGGTCGGGGACCATCGCCAACTCCCGCCTATGTTCAAGGCGAATGAGAAATCGTATGGAGAGATGATTAGCGAGGTTCAGTCAAGCGATGACTACCTGGAGGACGAAAAAGAGATCCTGTCCACGGATAATTTTGAGCGCTATAAGCAGATGGTGACGTCTTCGTTGTTTAAGGAGTACTTTGAACGTGCTCCACAGGCAATTAAGGCTTCCTTGTTAACGCAGTACCGAATGCACAAGGACATCATGGCGGTTATCAATAGGTTCTACGATAATCAGCTCGTGTGTGGTATTCCTGAAAAAAACATGGAAACAGCAAAGGCGCATGGACTTACGATTAAGAACTGTGCAGGTCTTCCCTTCATTGAACCACAAAAACACGCCTTCTGGATAGATTCGTCAGACTTCCCCAATGGTTCTGAGATTTATGAAGGTGTCATGGGAACGTCTGAGTTCAATGTATTGGAAGAGAACATCGTGGTGGCTCTTTTGGAAAAATTGAACCAGGCGTACGTTGCGCAAGGCTTCGGCCGTGACAAAAAGATTACGGTTGGTGTAATCAGCTTTTACCAGGCTGCAGTGAACAATATGCGTAGAAAAATCAAGCGACTGCGCAGTCAAGGAAAGCTAACAGCTCTTGAGGTTTCAACAAATACCGTCGACCGATTTCAGGGGCAGGAAAGGAATATCATTATTACAAGTCTGGTTCGCAGCCAAAAAAAGGTTGGTCGTATAAGCGAACATGTCCTTGCTTTTGAACGAATAAACGTGGCTTTCTCTAGAGCCCAGAATCTACTATTCATTGTTGGGGCAAAGAAAACGTTTGAAAGCCTGAGTGTTGAGTTGCCCAAGATGGATAGTCAGAAAACATGTACTGCTCCGGTCTATAAAAATATTATGGCTGAATTGCACCGCAAGGGGTGCCTTGTCAATGCGAGTTGCGTTATCAATGATGCATTTGCAAAACAAACGGTACAAGAATATAAAAATAAGTGTGGTCCCAAAGACTTAGATGGAAGCCGGGAAAATAAAGGTGCCCCGTACCGCGATAACTATAAGAAAACGAGGTGGTAGACATGAAACTTGCGACATTAAACATTTCTTATCCCATACGAAAATTTACGGCAGTTATAAGTCATTTTACGCCTCGAAATTCCACCGCCATAGAGTGGGCGATTCTTGAGTCAGCTCGACTTATCGAAGAAAAGCCGAAATATGCAGAGGTTCCCATCGGACGTTTCTTTTCTAGTGTATTGCAGATTTCAGATGTTCCCTCCGATATCAACAAGCTTTTAATCCGGTGCATTTTGAATTTGGTTGATATTGGCGCTCTGGAGCCTAGTGATGATATTTATGATACTGCCGACTTGGCCGAAGTCGCCATGTCAGAACTTCAGCTGACTGAAGATGGACGTGAAATGCAGATGAGGGGACTTCTCCCGGGTTCGGTCGTTGAAAATGAAGAAGATTTCTTTTATAACCTCTATACCAAGGAACTTGCCTATGGGCTGAGGTTCCTTGCGTCTCGAGCCATTGATGTTGTGCTCTTGGATGATGACGTGGACCCCGACGATGTTGAGATGCCTGAACTTGCAATCAAGGCGTTCTTAGATGATCCAAATAAATCGGCCCAGTTCTCTTGGAAAAACGCCAATACGACAATAAGGGATATTCGCGATAATTCATCGGACGAAGAAAGTAACTTAGGTTGGAGGATTCAATCTAGGGGAATCATCATTACAGGTGATGGGAAAATTGCGGTAGAGCAAAATAAGGATCCTCTTGTGGACGACAAGGTGGTTGATTATTTGGCACAAATAAGCGAAAATTCTGAAATTGACGAAAATTCCGTCAAAAGTTTGCACATTCATGATGTAGACTCCGAATATGAGTGGGTTGTTCTGCTCAAAGACTTCAAGACGATTCTCAATAAGGAAATTATAGCTCCCGTTTCCATTGTAAATGCAAGGCTTGCAAGTGTAGATTATTTGCAGAATGCTTCTTCAAAGAACAGGATTATCATTTTCTGTGGTGAGCATGATTTCTCTTGTGAATACGATGCTTCTAATAAAACCTTGATAATAAGAATTCCCGATGCAACTATAAAAAAATTGTTGGGCTCAATAGCCTATGCAAATATGAAGACTTTGTATCTGGTAAACAGTGTAAAACTTTATGCAGATAAATCACAGGAATTGGTTCCGTTGGCCTTGCAGCCGAAGAAAGCGGATTTTGACTTTATCGGAGTCTGCCAGAAGATTGTTGACTTGTATGGCGACCAAGATGTCAAGGTCTTATTTTTGTTGTTTGGTATCGGCAGGGGAAACGAAATTCCGGCATACATTGATTCGCTGATGAATTTGAATTCGTTGGATTTCCAGGGGAGGGCAGATTACCTGAATGACTTGTTGGAAAAAGGTATGCAGTGCGGCTACGGCAATATGATTTCCGATGATATGATTGGCAGACTCTTGTACACTGACTGGGAATTATCGGAATTGTCTTATGATGATGCCCAGGAACAAATTGAACTCCTGCTAAATAATGGATTTATCTGTAATAAAATCCCACTGCTACAGTCGGGCGTTTACAAAGTACTAGAAAGTGTAGGCAGCTCAAATACGCTAGATTCGTATATGCGACTGCTTACCTTTATGGAGTCAAACGATGCTGCCAAAAAAGTGCTTGGGAGCGAACGAATTACTCGCATACTCGCATCGGATTCCCTAGTGAATCTTTTGGTAAGTTCTTTTTATAAATTGCCAAACAAGATGCGACCAGTTGTTGGGATAGAGCAGCCGCTTTTTGAGCTCGCTACACATCTGAAGAATCTTCAGGCAGAACTATCCCGTATCGGGTATGACAAGGGGATGAATGAATCCCAGAATAAGTGGAAAATCCTTGAAAACAAGAATTCTCTGAATATGTTGGATTCTTGTGTGAAGGGCTTTAGGACTGCATTGAATTCCGTGTCTGCGGCGCTTGCAAGACGTGCCAAGAGTATGGAAACCCCAATCAAGAACGCCGAGTATTTCAACAGTGCTGATTATGAAGAGTTCCTTGAAGCCTTAAAACTGGTAGACGATATTGCGACGGTCATCTCCCCATATCTGGGGGCGCTCCAGGGAAATTTTGAAGAAATTTACGTTGTGGATACCTGCGCCATTATGGAAAATCCTGAACTCTTGGATACCTTTAAGACGAATAAAGATGCGTTGGTAATTCCCAAGAAAGTTTTGGATGAACTTGACAAGAACAAGCTGAAAACGGACAGCAACGCAGCACAGAAGGCGCAGGAAGCGGCCAAAAAGATTGCGGAATTTCAGAATTTCCGTCGTAAAGGGCAAAAATGCGTTTTCATTGAGGATGGTGATGTGAACCTGTTACCGCAGGAATATCGTGAAGGTCGCATTTCGGGCGACGATATCATCTTGTCTGTGGCCTTAAAATTTAAGGTACGGGAACCGGTAGTTCTTACAAATGATATTAATTTTGGTAACAAAGTGTATGGAGAGGCTATTCGGCAGATGTCTTCGAAGGATTTTATGTTGAATAAGACTAGTGAGAAAGGAGCGTCGTAATGAGTCAAGAAGCGGAATATCGGATTGAAATGCGGAGAAGGCGAGAGATGTACCTTGCTCGTGTTCGAGAAACCACCCGTGGTTACTTGGAACGCTATAGGGAAATGCTTGAAGACTTTACTATGGATAATCTGCAGGATTATATTCCCGATGAAATTCATCGATTGAGCGCCGATCTTGACAATGCAGAGGGGAGCCTTGACTCAGATCCTGAATATTCCCGTGAAATCAGTCGCCAAATTCAGAATTATGTGCATGGTTTAAGGCGATTGGCTCGTGACACCCGCATCCAGCAGGAGCAGGCCGACCGTGAACGTTTACGTATGGAAGCCGAAGAACGGGCTGCTAAGAAGTCGGAAGCGATGTCTGCGTTCTATGCGGTCATCAGAAAAATCAAGAACCCTGCGGTGCAGAACTTTGCTCAAAATGGTCTGGCGGATATCCGAAAATCAGTTGAGGCGGGGACGTTGCTGACTTCAACGTCTATTGAAGCTGCGGTAGCCCAGGTGGTCTCTGCTGCCGAAGTCAAGGCGGCTGAATGGAAAAATAGCGCTGTAGAAAAGGCAAAAAGGGAAAGCATAGGCGATCAGATTGCAGAAATCAAGAGCCAAATCAGCGCTGAAGATTTTGATGCTACCGAGAAGCAGCGAACCTTGGCTTCGTTGGATGCCCTGCTGGGGCGCCAGGAGGCTGGCGAAGCTCTGGAAACAATCCAGAATTCGATTTCTGAGATTGAAAAAGTGGCCGAAGAAAAGGTTGTATCCGAAGATGCTCGTAAAATGGCTGTAAGATCTATTGTTAAGATTCTTATTGCTCAGGGTTTCAACATCACCAGTAATAGCGTAACTCTAGAAAATCAGGATGATCGGACCTTTGTAAAGATAGTAGGTAGCAAGGCTAATGGTCAGCATGCCGAAGTCAACGTGACCGATACCGGTAAAATGAGATACCGCCTTGACCGCTACGAAGGCATGGGTTGCATGAAAGACGTTAAGCTTTTGCAAGACGACTTGAAGAAACTCTACATTGATCTATCTGATGAAAGAGTAATTTGGGAAAATCCGAACCGAATTGGAAAGGATTCCATGGACATGCCTAATTCTAACACGAGGAGCAGATAATGGCTGAAAAGAAATTGAATGCTTGGATAAATAGCCTTGAACGTGATATAGGCATAAAGGAGTCCATTGTCATTTATGGCAATGTTCTTGACATCTGCCTGTACCCCCCAAAAAAGAACAAATATGAATCAATCCTCCAAAATGTGGTGGATATTGTAAAGGCAAAGGGCTATAAGAGTGTACGAGTATGGGACTGCGTTGACGGAACTAATTGGAAGTTGAGCAAGTACCGCAAGAACGTACCTGAGCAGCTTCCTGCCCCCAATGCATACAATGTGGGCGGTGATGAAGTGTTTGGTACACCTTCAAATGATAATCTAGGTAGCGGTGATGCTGATGTTGCAAATTTTTTTCAAGAAATGCTAACGGATTTGACTGACGCTACGGAACCTACCGCCATTATTTTGGACTATTCCGACTATCTGTTCGGTAATTCGAACGCCCTTAGCGAAAAGGAGCGGATGTACCTTGCGAAAATAGCGAAAACGCTTCAGGCCCAGCAGTATGATTTTAATGGGGAATATTTTAAGAGGTTGAGAAATCTGGTTATTATTATAACAAAGAACTTGTCCTCCATTCCACCGATTTATTACTTGGATAACCCGCAAGTCAGTTCCATAAATATCCCCTATCCCGGCAGGCCAGAAAGGAGTGCTTTTGTAGATTATGTCATGTCGGACTTAAACGTATCAAAAAGTCTTAACAGTCCGGAAAATAAGCTAGACAAGGAAAATTTTATAGATTCCTTAGATGGCTTCAGCATCAAGGAAATTGCGCAATTGGTACGGCTCTCTGGATTGAATAAAGAATCTGGACCGAATAAGGAACCACTGAGTTGTGAAAAGTTAATCAACCTCTACAAGTATGGTGAAAAGATTAGCCCTTGGGAAGAGCTTAACAGGGATAAGCTTGAAAATATTGATGAAATACTGAAGAAGCGTGTGAAGGGACAAGACGAGGCCATTGAAAAGGTCAGGTCTGTCATATTGCGCGCCTATACGGGCTTCTCGGGTCTGCAACATTCCGCCAAGCAGCGCAAGCCCAAGGGAACATTATTTTTTGTTGGACCGACAGGTGTCGGCAAAACTGAACTTGCGAAGGCGATTGCCGAATTTATATTCGGTGATGAAGGCGCCTGCATTCGATTTGATATGTCGGAGTTTAGTCAGGAACACAGTGACCAGCGTTTGATAGGTGCGCCTCCGGGATATGTTGGTTACGAAGCGGGTGGCCAGTTGACAAATGCCGTTATGGCAAAGCCGTTCTGTGTTCTGCTTTTTGATGAAATTGAGAAGGCACATGGCAGAATCCTTGACAAGTTCTTGCAGATTCTTGAGGATGGCCGCTTGACCGATAGCAAGGGACAGACAGTCTCCTTCTCTGAAACTATTATCATCTTTACGTCCAACATCGGTGCTGCCAATGGCTGTATTTCTCCGGATATGCCACTAGAGGAAGTCCATAGCAGGTTTGAGCAGGAGGTAAAGAAACACTTTATGGATGAACTGAAACGCCCAGAACTTTTGAACCGCATTGGCGATAATATCGTTCCGTTTAATTTCATTAATGATGAAAAAGTCTTTATCAACATTGCTAAGACGAAAATGCGTCCGATGATAGAATTCATGGAGAAACGCTATCAGGTGAATTTGCGCTTTAAGGATGAAGTTTATAGTTCCATTGCTGCTGCCACTAATGCCCAAAGTGGTGGCCGTGGGGTCTTAAATGTTATAGAATCTAGAGTTGTCAATAAGTTGGCGGACTTTGTTTTTGAACATAAGGACGAATTAGAAGGCCGCTCCATTGTTGTATCGCAGGCGAAGAACGAACGGCCTGGTCGATTTGACTTGTTCTTGGAATGACCTGTCTGAACTTGGCATCTGTGCGGGAATGCACCGAGGCGGAAGGCCCTGGCAAGAGGTTTGCGCTCTGGTGCCAGGGCTGTTCCCGAAAATGCAAAGGCTGCTGTAATCCACACATGCAGCCTTTTGTTGAGCGCCATATTGTCGACACAACTGATGTAAAGGATGCCATTCGCAAATCTAAGGAGGAAAACGGCATCGAAGGCGTTTCGTTTATTGGTGGCGAGCCGATGCTTCAGGCGGAGGGGCTTGTTGATGTTGCCCAATGGTGCCACGAAAATGACTTGAGCGTCCTCGTGTTTACCGGTTTTTTGCATCAGGCGCTAATTGACCTGCGCAATCCATTTGTGGATGAACTGCTGGCAAATACGGATATCCTGGTTGATGGGCCCTTTATGAAGGACTTGCTTGACCATGACCGCGATTGGGTCGGCTCCACAAACCAGCGGGTGATATTCCTAACAGACCGCTATTCTCCAGGAATTGAAAAGCAACGGGGCAAACGCCGTGTAGAATGCATTGTAACTGATGAAAGTATCAGAATCAACGGTTGGCCAATTAGAGTGTGAAAAACTACCATCTTGGATCGTTTTCTATACTTTCAAAAAAAGGCAATAATGTCCTAATGGCCTTAATTTTTTTGTACATCTGTATTTTTTCAACTTCCGTTTTTTCGTGAAGTTCGTTGTTTATTGCTAAATTATATTCATATTGAGCAACGGCTCTGTAGCGACACCTATTAAAAAGACATAGCCATTCATCGCGGGCAGCGACATTTCCTCTAATGATATAGTTTGCTGCATAACAGGTGCTACACATTGTTACAAATGGACATTGTGAGCAATGAGCGTTTGTCAATAGATTCTTCTTTGAAAAATCAAATGCAAGTAATTCTTCAGATTTTTTCTTTCCGCAAACAGACTCAAAAAATAAATGACATGGATAACTCTTTCCTGTATTCAAATCGTAGGCGGTTTTTGATCCAATCGTACAGGGACGACAATTGTCGCTGCTTATATAGATGTTTTCAAAAGGAACATTAAAGAATGTGCAAGGCTTAACTTCTGGATGTCTTAAGTAATACGAGGAAAGTTTTTCCATTTCCTCAAAAAAAATCTTGCCCATCCCTGATTTGGGCCATTTTACCATTTCTGCGAAGCTTGGCAGAATGTTTTTAAATCCAAGTTTGTGTAAAAAAATTACGTTTTCGGCAAAGTCACTAATAGAAGCTGGGCTTACCGTCATCTTTATGGGAATATTAGGCCAATTTTTAATAAAAAAAGCAAAGTCGATTTTTTCAAATGAACCGGGGCGATTTTTGTTATGGGATTCTCTTTTGCCATCAACACTAAGTTTTATTGAAAAATGGTGCTTGTTTGCTTGTAGCCAATCCTGAATGGGGCCGTGGATTAATGTGCCATTAGTTGTTGTATGAATGATGTATTTTTCTGGATAATTGTGTTGCCATAAGAATTCGCATAGGTTCTGAATTTGCTTAAAAACAAGAAAAGGTTCTCCGCCATGTAGCTTTATTAATGTCCCATGTTCAGTAGGCTCTCTTAAAAGCGAGTCAAGTTGAAGCTTAATGTGTTCGAAATTAAATGAACTTTCTTCAGTTTTATTTTCGTAGCAATAAGTGCATCTTAAATTACAATTTGAGTTTGTGAATATGCAAAGCTTTCTGCTACAAGATGCACTGTTAACTTCAAACATGCTGCAGTACCACCTTCTTCAACGGAAAATTCGTGTTAGCGAGTATGTCTTCTTTTATAATTATTGGATTTGCCATAAAACACCCTCCGTTACAATAACTTCCGTAAAAAACGCAGTCTTTGCATATTTTCTAAAACCATTTTACCATATCGCACCAAGTATTGGCTGGTATTTCATTTTCATTCTACTCGAAGTATTCGTTTCACTTACCATAATCACCTTTTTATTCATCCGACAAAAAAATTAACATTCATTTATAATAATAATGC
>CAMHOW010000005.1 GCA_946186895.1 uncultured Fibrobacter sp.
ATGACGACGTCAAGTTCTCTTACGCAATGATTGACAAACTCAAAGAAATCGCCTGTATCGACCCGCAGCGTATCTACGCAACCGGTTTCTCGATGGGTGGCGGCATGACGAACCACGTGGCCTGCTTTATGTCTGATGTGTTCGCTGCAGTTGCCCCGGCTGGCATGGACTTGAACAAGACCAACAGCGCCCAGTGCAACCCGACACGTCCAATTTCCATCATCATGTTCCGTGGCACAAACGACCCGGTCTGCAAATACCAGGGTGGTGATAGCGGATTCAACGATGGTTTGAACTTTTTGGGTGCCGAAGGCAACTTCGTATTCTGGGCCCAAAAGAATGGCTGTACCGGTTCTCCGAGCAAGAATTCAGATGGTTGCGACGAATACTCCAACTGTAAGGATGGCACGAAGGTTGTGCTTTGCACCAAGGAAGGCGGCGGTCACGAACAGGGCGACGCTAACATCGGCTGGCCGTTCCTGAAGCAGTTCAAACTACCGTAACAGGGCTTAATGTTAGGCCTGTTTCTTGTTGAAAACAGTAAATATTCAAGAAAGCCCCCTATGTGGGGCTTTTTTACATATATTCAGGATATGAATATTCATAAGAACGCTATTGCTAGATTATGTGCAGTGGCCTTTGCCGCTGTCCCGTTTTCTTTGACCCCTACCTTTGCTGGGCCCCTGATGAATCAGCTGGGTTATGCTCCCGAGGCTGAAAAGCAGGTGGTGATTCCCGGTAACGATGACAAGGGGCTCGAAGTTCGGGATTTGAACGGCAAGACAGTGCTTAAGCTCAAGGCCCCCTACGTGCTCGAATGGGAATACAGTGGCGAAGAGACTCAGGTATTCGATATTTCTGCAGTAAAGACTCCCGGTACTTACCGCCTATTCCGCGATGGAGCGTACATCGGTAACCCCATCACGGTGGGCAAGAACGTCTACGAGGGCGTTACCAAGGCGAGCCTCAAGTGGTTCTATTACCAGCGTGCCAGCATGCCTCTGGTGGCTCCTTATGCCGACAAGTGGGTCCGTGCGGCAGGCCATATGGACGACAAGGTTATCGTCTACGGTACCGACAAGGCCACGGGCGGCAAGGGTGCGGGAAAGGTCATCAAGTCTCCTCGCGGATGGTACGATGCCGGTGACTACGGCAAGTACATCGTGAATTCTGGCATTACGGTGTGGACCCTTTTGGATTTGTACGAGAAGTTCCCCAAGTTTGCCGATACGCTGAGCTGGGATGTGCCGAGGGAATTCCCGAAGCTCCCTCTGCTTCTGGAAGAGGTCCGCTATAATCTGGACTGGATGCTCACTATGCAGGACAAGGACGGCGGTGTCTTTCATAAGGTTTCGTCTCTGAAGTTTTGCGGGAGTGTGGCCCCTGAGCAGGATACGGCTCCCCGTTATGCCATTCTGAAAAGCGTTACGGCGGCTTTGGACTTTGCCGGCGTGATGGCCCAGGCCAGCGTGGTGTACCGGAGTTTTGACAAGGCCTATGCCGACAAGATGCTCAAGGCGGCAGAAGCGGCCTACGCCTGGGCAAAGAAGAACCCTGAGATGTTCTACAAGCAGCCCTCTGACGTACAGACGGGTAGCTACGCTCCCGGTAACGAAGATGGCAAGGACGAGTTCCGCTTTGCGGCTGCAGAGCTTTTTAATGCGAAGGTAGCCGCAGGCGCCCAGGCTGATAAGAATGCCGCCAGCTATCTGGAAGATCTGAAGGCAAATTCCTTTACGCCCAATGGCGCCTGGTGGGGCGACATGAACATGATTTCTGCCTTCCGCGTGGCCTTTGCGCCCAAGGTGTTCGGGGATTCCCTAGCAGAAGCCGCCAAGAAGGTGGTGCTGAATGAGGCCAACAACTTGCGTGCCGTGGGCGATTCCAGTGCTTACCGCCTGCCTGCTTTTCCCTGGAGTTGGAACTGGGGTAGCAACAGCGCCATAGCAAACAATGGCATTGTGCTGATTCAGGCCTACATTTTGACGGGTGACAAGAGTTACTTGGATGGCGCCCAGCAGTGCCTGGATTATCTGCTTGGCAAGAACCCCATGGACATTACCTACGTGACGGGATTCGGGTTCCGCAGTCCTCGCAATCCGCATCATCGTCCTAGCGAATCGGACTTTGTAGACGATCCGGTGCCAGGCATGTTGGTGGGTGGCCCTCATTTGGGTAAGCAGGATATCGACCTGGAAGGCAAGGAGCATTGGAAGTGCCCGAACTACGCCGCTGCCGACAAGCCGGCCTTGGCCTACTTGGATGACCGCTGTAGCTACGCTACCAACGAGGTGGCTATTAACTGGAATGCGCCCCTGGCTTTCTTGGCGGGCGCCCTCCAGGCGATTTATAATAAGTAATTTTCCTTTTATGGAAGAACAAATCGACATCTTGAACCCTGACGGAAGCCCGGCAGGGTATTCTTGTGGGCGTACAGAGGTTCACGCCAAAGGGCTTTGGCACCGCACGGTCCATATCTGGGCTTTCGATAGAAAGGGCCGCGTGCTTTTCCAGCTTCGTAGCCACCTGAAAGAGAACAACCCGAACCTTCTGGACACCAGCTGTGCGGGCCATATCTCTGCCGGAGACGGAAGCCAGAATGCGGCTATTCGTGAGTTAAGAGAGGAGCTGGGCCTAACCAAGAAAATAGAAGACTTGGAATACCTTTTTGAATCCACCCACGAAAGCGTGTTGAACGGCGGAACCTATTTTGACAATGAATACTATGATGTGTACAAAATAACGCTTACCGACGAGGAAGCCGCTCATCTGGTACCGCAACCCGGTGAAGTAGACGATTTCGTGTGGATGACGGTAGGGGAATTTCTGGAGTTGCAGGTTGCCCACCCCGAAAAGTTCGTAAGCCACCCGAAAGATTACAACTGGCTTGCAAGTATTGCTAAATTTCAGGCATGATGTACAAGAAGGTGGCAGTTGTTGTGGAAGGCGGCGGAATGCGCGGCGCCTACACAGGGGGCATTCTAGATGTCTTCAACGAGCTGGGACTGCGCTTTGGCGGTGCCTGCGGTACCTCTGCTGGCGTAACCCACCTGTGCAGTTTCTTGTCAGAACAGATTGGCCGTAACTTTCGCATCGATACGGTGCATTCCAAGTCTAGCAAATACATGAGCTGGTGGAACCTGATTCGCACCGGCGAGTTTTTCGAGGTGGACTACTGTTACCGACAGATTCCCTACGAGATTGACCCCTTTGACATGGAAAAGTTTGCCGAAGCCTGCCAGTCGACAGAGTTTTACGCCTGCAGCTCGAACTTGGAAACGGGTGGCGCGGAATACCTGCGGGTTATGGACTATCGCGAAGAACACGACATGAACGTGATTCGCGCCTCGGCATCGCTCCCGCTGATGAGCCACATCGTAGAAGTAGACGGCATGAAGCTTTTGGACGGCGGCATTGCCGATAGCATTCCCTTCGAGGTTATGGAGAAGAAGGGTTTCGAAAAAATCGTGATTCTCTTGACCCAACCGCAAGGTTTCCGCAAGAAGCCAAATTCCATGATTCCCCTGTTCAAGCTGCTCTACCGCAAGTATCCGAAGTTTATCGAGGCGGCGGCCAACAGGCACGAGCGTTACAACGCTTGTCTAGATCTGATTGCTGAAAAGGAAAAAACGGGGAAGGTGTTCGTGTTCCGGCCCAGCGAGGCCATGCACATTTCTCGCCTGGAAAAGGACAAGTCCAAGCTGGTGAAGCTTTACAACCTGGGCCGCAAAGATGTGAACGCCCGCATGGACGCCTTGCTGAACTTCTTGGAAAAGTAATTCTGTTTTATGTCTGTGGCAGAGAAAGGCCGGCGCTATCGCCATTACAAGAAAGAGACCATGGTTTACACCGTGGTAGAGATCGCGCTGGACTGCGAGACGGTGGAACCTCTGGTGGTGTACCGCAGCGAATACGAGACGCCCGACCACCCCAAGGGAACGCTTTGGGTCCGTCGTAAGGTCGATTTCGAAAGCACGGTGACGCTGCCTGACGGCCGCACCGTAGATAGGTTTACACTTTTGCAATAAAGGCTCGCGCCGGTGCTGTCCCGTTTAAGGTAGCATCTTGCCGGTTTCGAGATAGCGGTTGTGCATCTCGAAGGCCCTGCTCAGCGCAAGGGGCATGTGCACGCCCTTGGCATGCTTGAGGCTGTATTCCAAGAAGTCGGTGAGCGGTTCTTTGAAATCGGGATGGGCGCAATTCTTAATGATGAGCCGTGCCCGCTCTTCGCTGGCGAGGCCACGCAAGTCTGCAAGGCCCTGCTCCGTCACGAAAATCTGGGTGTCGTGTTCCGTTTGGTCCACATGGCTCACGTAAGGCACAATGCTAGAAATGGCGCCGCCCTTGGCCACCGACGGCGTCAAGAAGAATCCCAGGGCACAGTGCCTTGCAAAGTCTGCCGCACCGCCGATGCCGTTCATCATAGAAGACCCGCAAACCAGGGAGCTGTTCACGTTCCCGAAGATGTCCGCTTCTAGTGCGGTGTTCATGGAGATGACGCCGATACGGCGGATCACATCGGGGCTGTTGCTCACCTCTTGCTGGCGGATGACAAAATGTTTTTTCCACTCCGTCGCATTACGGACAAACTCATCTTGTGCGCCTTGGGAGAGGGTTAGAGCCGTTCCAGAGGCCACGCCCAGCTTGCCCTTTTTAAGAAGGGGAATGACAGCTTCTTGAATGACTTCGGTAAAGATGTCGATCTGACCCAAGCGTTCGTCGTTTGCCATGGCGGTGAGCACGGCGTTTGCCACTTTGCCCACGCCGCTCTGGTAGGCCATGCCTTTGGGGAGCCTGCCCTTGGATTCTTCGAAGCGGATAAAGTCTAGAATGCGTTCGGCGATGTTGGTGGATACGCTGTCGGGCTCTACGAAAGGCGTTACCTCGTCGAAGCCGTCGTTTTCTACGATGGCCACCACCTTGCCCCAGTCGATCTTTACAAGGTCGTCGCCCACGCGGTCCCCTGCGCTGTAGATGGCAAGCGGCTTTGCGTGGGGCGGAAGTTCCGGTAGGGCGATATCGTGAATACCCATATAGCTGTCGCCCAGACGGGTGTTCAGCTCCAGGATAATCTTTTTAGCACCTTCCAAGTAGCAGACGGAATTTCCACCAGAGGTAGAAAGGCAGATTCTTCCGTCGGGCAGTATGGCGCTTACCTCGATGATGGCGATGTCGGGCGTAGGCACGGCACCGGTACGCACCAGGTAACCCATCTTTCCAAGGTGGGCGTCGATGTAACGTATAGAACCGTCGTTGATAGACTTGCGGAGGCTTGGATTGCTCTGGTAGGGCATGCGCAGGTCGATGGCGCCTGCACGGGCGAGAGCTCCGTCGCAGCTGTCGCCGGTAGAAGCTCCCGAGAACAGGGACACCTTGAAAGGCTTGCCTTCGCTGTGGAGCTTTTCGGCCCGGGCAGCCAGGGCGGCAGGAACCGCCTTGGGGTAGCCCGCCAGGGTGAATCCCGAGACGCCCAGGATGGCGCCGTTCTCGATCATCGCTGCGGCATCGGCCGCCGAGCATTTTTTACTTGCAATCATCCGCGGGCAAGCATCTCCATCAGTTCCTTGTCCAGGCGTTCCGGGTTGTTGTACTGCGCAAGGCTGTTGTGCAGCGATTCGCCCTTAGATACCAGGCCAAAGTCAAGATTCTTGTAGTTCCAGTAACTGTAGCCTACGTCAGCTTCCCGCAAAATATCCAAGAAGTCACGCATCCAGGCCAGCTGGTACTGACGGGCCACTTGTACGTACACGCCGAACTCGTTGCAGCTGACCGGCAGGTCGTACTTGGCGCGGAAATCCAGAGCGTTCTGGATACTTGCCTGCAGGCGAGCCTTGTCCCACACGCCGTATTCCACGTCTAGGCGGGTTGCCGCTTCTCCTGTGGGTGCGGCGTAGTCGCCGGGCCAGGGGCGTTCAATGTGGAAGAAGGGGTCCTGAATCCAGGCGGCCTTCTGGTGGGTGAACGTTACCGGTGTGTAGGTGTGGAAACTGTAGATGGCATTGTCGTCATCCATGGGGGTCAGGAACTGGAATTCCTTGGCGCTGTTCCACTTGTTGCTACCCACCACGATGGTGTTCTTGGGAGCGTGCTTGCGGATAGCCCAGAAAAGTTCATCCTTCACCTTGTCCCAGACCTTGGAATCGCTACCAGCGGGCTCGTTCAACAGCTCCATCATTACGCGGTTCTGTCCGCTGTAGCGTTCAGCCATGTAGGCCCATACCTTGCAGGCGTCCTTGCGGGCGGCCGGGTCTGTGAAGAAGGCCTGTTCCTTGGAGCAGCCCAGGTGAAAGTCGTGTCCGGGGCACTTGTGCAAGTCCAGGATCACGTCCAGGTCGGCGGCCTGGATATCGGCCAGCGCCTTGTCCAGAAGCCCGAAAACTTCGTCGTCAGGAGTCAGCGCATCACCCTTGAACAGGTTGAAATAATCCACCGGGAGGCGCACATGGTTGAACCCCGCCTCTCGGATGCGCTTGAAGTCTTCCATCCCTAGGAAAGTCTTGATGTGGGGAACGAGCCCCGGAAAACCTACGGGATCCTTTTCTTCGATACAGTCGACTTGACTGAACCAGCCACCCAAATTCACTCCCCGTAGCCTTTCTTTTTTCATCTTTGTCTCTGTTGGTTAAGCCGCCGGAATTGACGGCAAAAAATTATTCATCTACGATGTTCAGATCTTCGTCAGCGATGTTCAGGTCCTGGATCACTTCCATGTCATCGGGCAGGTTGTAAAAGTCCACCACCAGGCCCACCTTCTTGTCTTCGTCTTTCTGCTTTTCGAACTGGACAACGTCGTAAATCTTCATCTTGATCACGGTATCGCCGGTTATGGGGATTTCCATGGTCATGCCCTTGCTGATGGGCCCTTCGATAATTTTGCCCTTAAACACGAGACTGGTCTTGTCTTCGCCCAGGGACGTCTTTTTCACGTGAAATACAGCCATTATTTCTTAGCCATTATCATTTAATTTTTTTCAGTTTATTGTTTTTGTGGTCTACAAAATACCACAGACAAAAGTTAATTTTTTTTCATGGATTTATTGGTGGGTCGAATTCCTTTTTTGGTCTGTGCGCCGTTCTTTCACGGCTTTTTGGGTCGCGAGCGCGAATTCCCCCAGGTGCGTTTTGTCGATGGCCCGCCCAGTGTGCACAGCAGGGGCCTTAGAGAAGGCTCTATCCACCTTTCGCCGGCATCGTCCATTACCTTTGCCCAGAAGCCTGGTGCTTTTGTGCTGTCGCCCAGGCTCTGTACCTCGTGCTCTTTCGAGGTACGCTCCGTAAAGCTCTTTTCAAGGTTCCCTATTGAAGACCTAGGTGGCAGAACAGTGCGGCTTACTTCCCAGAGCCAGACCTCTGTGGCCCTGCTGAAGATTCTGCTTCGGGAGCGTTACCGGGTGAGCGTTGAATATGTGGATGGACTTGCCGCCTGCGAGAGCGATGACGCCTGCCTCCTTATCGGGGACTTGGCTCTGGAGGAATCGGAGCGGCACAGGTTCCCCTATAGCTACGACTTGGGAACCCTGTGGCAAGATTGGCAGGGGTTGCCTTTTGTTTTTGGTGCCTGGATTATTGAGAAATCGGCGTTGAAAGCCGAAATTAGGCCGATTTTGGAGCAATATCTGCTAGAAACAGAAAAGAGCGTAGAGTCTTTCCGCAAAGACCCTGCCGCCGCATTGGACCGCTGGATTTCAAGATTTCCTGTGAATCTGGACAAGAATTCTGTACTTGACTACTATAAAATTATAGATTATCATTTTACAGACGAAAGGAAAAAATCCCTGGAGGTCTTTTTCGGGTACGCCGCAAAGCTTGGCTTAATTGAAAAGGCACCGCCTCTGGAATTTTTATAGGGGGAGTACATGAAAGAAGAAAAGATTCTCATCGTAGATGACAGCACCGAAATCCTGGAAAAAAACCGGGAACTGTTGACCCAGGTGGGCTACAGCGTGGTGTCCGCCACCTCTGGCGAAGAAGCCCTAGCCCTATTGGAAAAGGGAACCTTCGACCTGGTACTCCTGGATATCAACATGCCGAGCCTGAATGGTTTCGAGGTGTGCCTGCGTATCCGTGAAAAGCATGCCCTCGATGACTTGCCTATCATATTCCTCACTAGCAGGGAAGATTCTGATAGCATTACCAAGGGGTTCCATGCTGGAGCTTCTGATTTTGTGTGCAAGCTTTCGCCCACTGAAATTTTGCTGGCCCGTATAAACGTACACATCCGTCTTTGTCGCGCCCTCAAGTATCTGCGCGACATTTCCCTCACTGACGACTTGACCCAGTGCTACAACCGTAGGCACGCTATCTACACCCTGCGTGAATGGTTCTCCCGTAGCAAGCGCTATGGCACGCCCTTCTCCATGATCTATTTTGACTTGAACGGTCTCAAGAGCGTGAATGACAAGTTTGGCCACCAGGCAGGAGACCTGTTGCTTCGTGCTGTGGTCAAGGCCTGTAAGGATCTGCTTCGTGAATCCGACGTGCTGTTCCGTATGGGCGGCGACGAGTTCATGGTGCTCTGCCCCGATACCGACAAACCGGGTGCGTTAATCTGTGCGGAGCGCATGCAGAAGGCGGTAGGCGATATTACCATCGTAGACCAGAAGGTTTCTTTCGCTTATGGTATCGCCTATTCCGGAGAGGTGTACAAGGATATGGACGAGATGCTCCATAGTGCCGACGCCTCTATGTACGAGTGCAAAAAGAGAATGCACGCCGCACGAAAGTAAACTTTTGTTTACGTTATGGCCGCCGGTGCTCACCTTGTCAAGCCCGGCTTGGCAGGGCATCTCCTTTTTCTCATAAAAAATCGGGAACATTTGTTACGCGTTACCGCGCTTTTCCTACATTTCCATCCAAAGTAATTGGATGGTTGGCGTCTTTGAACTGTTATGGCGCCCCATCCGCAAAAGGAGAAACAATATGAAAAAACGGCTCCTGGCGTTAAGCCTTGCCGCAGGGGTAACGGCCTTTATGACCGCCTGTGGCGAAGAGACCACCAATACCGACATCATCAGGGCAAGTGCCGCCGACAACGTAGACTCGCTCCCCAAGTGCGACAAGAGCTACGAAGGCATGCTCGCCACCATCCCCTCCAAGGGTCAAATCCTGGTTTGCCATCAGGGCGAATGGGAAAATGTGGCGAAGACCGTCCAGAGCTCTTCCAAGAGTTCTACAAATTCTGATGCCGGCTGTACCGCCAAGGAAAACAAGGACAAGAGCGGTGTCGACATCGTGTGCGCTGGCGAAACCATCACGACCTTGAAGAACGGTACAAAGGGTGCCGATGGTCAGACTGGTCCTAGAGGTGGGGCGGGCAATCCCGGTGCTGCGGGCCAGGATGGTACTGGCACAAGCGGTAAGGACCTGAAGCTAGACGATACAGACTGTAGGGCAACCTATATGGCCGGTGGCGTAGTCATCTACACGTGTGGTGACGAGGAGTACCTCGAAAACCTGAATGGAACCACAGCCGCCCTGAAAACCTGGAACGCCTTGTCGCTAGACCCCCGAATTATGAACACCTCGGAAACGACGATTGGTGATGTGTCCACGTTTTTCCTGAAACCGGCTTCCGGCACATGCGAAGGCAAGGTGGAACGCTGGAAAGATAACGATTCCTGGACAGTAGATGAAGCTGTTGAAGCCTATACGCAGGTTGATGAGGCTGAACTGAAACATAACTTTGCCGTTAAGGGCACGGCAACACTTACGGTTGGAGAAAACGTAAAGCCTAATATTGCTGTAAAACTGGAACCCGTAGTTGGAGCTCTTTTCGGTTTTACAACGGCAAAAAGTGTCCAGAGCTTCGGAGGCCTTTGCCTCACCTATTCTTCTGAACAGCCGATGGAACTGATTCTTACAAATGGTACCGACGTGGCTCGTTCACCCCTTGCCGCCGCCACTAGTAAAAAGACGGTTGATTTGTTAGTGAATGATTTTAAGCCTGATAGTGCAAACGTGAATCTGTCAACCATTGCAGGGCAGGTAAAGAATATACTTGTTAAGGCAGTGGGTAGCCTAAAGGCCGGCGAATACACGAATAAGTTTGCGGTCTATGAGCTGGGTGCCTATGGCCGTTGCGGTGGCAATACCATTGTTGATATTGAGGCGAAGTTAAGTACTGTCAAGAAGGGAACCGTTACTGACCCTCGCGATAAAAAGAAATATAACACCGTCACTATCGGTGATCAGACCTGGTTCGCCGAGAACTTGGACTACGACTACAAGGTGCATGTTGACCCGTTGCACGATGGCAAAGATGAGGATCCGACCTTCAAGTGCGATACAGAACACCCCTGCGTAGAAAAACTCGTTTACAACTACTCTGACGAGAACAAGGCTTTGTACGGAGGAAGGCTCTATACTTGGGCAGCCGCAATTGACTCGGCCTCTTTGGCTCGTGCGGCAACGCCTATGACCTGCGGAACCGGCTTTACATGCTCCTTGCCTGCTACTGTCCAGGGAATTTGTCCCCAAGGGTGGCACGTACCGAGTGTTGACGATTACAATACCTTGCGTGCTACCGCAATGGATTTTGTGGGCTACAACAGTGAGAAGCTTCGTGCACTTGCCATGCTCGATGAAAGTGCCGGTGGAACGAACTGGCTCGGCTTCTCTGCAAAACTCGGCGGAATTGTTCAAAATAATGGAACAACTCTATACAACGAAAATGTCGGTCTTTATGTAATTCTCAAGGATGAGTTTACCGATTCCTACTATTACATAGGAACCTTTGGCAAGACCGCTATGAGTGTACCGGATGCTAGCCACAGCAAGAACTATTTCCGCGCTATCCGTTGCGTCAAGAACAAGGCTAAGGAATAAGGAGGGCTAGACAATGAAAAAGATTACTATGAAAAAATTTGTTATTGGATGTGCTGCAATCTCGCTCCTCCTTACCGCTTGTGGCGACGATGTCACCAACGACAGCGTGGTCAAGGCGGAGGCCTACGAATCCAAGGCCGACCTGCCCGATTGTGGTGAAAAGTACGAGGGCATGTTTGCAACGGTGCCTTCGAAAAAAGAAGTCTACCTTTGTTCCGAAGGTTCCTGGAAGAGCCTGTTGAACAGCGCTACTGCCTCTGCTGTTAAAGACGGAGAGTTTGCTTGCTCTACCGTGGAACTTAAAGACAAGTCTGGCTACAAGGTGGTCTGTGGTGGCGACTCTGTGGCGGTGGTCAAGAATGGCGACAATGGTTCTAACGGAAGCCAGGGTCCTGCCGGTCCGTCTGGTGCCCCCGGTGAGGCCGGTTCCGATGGTACAGGCTCCAACGGTAAGGACTTGACTCTCGGCAAAGACGACTGCGCCGTTATGTATACAGGTCTTGAAACTGTTGTCTATGACTGCGGTGACAGTGCCTACGTGAAAAGCTTGAGTGGGTTCAAGTCCAAGTACGTCTGGAACGCAATGTATAGCATAGCTTCGTCAGGCGTTTCTGTGTTGGCAGGTACTCAAATCACACCGTTCTTCTATGATGCAAGCGGTTCGGGAGCTGACAAGGCCACCTACCAACGCTGGAAAGATGACGATGTCGCCTTTGGAACAACGTTGATGGCTCCCAAAGAACATTATGCAAATAAGTCCATTCATGCTGATGTAACGCTCACCGTGGCCGAGGCCCGCAAAGTTACCGCAAAGGACTACCGCTCCTTTGTCGGTTTCCATGCAACTCTTTCCGCCACTGACATGACAACCAAATATAAGGGTGGTTTCTGTTTGACCTACACTGCAGACAATGCTATGGCCTTGCTCCTGAAAAATGCCAACGGCTATATCAAGGCCGAAATCCCCGCCTCTAAGGGCAAGGAATCTATCGTAAATATCCTTTTCAATGACTTCAAGCCCGTGGCCGAGGGTGTCACGGTAGACGATGTGATTAAGAGCGTAACCGAGATGGCCATCGAAGCCGTCGGAAGTGAAAAGGCCGGCAAATACGCCAACAGCTTCTCCATCTACCAGATTGGCAACTATGGTTCCTGCGACAACTTCACTTACAGCACCTGGAAGGATTACCTCAAAACAGTAGTAGGAAAACCTGGTAAACTGGTCGATAACCGTGACAAAGACAACCCCATCACCTACGCAACAGCAACCATCGGCGACCAGACCTGGATGGCCGAGAACCTGCGCTATGGGACACAGTCCTGTTTTTACAGCAGCGACAAAGACTGTGCCACGTACGGCCGCAAGTACACCTGGCTTGAGTCGCTCGGTGACGATGCGACTAAATATGGGTGTGCCGCTGACGCTGCGTGTACCACCACGCTACCCGACCAGGTGCAGGGTATTTGTCCCGATGGTTGGCATTTGCCTTCTACTGCCGAATGGGGAAAACTCATCGAAACGGTTGCAGGAGAAAATCTCCAATATAAGACATATAGCTCGATTGCCGATGGTCTCGCCCTGGCGAAGGGACCCGCAGAAACGACTGGGGCCCTTAATAACCAAGGTGAAAACCTGACGGGGCTCGGTTTGACATTCCCAACCACTGGATATCAATACTATTGGAGCAATGGCTCTGCTACTGCATCAACAGGAAATGCCATAAGAATTACATGGGGCGGCACCTATGTCCAGGTGTTCTGTGGTAATCATTCATATGCCACGACTATGACAAAGACTAGCGCCTACCCCGTCCGTTGCATCAAGGACCAGGCTAAGGAATAAGGAGGGTTAAACAATGAAAATGATTAATATGAAAAAGATTAGCATGGCAATCTCGCTCCCTCTGTTCTTTGCCGCCTGTGGAGACAATGTGACCGACAATGACCCCGTTGCCACCCAGGCCTACGAGGACACGGAAGCTTTCCCTGACTGCGACGAAAGCTACGAGGGCATGTTTGCAACCGTTACAAGCTCCAAGGAGCTTTACATATGCACCGCCGAAAAGTGGGTGAACCTCTCCAAGGCAGGCGCCGATAGCAAGTCTGCGGCCAAGTCTGGCTGCAGCGCCAAGGAACTGGCCGACAAGAGCGGCGTGCAGATTACATGCAACGGCGAAGCCGTGGGTACGTTGAATTACGGCAAGGCCGGTAGTGCAGGCTCTACGGGAGCCACAGGCCCCAAAGGCACTGACGGCGCTGCTGGTAGCGATGGTCAAAGCTACTCCGGTACCGACGCCAAGTGGGATACTGACCGCTGCAAGCTGAAGAACGCGGGCTACGACTACATGATTTATCAGTGTGGCGACAGCACGTATGTGACGCAGCTGAGCAAGTCTACTACTTCTTCGACCCCATGGAAGGCTTTCAATACGTCTTTAACTGTTAGCAGTTATAATGGCTACACCCCTTATTACTTCTTTACCACCGGGTTTGAAGGCGCATCGGGTAGCCTTAAGTACTTTGAAGGGGAGACTCCTTTGACCGAAACAACTTCATTGGTGGCTAAACACATTATTTCGGCTGGTGGTACAATGGGAGGTACAGCTTCTATTGAAATCACGAAGGAGCAGACCGTTACAGCTACCAAATATCGGCCTTTTGTAGGGGCTAGGTTCACATACAACACCTTGGGCGCCAATATCGGTAGCAGGGCGGGCGTTTGCTTGCTCTATTCCTCCGAAAAAGAAATGAACTTGCTTGTTGAAGGTGAGACCGGTTTCTTGAAGGCCGCCCTGCCTGCAACCAAGGACGGAAAAGACACTCTAGTGCAGTTGCTTTGGCGAGATTTTGAACCCGTTGCCGCTGGTGTCGACATTAATAAGGTCATTTCCAAGGCGAAGTATGCGTACATAGAAGCTGTTGGTGGTACAAAAGCTGATAAGTATGAGAACAATTTCGCTATACACCAATTTGGGGATTATGGCCGCTGCACCGACGAAACGGTCGACACGTGGGTTGCCTCGATGGTGGGTGAAACAGGGACTGTTAAGGATGCAATAGATGATAAAATCGTGTACAATACCGTGACCATTGGTGGACAGACCTGGCTTGCGGATAATCTGCGCTCTGGAACGGGAGATTGCCTTGCTACTAGCGGTGATGCTGATTGCAAGAATTTCGGAAAAGCGTACAAATGGGTTGACGCTCTTGGAGCGGATGCAGAAAAGTATGGTTGTTCGGCAACTGCGGTGTGCACTGTTGCGTTGCCGAGCTTAGTGCAGGGGTTATGCCCTGCCAATTACCACATTGCCACACTAGATGACTGGAATGCACTGTTTACAACTGTAGGCGGTGGAACTCTTCTTAAAAATGCAACGGTTACCGCATTTGCTTTATTTAAGCCGGGAATTAGTTTAACTGGTAGCTATGCATATAATGCCCAAAACAAGCTTGGATTAGGGCTTGTTAACTCCGCCAACGCCCCTTCTTATGGCAAGTATTGGCTTGCTGCGGAATCAAATGGGACGACTGGTAGAGCTTGGGATTTTGACGGGTCAGTTCCCTCTCCTTATGGTAGTTACACTGGCGACAAAGATGAGCAGGCTCTCTCCGTCCGCTGCGTAAAGGACGCCACTCCGTAAGGAATTCCCCTTGGGGTACGTCATCCCCGTGAATACGGGGATCTCTAAAACTTAAAAGACTCGGTCTACGACCGAGCCTTTTTTGTATGGGGTGAAAATGCTCTGCGAGCTTTATATCGCTTGCAGCAGCGCTGTCAGGCGAATTTCTATTTCGTCCCAGTTGCCGCTTGCCATGAGCGCGGGGTTGAAGATGCTCCCGCCGAAGGAAACCAGGTTCGCGCCCGCTTCCATGTAGGCCTTTGCATTCTGCGGGTTCACGCCGCCGCAGGCCATCAGGGGGATGTCCCGGAAGGGCCCGCGCAGGGCCTTGATGTATTCCGGGCCACCTACGCAGTTCACCGGGAAAACTTTCACGGCGGCGGCGCCTAGGTCGTAGGCCTTCTGCACTTCGGTGGGGGAGAGGGCCCCGGGAATAATGGGAATCCCTGCCGTATTGGAAAGCCGCACGATTTCTTTGCGGGTGTTGGGCGTTACGATGAACTCTGCCCCCGCGGCTACGGCCTTTTCTAGGTCGCTTTCGTGGCGAACAGTGCCTGCCCCTACGAGAATTTCATAAGACCCGGCGCAGTCCTTGAGCTTTTTGATAATGCTGGTGGCACCGGCGGTGTTCATGGTCACCTCGATGGCCTTGAGGCCGCACTTGGCGGCGGTTTCTACGCAGGCCTCTTCGGCCCCCTGGGGAATGTCGCGGAGAATGCCCACGACCGGCATCGGTTTTAGAAATTCGAGCAGGTTCATACTTTTAAGATAGTAAACAAGAATAATTATGAATTCGGATTTCGGAATTCGGAGTTGTTTGTTAAGAATAAAAATCCGAACTCCGAACTCGGGATTCCGAATTATTCATACCTTAGGGCCTCGATCGGGTCAAGTCGGCTGGCTTTGCGGGCAGGGTACCACCCGAAAAAGACTCCCGTGGCAAAACATACGGCAAAACTGATGACAACGCTGGTAAACGACACGATCATGGGCCACCCCATGACGGTTTTTACAATTTGTGAAGCGGCCACCCCGAGAATAATACCGATAAGCCCGCCCATAAGGCTAATGGTCACTGATTCAAACAGGAACTGCATCAATATGTCACGCCCACGGGCGCCTATGGCCATGCGGAGGCCGATTTCCTTGGTGCGTTCGGTAACCGACACGTACATGATGTTCATGATACCGATACCGCCTACGAACAGGCTAATACCGGCAATGACGGTCAACACCAGGGCCAGCATGTCCGATGTGCTGGTGACCATCTCGATCATTTCTTCTTGGGTGAACACTCTGAAGGGATCCGTGGGCTTGGTCCAGTTCCGCCGTTCCTTCAAAATGTTCATGATTTCTTCGGTGGCCTTTTCGGCATAGCCTTCGCCGATGGAGTTGGCGTAGATCTGCCGGATGTTGGTGGTGGCCGAGAACCTGCGCATTACGGTCTGGTAGGGCGTAAAGATCACGTCGTCGTTATCTTGCCCAAAGTCTCCGGAGCCCTTGGATTTCAGAGTGCCGATAACCTTCAGCGGGATGCTCTTGTAGCGGATGGTCTTACCGATGGGGTTTTCGCCCGCAAAGAGGTTCTGTACCACCGTCTGGCCAATGACGCAGACTTTCGCCATGCGGTCGGCAGCGTCGTCGAACATCACGCCGTCTTCGATTTCGTAGTTGCGAATCTTGAGGTAGTCGGCGGAGATGCCGCTCAAAGTAGTGGGGGAGTTGTTGTTCCCTACAATGGCTTGC
Organism: uncultured Fibrobacter sp.; assembly: GCA_946186895.1. Taxonomy (GTDB): domain Bacteria; phylum Fibrobacterota; class Fibrobacteria; order Fibrobacterales; family Fibrobacteraceae; genus Fibrobacter. Next base: position 16,191 of record CAMHOW010000005.1, read on the forward strand.
CCGCTTACGGTAATCATGGGTGACACGCCGTTGATGTAGGTGGCGTTTTCCCGGATGGCGATGACATCTTTTTCTTCCAACATCTCGGAAGATTCCGCCTGTACGCCGCCACGCCTGTTCCAGTTGGGCATGACAATGATGGCGTTGGTGCCCATGCTGGTCATCTGTTCCTTGATGGACTGGCGAGACCCTTCGCCCATGGCCACCATGGTAATCACCGCTGCCACGCCAATGACGATACCCAGCACCGAAAGGAAGGTGCGCATGCGGTTACGCAGTAGGGCGCAAAGAGAAATCTTTATGAGAGTGATAGGAGACATGGGTGAGTTCGGAGTTCGGATTTCGGAGTTGTGGTGAATTCGGAGTTCGGATTTCAGAGCTAGAAAAAAGTTCTGAATTCTGAATTCCGAAATCTGAATTAGTCATAGGTCTCTGGTGGGGGCAGGGCATCGAAGGCTGCCTTCGCGTCTTGCATCTCGTGGGCTTCGTCTTTTTTTAAGAGACCGTCCCGCAGGGTGATGGTCCGCTCGCTGAAGGTGGCAATGTCGGGTTCGTGGGTCACGAAGGCAATGGTTTTCCCCTGCCGGTGGAGCTCCTGGAAAATCATCATGATTTCGTAGCTGGTTCGGGTGTCCAGATTACCTGTGGCTTCGTCGGCCAAAATAATCACAGGGTCGTTCACCAGGGCACGGGCGATAGCCACACGCTGCTGTTGTCCGCCAGAAAGCTGGCTGGGCAGGTGGTTCATGCGGTCGGCCAGGCCCACCATTTCCAGGGCCGTAAGTGCCCGCCGGCGCCTTTCCGCCGAAGACACCTTCGAATTGTAAAGCAGGGGCAGTTCCACGTTCTCGATGGCGGTGGTTCTGGAAAGCAGGTTGTAGTTCTGGAAAACAAAACCGATTTTTTGGCCCCGGATGCGGGCCAGGGAGTCCCGGGAGAGCTTTTCGGTATGCTCGCCGTCTAGAATGTAGTGTCCCGCGGTAGGCTTGTCCATACAGCCCAAAATGTTCAGCATGGTAGACTTGCCCGACCCGCTGGTACCCATGATGGTCACAAATTCACCGGGATAGATGTCGAAGGACACGCCCCGCAGGGCGTGAACCACCTGGTCACCCATCTTGAAGTCCCTACGCAGACTTTCTATAGAAAGAATCGGTAATTTGTCCGTCATGACCTGATTTTGATTCTTGTAACCCTATTTTAGTTGCCCATTTGGCCTAAATGGTAGTACTGAAGGTCTCAAAATTAAAAAAATGTGACCTATAACTGAAATTTTTGCTATAATTTCCCCTAAAGTCATAATTTAGAGGATTATTCATGAAAAAGATAATAACTCTGTCACTCCTTGCATGTAGCCTTGCGTTTGCACAGGCAGGCATCCAAGGCGGTACCGATGGTATCCATCAGTACAATACCAAGACCAATGGTCAGCTCGGATTCTCTATCGGTACGGGTGGAAACATCGCTCTGGACGCTTGGGCCCTGAGCCGCGGCGGTAGCTATACAGCCAATGGCGAGACCTACTCGTTTAACGACTGGGCTCCCTCCCTTTCGGGTAACTTTAACGCATCTGTGGGCCTTTATGAATTCGTGGATTTGGGCATGAACCTGCCCCTTTACTACGAACATGCCAAATCTGATGGCCCCTCCGGTGGCGGCAACATGTGGACCACCAGCCGTGGTGACTTGAACGTGTGGTTTAAGGTGCGTATGCCCTTCGATAGCCAGAAGAGAGTCTTTACTGCTGCAGTCCAGGTTGATGCCTATGTACCCTCTGGCGAAGAGGCTGCCGGTGTGCGCCCCCGCCATGCCTGGTACCTGAATAGCGAAGGCGAAACCCACCCCCTTACCTCTAATGCCTTCGGTATTGGTGGCAACTTGATCCTCACCTTGGATTTCGTGAACATGGGTATCCCCGTTCGTTGGAACAACAACGTTGGTATTGTCTACACGGTTGACCACGACCTGCCGGTGACCATGATATACGGCACGGGCGTGAACGTGATGCCGCTTGACTTTGTCGATATCTTTGTTGAATTCTCCGGCGAATTCCGCGTGGAAGAGACCGGCTATCCTCGTAGCCCCCTGGTCGACCCCATGCTCCTGACTCCCGGTTTCCGCTTCCACCTGCCCTGGAACATCGACTTTGCTATGGGTCTTGACGTGGCTATTCGTGCCCTCAGGAACTTCACCTTCGATGGCGACAAGGAAATGGAACACAGCAAGGATTACAAGATCCACTACGTTGGCGAAAACGACGTGGATGCCTATTACTACTACACTCCGACCCCGCTCTATGCCGGTACTGCTTCTCTCGTGTGGCGCTTCGATGGCAACCCCAACAAGAAGCCCAAGGACGAAGACAAGGACGGCGTACCTGACGTGAAGGACAAGTGCCCGCATACCCTGGCTGGCGTGACTGTCGATGCTGACGGCTGCCCCATGGATACCGATAAGGACGGCGTACCTGATGGTGTGGACAAGTGCCCCAACACCAAGGAAGGCTCCGTGGTCGACAGCACTGGCTGCCCCATGGATACCGACAAGGATGGCGTTCCTGATGGTCTGGACAAGTGCCCCAACACCAAGGAAGGCCGCCAGATCGACGCTACCGGATGCGAAAGCGACTTTGACAAGGACGGCATCCCCGATGCCGATGACCGTTGCCCCAACACCAAGGCCGGCGTGACTGTGGACAGCACCGGTTGTGCCGCTGACTCCGACAAGGACGGCGTGCCCGATAATCTGGACAAGTGCCCCGGAACCCCGGAAGGTGCCGAAGTGAATGACATGGGTTGCGAAGGCGACCGCGATGGTGACGGCGTTCCCGATGCTCAGGACAAGTGCCCGAACACCAAGGCCGGCATGCCTGTGGATAGCACCGGTTGTACCGCCGATGCCGACAAGGATGGTGTTCCCGATGCTCTGGACAAGTGCCCGAACACTCCGGAAGGAACTTCTGTAGATAGCACGGGTTGCGTCTCTGACTTCGACAAGGACGGCGTGTCTGACGATCTGGACAAGTGCCCCAACACTAAGGAAGGCACTGTGGTCGACAGCACCGGCTGCCCCATCGACAGCGACCGTGACGGCGTGTTTGACGGCATTGACAAGTGCCCGGGCACCGACAAGGATATTTCTGTGGATAGCACCGGCTGCCCCATGGATATCGACCATGACGGCGTGCCCGATCATCAGGACAAGTGTCCCTACACCCTCGAAGGTGTGAAGGTTGACGCCAAGGGTTGCCCGCTCAACAAGAAGCAGGACCTGAACAAGCTGAAACAGGGTATCCAGTTCCAGACCAACTCCACCAAGTTCACCAAGGACAGCTACGGCACCTTGAATGACATCGTGGCTCTCTTGAAGCAGATTCCGTCTGCCAACCTGGAAGTCCAGGGCCATACCGACAACGTTGGTAAGCCTGACTTCAACAAGGACCTGTCTCAGGCCCGTGCCCAGGCTGTGGTGGATTACTTCGTTCAGCAGGGTGTTGCCGCTGACCGCCTCCGCGCTGTTGGCTTCGGTGACGAAAAGCCCATTGCCAGCAACGGCAGCAAGAACGGCCGTAAGAAGAACCGCCGCGTGGAACTGATTCCGTTCGAGAAGTAAGCTCGATTTTGAAATCACTAAACAGGACCCTTCGGGGTCCTTTTTTTATTTTTGTGATGTAATTCATCAAGGTGTCAGGAATGTCGAAAAAAATCTTGGTCACGGGTGCCGCCGGCTTTATCGGTTGCGAAGTTTCATTGATTCTCCTTTCTAAGGGGTACAGTGTCGTTGGTATCGACAACATGAACGACTATTACCAGGTGAGCCTCAAGGAAGATCGTCTGAAACGTCTGAATCATGAAGCGTTCCATTTTGAGAAGATGGACCTTGCCGATGCCGCCGCCATCAAGGCACTTTTTGAGCGTGAACATTTTGACGGCGTTATCCACCTGGGCGCCCAGGCGGGTGTCCGCTACAGCCTGGTAAACCCTCAGGCCTATATCGACAGCAACATTACCGGTTTTTTGAACATCTTGGAAGGGTGCCGTTTTAACCCTGTGGAACACCTGACCTACGCCTCTTCTAGCAGCGTCTACGGTCGCAACACCAAGACTCCCTTCAGCACAGAAGATCCGGTCTGCCAGCCTTCTAGCCTGTATGCCGCCACCAAGCGGAGCAATGAGCTGATGGCAGAGACGTACCACCACCTTTACAAAATAAACGCTACTGGGCTTCGGTTCTTTACCGTTTACGGCCCGTGGGGTAGGCCCGATATGGCGCCCTGGCTTTTTGCAGATGCCATTATGCACGATCGGCCCATCAAGATTTTCAACAACGGCCACATGATGCGTGACTTCACCTATATTGACGATATCGCCCAGGGTGTGGTCCGTGTCTTTGAGGCTGGCATTGGTAAGGGCGAGAACAAGCTGTACAATATTGGTCACGGCAATCCGGTGAACCTGCTGGACTTTGTGCAGACCCTCGAGAAACATCTGGGAAAGACCGCCGAGAAGATTTACATGCCCATGCAGCCGGGTGACGTAGAGGTCACCTGGGCCGATACGGTGGCGCTAGAGAAGGAAGTTGGCTACACGGCCAATACCGACTTGGATACGGGTATCAAGGCATTTGCCGAGTGGTTTAAGGGATACAACCGCTAGCCTTGTTTCGGCGGGGCCTTGAACACCCACTTTTTGTAAAGCGTAAAGCTTACCAGTACGTACACCACGTTGGCCACCACGTTGGCAAAGTAGGTGGGTTTCATGAACTGCGAGATCCAAACAGTAAAGCTTGCGCACCAGGCCGCGTTGGCGAGGGCGTAGGCGGTCAGCTCTAGTACGAACAAGTTAATTCCGTAAGAAATCAGGAACACTGCTACAAAGCGGATGATTTCACTACGTTTACGGTTGTGGCTTTTGAAATTCCAGATGCGGTTGCATAGGTAGCTGTTGCAGCCGCCCGCCACGAAACCCAAGAAGTTGGAAAGCTCCACGTTCCAGTCTAGTAGCTGGTGCAATACCCATACCACGGCAAGGGTGATGAGGGTGTTCAGCACACCGATGATGTTGTATTTAAGAAAGTGAATCACGGGAACGGATCCGCAAAAATCAGATTTCGACGAGGATACCGGCCTGGAGGTAGACGTAACCCTTGCCCGCGTGATCCAGGAATTCGTAGCCACTCATTAGGAGGATAGAGGAATAGTCCCCGTTCTTGAGATCGATTCCGCCGCCGGCTCTCCAGAACAACTGATGGCCCTTGCCGATAAGGTAACCGATGTCTCCGGTTGCCACAGGGAGCATCTGCCCGCCGAAGGGTAGGCGTATCCATGCGCTTGCACTAACAGGGACCAGACCCACGTTGTCGATTTCCTGATAGCCGCTGCCGACACCTATGAATAGCATCTGGTCGATGCGGTACCAAAGGTGGCCGTAGATGTTTAGGTTGAACGTTGTAATTTCGCTGGCGTGGTTCACGACTCCGGCCTGCAAGTCCATGGTGAACGCATTCGACGGCACTACGGCCAGAGCGAGCAAAAAGAGCGTTGCGGTCAGAAATCGTTTCATGTTGTGTCAAATATATAATTTCTTGGGGCCGTATTGCTTGTTAAAAAGCTATCTTTTGGCCCATGTTGCGCTCCAAGTACCAAGGTTCTCGCTTTTCCGAGAATCCCGTAGTCAAGAAGAAGCAGTTGAATCCCATGACCCTGGTGGTTCTGGGTTACCTGTTGCTGATTGCGGTGGGTGCTGTGCTTTTGCGCTTGCCGGTTTCCATGAAGACCCCTATCACCTTCTTGGACGCTCTGTTTACTGCTACTTCTGCCGTATGCGTGACCGGGCTTTCTGTGCTGGATGTGAGCGCTAGCTTTACCCATTTTGGTGACTGGGTTCTGCTGGTGCTTATGCAGCTGGGCGGCCTTGGTATCATGACGGTATCTACCACCTTGATTTTGCTTGCCGGTATGCATCCGGGCTTTAACCACCAATCTGTACTGCTTTCGGCTTTTTCCCAAGAAGGGAACATCGACCCTTCAAAGATCCTGAAGGCGGTGCTGCCCTTTACCTTTATTCTTGAACTGATCGGTGCGGCTTTGTATTTTACCCAGTTCTCGGGGGATAGCCTCTACGATCGAATTTTCATGTCGGTTTTCCAGGCGGTCAGTTCATTCTGCAACGTGGGCTTTACCCTTTTCCCCGATTCCCTGGTGCAGTTCCAGCTGAACCCGGTGGTGAACGTGTCTACCTGCGTACTTGCCTTGGCAGGGGGCTTTGGCTTTTTGGCGGTTACGGAACTGCGGTACTTGTTTGACTTTAAGCAGCACAAGGTCCGCAAGATTTCACTCCATACCCACATTGCTACCGTCGGTACCCTGTTCGTGGTGGCGGCTAGCGTGCTGGTGTTCTGCCTTACGGAATGGAGTAACGCCCTTGGCAATCTGAGCATCGGCCAGAAGTTGGAAACCACCCTGTTCATGGCCTTTACCAGCCGTACGGCGGGCCTGAATACGGTAGATGTGCCGGGCCTTTGCGCAAGCTCCCTGTTCTTCTTTATCGTTATCATGTTCATTGGTGCAAACCCCGGTAGTTGCGGTGGCGGTGTGAAGGTGACTACGGCTGCGGTAATTGGACTTTTGGGCTTTAACCGCCTGCTTGGGCGCGAAAAGACCCAGGTTCTTGGACGGACCATTCCCGAAACTACCGTCGATAAGGCCGTGCGGATTTTCATTGTGGCTATCGTGGTCATTGTGCTTGCGACCTTGATTCTTTTGTGTACCGAAATTCCCGGTGGGGTTTCTGGCGCGGGCCAGTCGTCTTTCTTGAAGGTCTTGTTCGAGGTGGTGAGCGCCTACAGTACCTGCGGGCTTTCTATGGGGCTTACCGGTGAACTTTCTACCGTGGGCCGTGTGGTTATCTGCTGTGTGATGTTCATTGGCCGTATGGGCCCCCTCTTCTTGATTTCTGCCGTGGCAGGAAGGGTCCAGAATACCACCTGGTTTGCCGAAGAAGACATCATGGTGGGCTGATGCGCCGATGGCGCAATTCGGATTTCGGAAGTATGAATTAGGAATTTTGTAAAAAAAACAATTCCGAACTCCGAACTCCGAACTCCGAATTATCTATTATTAGGCCATGGCTTCTAAACAGTTTGTTATTATCGGACTTGGAAACTCGGCCATTTTCTTGGCCAAGCATTTGACATCCTTGGGTCACGACGTGATGGTTATCGACTGCCACCCCGACAAGGTGCAGGACATTTCTAGCTCTGTATCCCAGGCTATCGTGGCGGACAGTACCCGAATCAAGCAGCTCTCGTCTATCCCCCTGAACAAGGCGGATTCCGTGATCGTGTGTATCGGCGAGAACCTGCAGGCCTCGCTTCTTACGGTGCTGAACCTGAAGGAGCTGGGCGTAAAGCATATCATTGCGAAGTCCAGTAGTGCCGCCCATACGAGCATCCTTGAAAAGCTGGGCGTCTCCGACATTTTCCACCCCGAAAGGGACTCCGCCATCAGCCTTGCCGAGCGGCTCAACCGCCCCAACATGCTGGACTTTTTGCCCTTCATGGAAGGCTTCTCCATTATTGAAATCGTGTGCCCCGAGAAGTTCCAGGGCAAGACTCTTAAGGATTTGTCCTTGACCCACAAGTACGGTATTCAGGTGATCGCCATTCGCGACCCGCTGGAGTCCGTGCCCAAGATCGGTAACATTGCCGACTACGTGCTCAAGGAAAACGACGTGCTGTTCTTGATAGGCCCCAACGACGCCCTGGACAGCTTCAAGGCATAACGCAGGCGTAGTGCCAAAGTTTCACACATCAGACCCGCCCAGGGCGGAGAGGAGACACAATATGAAGGTATGGGTATGTAAAGTTTGCGGCTACGTGCACATGGGACCGGAAGCTCCGGACGAATGCCCCCAGTGCAAGGCCCCCAAGAGCAAGTTCTTCGAGAAGGTGGAACAGCCCGCTGGTGGCAAGATTGTCTGGGCCGACGAGCACAAAATTGGCGTGGCCCAGGGGCTAGACGCCGAGGTGGTCCAGGGCCTAAGGGAAAATTTCGCAGGGGAATGTACCGAGGTGGGCATGTACCTGGCCATGAGCCGTCAGGCCGACCGCGAGGGGTTCCCCGAGGTGGCCGAGGCTTACAAGCGTATCGCCTTTGAAGAGGCCGAACATGCCGCCAAGTTCGCCGAACTGCTGGGCGAGGTGGTCTACCCCGACACCAAGAAGAATCTGGAGCTCCGTGTGGCTGCCGAAGCCGGTGCCACCGAGGGTAAGCTCGCCTTGGCCAAGCGCGCCAAGGAACTGGGTTACGACGCCATCCACGATACTGTCCATGAGATGTGCAAGGACGAGGCCCGCCACGGCTCTGCCTTCCAGGGCTTGCTGGGCCGTTACTTCAAGTAACGTGGTGGCGGTTTTACCCGCTGTCTATAAAAAGCAGAACGCAGGACCGAAGTCCTGCGTTCTTTATTTGAGATAGAATACTCTTGAAACTTAGTCTTTGAGGGTTGCCCAGTCCAGCACGCCCTTGCGGAACACGTAGAGGTAACCTGCTTCTAGAATAACTAGGAATCCAAGCAACACCAGCAGCAGCTCCCAGCCTCCGGCCATGAACTGCACAGCCCAGGGGTACAGGAACGCCACTTCCAGGTCGAACACCAGGAACAGCATGGCTACCAGGTAGTACTTGACAGGGTAGCGTTCGCCGGCGGTACCAGAAACATGGGCCAGACCGCACTCGTAGGACGTTCCCTTGATGGCAGTTCCCTTGATTTTACCCGGGTGCAAGAACCAGTTGGCAAGCAACAAGGCTGTCGGGATGCAAACGGCCATGATGACCAGGATGGTCACGGCGAAAGTGGTGTCAAAAACCTCTACATTGCTCATAATGCCGAAAAGATAGTATAATTTTACGTGCTTTTTTAGGCTCTAAAGGTTATATTTAGGTTATGAGTGCATTGAAAACGTGGATTCTGTTTTTTGGTATGGTGTTTTTGCTTGCCGCCTGCTCTGACGACAGCAGTCCCCATAAAGTTAATATTGAAGAACTGGGCGATACCGATTCCTCCGGGTCTTCGGGTGATGGCGATGGCAAGTCCGGAGGCTCTGTAGCTCCTGGTCAGAGTGCCCCCTCTGCCAAGCCGGGCGACAAGATTGTCATCAACAACGGCAAGGACACGATTTTGGTGGCCGACGCCGAGGGCAGCCTCTATTACAGCAGCGGTGTTTTCTGCTGGACCGAAGGTTGCGAAAAGAACTTTGTTAACAGTTCTTCTGCAGCAAAGCCTGCGTCCTCAGCCACAAAGCCGTCGAACTCCAGTAGCTCTGCAGGTTCTCAACCCAAGTCCTCGTCTTCAAAACAGTCTTCCAGCTCCCAGGCTACTGCGGTCAGCGTAGATTCCAGCGCGCCTACGGTCGACAAGGCCGGTCTGAAGCTTACGGACGTCAGAAACAATCAGACATACAGCTTGCTCAAGGTCGGCTCCGTGTATTGGACGACAAGCAACTTGACTTATAAGGCGAATACAGGTTTCCAATGCGGAGCAACGGCAGAAGTAGAGACTAAGCCTGGTCCTGACGCAACGAAGGAAACCGTGAATGTCTGTGATTACTACGGTACGTATTATACCTATGACGCAGCAAAGGTTGTTTGCCCGTCAGGATGGCGCTTGCCTACGAAAGCTGAAGCCGAAGCCGCCCTTGCTTCGATGGAAGAAACTCCGAAGAAGGAACTAGATGACTGGTGGGTCCTTGGTGGACGATTCAAACAAGAGGGATCGAACTGGCTATTTGGAAACAATGGTAGCCAAGGTTACCTCTGGATTCAGAGGAGTGACGCTGGCGATGTGGTTTTGCAGGTTCAGGACTACGGCTCGTTCGAGAGCAAGTTCCTTACGACCGGTGCGGATGGACGTGCCTACAACGTCCGCTGCGTGATGTCGGAATAGGCTGTCTAGTAGGTTCCGCTATTCAACATGTCATGCCCGCCTCGAGCGGGCATTTCTCATTTGCGCAACAACGCCAGAATATTTTATGTAAATATGCGCATAAATGCATTGACGGAATGCGCGGCCTTTTGCTATATTTGAAACCGATAACTAACAAGAGGTTTATCGTATATGTCCAAGATCGAAACTTTATGCGTACAGGGCGGTTGGCAGCCGAAAAACGGCGAACCCCGCGTACTCCCCATCTACCAGAGCACCACATTCAAGTACGAGTCCAGCAATGCCATGGCCGACCTGTTCGACCTAAAGGCCTCTGGCTACTTCTATACCCGTCTGCAGAACCCCACCAATGACGCTGTTGCATCTAAGATTGCGGCTCTCGAGGGCGGTGTGGCTGCGATGCTTACGAGTTCCGGTCAGGCGGCCAACTTCTACGCCGTGTTCAACATCTGCGAGGCGGGCGACCACTTCGTGAGCACTTCCGCCATCTATGGCGGTACGAGCAACCTCTTCTCCGTGACGATGAAGAAGCTCGGCATCGAATGCACGTTTATTGACCAAGATGCCAGCGATGAAGAAATCGAGAAGGCCTTCCGCCCCAACACCAAGTGCCTCTTTGGCGAGACGGTTGCGAACCCGGCCGGTAAGATTCTGGACCTGAAGCGCTTTGCCGACATCGCCCACAAGCACGGCGTGCCCATGATTGTCGATAACACGTTCCCGACCCCCATACTCTGCCGCCCCATTGACTTTGGCGTTGACATTGTGACCCATTCCACCACCAAGTACATGGACGGTCATGCCATGGCCGTGGGTGGCTGCATTGTGGACAGCGGCAACTTCGATTGGGAAGCTCACCACGACAAGTTCGCGGGTCTCACTGAACCGGATCCGAGCTACCACGGTCTTGCCTACACGAAGGCTTTCGGCAAGGGCGCCTACATCACGAAGGCTACCGCCCAGCTCATGCGCGACTTGGGTTCTATTCAGTCTCCGCAGAATGCGTTCCTCCTGAATGTTGGTCTTGAAACCTTGCACCTGCGCATGCCGCGCCACTGCGAAAACGCTCTCGCCTGCGCTAAGTTCCTGCAGAACCACCCGAAGGTGGCCTGGGTCGACTATGCCGGCCTTGAGGGTAACAAGTACCACGAACTTGCCAAGAAGCAGTTCAAGGGTGGCTTGCCTTGCGGCGTGCTTACTTTCGGTATCAAGGGTGGTCGTGAAAAGAGCATCCAGTTCATGGACAGTCTCAAGATGATCTGCATCGTGACCCACGTGGCCGACGCCCGCAGCTGCGTGCTGCACCCGGCAAGCCACACGCACCGTCAGCTTAGCGATGAACAGCTCATCGAAGCAGGTGTCGCTCCTGACCTGATTCGCTTCAGCGTGGGTATCGAGAACGCCGAAGACATCATCGCGGACCTGACTCAGGCACTTGAAAAAGTTTAAGCGGTTAAGCGACTAGGGCGGGTCATGCGACTAGGGAAGGCTTCGCCCTCCCTAAGACCTACCTTACACTTAATAATCTGCTTTATTTCAAAAACAGACTATGGATAGAGCAGATTATTTGCGTGGGCACCTTCGGTGCTTTATTATCGTTTATTCCGATCGATCCAGGGGCGGGCCGTTGCGCCGGTGTAAATCTGGCGCGGCCTGTTGATCTTGCTCTGCGGATCGTCGTGCATCTCTTTCCAGTGGGCAATCCAGCCGGGCAGGCGGCCGATGGCAAACATCACCGTGAGCATGTTGGTGGGAATGCCCATGGCCCTGTACAGGATTCCGGAATAGAAGTCTACGTTGGGGTAGAGCTTACGGGCTATAAAGTAGTCGTCCTTCAGGGCGGCTTCTTCAAGCTTCAGCGCGATTTCCAGCAACGGGTCGTTGATGTGTTCGTGTTCGAACACCTGGCCCATGAGCTTCTTCAAAACTTTCGCACGAGGATCGTAACTCTTGTACACCCGGTGACCGAATCCAGAAAGACGGAAGGGGTCGTTCTTGTCTTTGGCCTTTTCCATCACCTGCTCGATGGTCATGCCGCTGTTCTGGATACGGAGAAGCGTTTCAAGAACGGCCTGGTTGGCGCCGCCATGGAGCGGGCCCCACAGGGCGCAAATGCCGGCGCAAATACTGGCGTACAGGTTGGCCTGAGAGCTGCCCACCATACGCACCGTAGAAGTGGAGCAGTTCTGCTCGTGGTCGGCATGTACAATCAAAAGGGTGTTCAACGCCTTTTCCATGATGGGGTCCAGGTGGTAAGGCCTTGCCTTACTGCTGAACATCATGTTGAGGAAGTTACTGCAGTAGCTGCGTTCCGCTTCGGGGTAAACGAAGGGTTCGCCGATGCTTGCCTTGTAAGAGAATGCCGCGATGGTGCGGATCTTGGAGATAAGGCCCGCCGTGGTCAGCTCGAAGGCGCTGGCGATATTTTCGTCGTCGTAGAAGCGGGGAGTGAAAAGGCCCACGGCGTTCACGATGGAGCTGAGGATTCCCATGGGGTGCGCGCTAGGCGGCATCTCGCGGAAAAAGTGCAGCAGGTTCTCGTGGAGCAGGGCGTTTTCGGTAAGCAGGGTACGGAAATGGGAGAGCTGCTCCGGATTGGGCAGGTCACCGTAAATCAGGAGCCATGCGGTCTCGGGGAAGGTGGCCTTTTCGGCCAGGTCCTCGATGGAGTAGCCGCGATAACGCAGAATACCGTTCTCGCCATCTACGTAGGTGATGGCACTCTTGGTGCTGCCCGTGTTCAGGTAGCCATAATCGAGAGTAACCAGTCCGGAATCTTTGCGCAGAGAACTGATATCGAGACCGGTTTCGTTCTCGGTGCCTTTGATAACAGGGAGCTCGTAGCTCTTTCCATTATAGTTCAGTGTTGCCTTTTCGGACATTGATCCTCCGGAGGACGGTTCAAGAACCGCCGTTTACTTCATCTTCAAAACACAATTATAAATATTTTCGAACAGCTTGCCCAGCTTGTCGGTAGGCACGGCGCTGAATGCTACGCGGATAAGGCCCGAAAGCATGATAGTGCCCGTGCTGTAGTCGCTGATGAGCTTCTGGCGGAGCTGCTCGGCATCTACACCCTTGGGCTTGATGCACATGAAGTAGCCGCTGTTGCAGGGCATGGCCTCGAAGGCGTCCTTGTATTCCGGGTGGGCAGCCAGTTCCTGCTTGATGATGTCGAAACGCTTCTTGAGCGTGTTGTACTTTTCCTGCTTCTGCTGCAGGTATTCGGGGCTCTGGAAGGCGGCCAGCAGAATCTTCTGGCTGATGCTGGGGGCGTTAGAAATGTTTCCGCGGACCACGCCCGCGGCCTTGTCTTCCAGGGCCTTCAGCTGGGCTTCCGTGGCGCCCTTGAAACCAAAGCTCATGAACCCGACGCGGAAACCCCACACGTAGTCTTCCTTGGTGGGGCCGTCCAGCTTGACGGCCAGCAGGTTCTCGCTTGCGTCCAGCACCTTGCTGAACAGGGATTCCTTGGTCACGCCGTCCTCATAGACCAGTCCAAAGTAGGCGTCGTCTAGCAGGGCCACCACCTTGTTGCCTGCAGCGGCGCAGTCCGTGAGGATCTTGGCGATTTCGACGGCTTCTTTTTCGGTGGCGGTATAGCCCGTGGGGTTGTTGGGGAAGTTCAGGAGCACCACCTTCTTTTCGCTCTTGCTTTCGGCAAGAGCCTTCTTCAGGGCTTCGGTATCGAATCCACCGTCCTTGAAGGTGTTGAAGGTCTTGATCTTTGCACCGCAGCTGTTTTCGAACACCAGCTCGTAGTTGTCCCAGTAAAGGTCGGGGATAATCACCTCGTCACCCGGATCCAAGAAAAGGTAGCCCGCGCAACTGATGGCGTGGGTGAGGGCTGCGGTCACGACCGGGTTGCTGAAAGCCTTGCCTGCGAGGCTCGGGTTCTTGCGGAGAATCTGCTCTTTCCAGGCCTTGCGCAGGTCGGGGTTACCGAAGCTTGGGGCGTACAGGAACGACGTCTTGGGCAGGTTCAGGCTCTTGAGCACGCAGTCGAGAACCAAGGGGCTCCCGTCGTCTTCGAGGGCGGTTCCGATGGTGGCGTTGATGGCGGAGCCTTTGGCTTCGGCGCCCTGGCCCAAAATGCCCTTGCGCGGGAAGAAGATGGCCTTGCCCCTTTCGGAAAGCATGGAGAGTACGTTGCAACCGTTTGCGGAGAGTTCCGCGTTGGCCTGTTCTGCGAGAGGATTGTAGTTCATGACCTTGGTCCTTTTGAAATTTCCGAGGCCAAAGATAGTTTTTTTAGGGGGTGCTGGGAAGGGGCCAAAGGCGTGCGAAAGCGGGAAAAATATGCATTGGTGGCATGAGTGTCTGAAGTTTTTCAATTCTTGAAAAACTATACATCAAAAATATATATCATTTCGATAAAAACAATATATTTGACATTATGAATCTTTGAGGGTATATTAATGGTGTAAAACAAGGGTAACCTTTAGAAAAGGAGTTCATCATGAAAACCGAAGATCGCGCAACACCGTTATTTACCGCTACCGCTTTTGTAGCTATTTCTGCTGCTTTGTTTTTCCTTTCAGGCTGCTCCGCCGACTCAAGCATCGCCGGGGCTTCGGAGGAAGAGTCCATTGTAGGTGCCGAGGCTGTGAATCAGGGAACAGTTCTTGCCAGGGGGCAGGTTTCGTCGGAAACAGTGGTGTTTGGGGAGGTCACCGACCCACGCGACGGTCAGAAGTACCGGACCGTCAAGATTGGGAAGAACACCTGGTTTGCCGAGAACCTGAATTACGAGACAGCCAATAGCTGGTGCTACAATGATGAAGAGTCCAACTGCGATGTGTATGGACGGCTTTATACCCATGCCGATGCGGCGAATGCCTGCCCCGAAGGCTGGGCTCTGCCCACCATGATTCAATATATGGAACTGTATATGAACACGGCGAATTCTGACGGATTCAAGACAAATGCGTCTATGCTTATTGCGACCGGGTCTAGATGGGGTTCTCCTTTTGAGGGTGGTGAAAAATACGAGTTCCGCGGCAAGGATTCCTTCGGTTTCTCGATTATTGCCGCCGGAAGAAGGACTAGCGACGGGAATTTTGAGCAAATCGACGCCTCGGCCTATTTGTGGACGTTGACGGCATCGTCTAGGGGTGGGTATGTTGCGCAGAATTTCGTTACCGCATCGCCCAAGGACGCGGCGGTAGAGGTGAGTTACATTGTCCGGACCGACGCGGCCTTGTCTGTGCGGTGCATCAAGCGCTAGTTTTTTTGCTCTTTCTCTCTCTTTTTAATATGACGGGTGCCAAAACGCTCGCCATTTTTCGCAATCTATGGCCGTAGTCCATGGACAACGCTAAAATTTGGTTTTTTGCCTATTTTGGGAGCCTTGTATATATATTATGGCTGTCGAGGTCTAGGGATTGATTTTGACAAAAAACGGAATGGGTGTATGAAAAAATTCTGGTGTTTTGGGTTGGCCCTTTGTATGGGCTTTTCTATGGCTCAGGCAGCGCGGCAGATGGAGTGGCTGAATCGCGGCCTAGTTGCCGTTAAGACGAGCGGGGGTGTGTTCCTCAGCTGGCGCGTTCTCGGAACCGATGGCGAGGCAACGGGCTTTAATTTGTATCGTGACGGCGAGAAAATCGCAAGTTTTACCGGTACGCAGGCGAGCAACTATACCGACACGAAGGGAACTGCCGCAAGTAAGTACTCCGTGAAAGCCGTTGTCGGTGGCAAGGAACAGGCAGCAGATGCAGCGGTCTCTGTGTGGAATGACCAGTTTTTGACTGTGAATCTTGACCGGCCGAATGGCGGTAGCGACTATACCTATAGCCCCAACGATATTGCGGTAGGCGATGTGGATGGTGACGGTGAATTTGAGCTGATTCTCAAGTGGGATCCGAGTAATTCCAAAGATAATTCGCAGAAGGGCAAGACCGGCAATGTGATCATTGATTGCTACAAGATGAACGGCAAGAAACTATGGCGCATTGACCTTGGTGTGAACATTCGTGCGGGGGCTCATTATACGCAGATGCTCGTTGGCGACTATGATAGCGATGGTAGGGCGGAATTTGCCGTGAAGACGGCTCCCGGCACAAAAGATGGTAGCGGTAGTTACCTGTCGCTCGGTTCGGCGAAGGGTGCCGACCATAGCAAGGATTATAGAAACTCCAACGGATACATTCTCTCGGGACCTGAGTGGCTCACGATTTTCAACGGCGAGACCGGCAAGGAAATGGCGACGGTGGATTATAACCCCGGACGCGGCACGGTCAAGAGCTGGGGCGATAGTTACGGCAACCGCGTGGATCGATTCCTGGCGACAAATGCCTACCTTGACGGAAAAAAGCCGAGCATGGTGTTTCAGCGTGGTTACTACACCCGCATGGCGATTACCGCTTACGATTGGGATGGAAAGTCGCTTACGCAGCGTTGGTACTACAACGCAGCTACAAGCGGTCAGGAATGCTATGGACAGGGCAATCACAACGTTTCGGCGGGCGATGTAGATGGCGACGGCTTTGACGAAATCATCGAAGGGAGCTGTGCCATTGACCACGATGGCAAATTCATGTACCGCACGGGCAAGGGCCACGGCGATGCTATGCACCTGAGCGACCTGGACCCCGATAATGCAGGTCTTGAAGTTTGGCAGGTCCATGAAGAAAAACCCTATGGTTACGATTTGCACGATGCCCGCACCGGCAAGTTGCTTTTTAGCGAGACCAGCTCCGGCGACAACGGCCGCGGAGTTGCGGGCGATGTAGATTCAAACAGCCGCGGGCACGAACTTTGGTCTGCAGCCAACTGGAACACCTATACGGCGAAGGGTGCTATCTGGAAGGCGGATAAGCGGCCTGCCTATAACTTCCGCATTTACTGGGATGGCGACCTTCTTGATGAGCTTTTAGACAATACGACCATTAGCAAGTGGGACCACGCCAAGCTGCAGAGCAGTACGATTTTCCAGATGCAGGGCAACAGTTGCAACACCACCAAGGCAACGCCGAACTTTAGCGGAGACATTCTTGGCGATTGGCGAGAAGAAGTCATTCTGCACGATGGGGCGTCTAAGCTTTACATCTACACGACCACGATTCCGACAGAACATCGCATGTATACGCTGGCCCATGACCCAGTTTATCGCCTGGGAATGAGCTGGCAGAACACCGCCTACAACCAGCCGCCGCATCTAGGATTTTGGCTGCACGGCAACAAGGGCAAGTTCCCGGTGCCCGATATTACGCTTATTGGCGACAACACGCCGAAGGCGGCCGCAATCGTGAAACAGGGGGCAGGAAGTTCTAGCCAGTTTATCGTGAAGGGTGATGCCATTGTGCCGTTTACTTTTGCGATTCAATATGCCGATGGAGCTACGGTAGAAGGCCTTCCGGCGGGAGTAACGGCGGCTTGGAACGCTTCCACAAGTTCGCTCTATTTTAGCGGGACTCCGACTGTAGAAGGTGAATTTACCTATACGATTACGACCAAGGGTGGAAATGTCGACTTTGGCGAGGCTACTCGCAGCGGGACTATCACTATCTTGAGCGTTGTAGAATCCGGTCCGGCACCGGTGCCGATTTTGAGTGACATCGAGGCTGCTGTTCCGACCGATGCGAAGGGCATGGCAAATAATAACCATGAAAACTTCCGTGGCGAAGGATTCTACGATTTTGAAAATAGCCTAGATAGTTATGGTATTTACCACCTTGTTTCGCCAAAGGCCTACGACAATGCCACGATGGTGCTGCGCTATGCTCACGGAAAGACGGATACGCGCCGCATTATGGTGAAGATGAATGACGACCTGATTGGTTCGCTGACCTTCGCGCCGACTGCGGATTGGGATACGTGGGATTCCGTAATGATTTCTGTAAACTTGAAGGCGGGCCTCAACATTCTTTATTTGAAGTCCCTGGAAGAAAACGGAGCTCCGAATTTAGACCAATTGGCTTTCGACGTACCGGGAGTGAGCCTTTATGAGAGCGAATCTCAGCTTTCGGGAATAGACTCTCTGCAAGTAAAGGCAGGCGAGTCTGAAAGTGCGGCACTCAATTCAAATCTCCGCCTCGCTAATGGCGTATATGTGAACTTTAGTGAAAATACGATTGTCACACACCATGGCGGCAATGTAGAATTGGGCTTTTTTGACATGAAGGGCCACTGTATAGCGCGAATTGCCAAGAACGTTCCGGCAGGGAATACTGACCTGGGCGAACAGGTAAAAAATCTACCTGGAGGAATTTACGTGGTTCAGGTAAAGTTCAACGGCAAGAAACTTAAAAACGTGATGCGAACAAAAATCAACAGGTAAAAATTAATCTCTCAAATCCCCAACCGAAGCACCCCGGCGAATGTCGGAGTGTCTTTTATTGTAGATAAATGAAATTTTTGCTGGTTGTCTAGGGACAACCCTTAATTTGCAAAACCCTACCCTTGTTGTGTAAACGAGGGTAATTTTTATGGTATAGGAGATTATTATGGGATGCTTTAGACATAAAATGTTGACATGGGCGTTTGCCCTTGGACTTGTGGGGGTGACCCATATTTATGCGGGTTCCCCGATTGTCAAGGTGGACTTCGACATGAGCGGGCGCAATTCGAGCGAAGTTACGGAGCCCAACTATATTCCGTGGGTGGTTTCGGGTGTCACTTCCAAGGACACGACCCTTTCGGGCGTAAAAATCGGAATCGCCGGTAGCAGAAATATTAAGGCCACCTGGTACAAGGCGGGCGTGCAGTCCCCGAGCTACGCAAAACTGGTTTGCGACGGCGTGATTATTGAAAACGGCGGTAACATTACGCTCACTTTCTCGAATCTTGCCGCTGGCTCGCACAGTTTGTTGCTTTATCTTAACGATGTCAGCGGTACGGCGACATCGAACAGCATCGATGTCTATGTGAACAACTCCAAGCAAACTTCCGTGAAGCCGACGAACCGTGCGCTTTCGACATCCGAGGCCGCTACGGCGTATGTGACGTTCTCTGTAAGCGGGACTTCCGCTTCTACGGCAATCAAGTTGAATCTGAGCACGGCGACTTTGAATGCGTTTGAACTCAATGTTCCGAATGTGGCGGCACAGGCTTCCAGCCCTTCACCAACGGATTTGGATTACCACACCCCACACGACAATGGCGCTCTCACGCTGACCTGGACGGCGGCAAGCGGCGCGACCAAGCACCGCGTATTCTTTGGCACGGATTCTACCTCGGTCGCAAAAGCAACAACTAGCACGACAGCGATTTACAAGGGCGAACAGTCCGGCACGACCTACAAGGTTTCGGGAACGACTCCGCTTTCGACTTATTACTGGCGCGTAGATGAAGTGAACGGTTCTACGGTGACTCAGGGCAATGTGTGGAGCTTTAAGCCGGGACGTCTTGCATTTGAAGGTGCCGAAGGCTATGGCCGTAACGCTCTCGGTGGTCGTGGTGGCAAGGTGGTTTATGTGACAAACCTGAACGACGATGGCGCAGGCAGTTTGCGCGAGGCGTGCACGGCGGATATTGGCCCGCGTACCATTATATTCAAGGTGGCGGGCATGATTCAGCTCAAGTCCCGCTTGGTGTGTAATCATAGCCAAGTGACGATTGCAGGACAGTCTGCGCCGGGTAAAGGAATTACCATTAAGAGTGCTCCCATCGGTTTTACCGGCAACGACATGATTATCCGTTTTATGCGAGTGCGTCTGGGATACGGTCAAACTTATGACGGAATGGGACTCACCGGTGGCGACCACAGCATTCTGGATCACGCATCTATCAGCTGGACCATTGACGAGGCGTTCTCTAGCCGCGGCGGCAAGAATATCACTCTTCAACGCACCTTGATTTCGGAAGCCTTAAACGTGGCCGACCACCAGAATTATCCGTCGGGTACGGGGCATGGATACGCGGCGACCATCGGTGGTGACATCGGAAGTTTCCACCACAACTTGCTGGCCCATAACGAGGGCCGTAACTGGAGTATGGGCGGCGGCCTTGATGGTAATGGTTATTATGCCGGTCGCTTGGATATTTTCAACAATGTGGTCTATAACTGGGAAGGCCGCGTCACGGATGGCGGCGCTCATGAGGTGAACTTTGTCGGCAATTACTACAAGGCGGGAGCTGCATCGCGCATCTTGGATTATGTGCTGAGTGCGGATCTCGAAGGAACTGGCAATGGTTCGCAGGCGTATTACTTCCACAACAATGTCTTGCAACTTAAGGATGGCTCGTTTAAGTGCGATGGTACGAATGACGGTAGCACATCGAATGGCGGGTCCGGAAAAGCAGACGCCTGCAAACGCTACACCCTGAGTAATGGACAGAATCTCAATTGGAATGTGTGGAACAGCAAGCCCTTCTTTGAATCTTATGCGACCATCCAGGGCGCAAAGGCTGCCTATAAGGACGTGTTGAGCGATGTGGGCCAGCGTATGCCAATTTTAGACAACCACGATCAGCGCATGATTCGCGAAACCAAGAACGGAACCTATAGCGCCACGGGTTCCAAGAGCGGACTCCCCGGAATCCCTGACCGTGAAACTGATGTCACCGATACCGCGAATATCAAGGGCTGGGAACCGTATCCGAGTGCGAGCTGGGCAGACGATTACGATAGCGACCTTGACGGTCTCCCGGACTGGTGGGAAAATATGTATGGCTATAATCCGAAATCCAAGAGTGGCGACTTTAGCGATGCGAATAAGGACCGCCTGGGTGATGGTTGGACAGAACTGGAACGCTACCTGGAGTGGATGGCTCGCGCCCACTATACTTTTGCAAAGGGTGAAACCCAGGTGATTGACCTTTCGCAGTTTACTGCAGGCTATGACAACGGAACTTACACGGTTTCCGCTCCGACAGGCGTGACTGCAACTGTGAACGGCTCCAAGATGACGGTCAAGCTTGCCGATAATTTCGGTGGCGTTGGCTACATCAAGTTTACGCTTAAGGACAAGGAAGGCGACTCCTTCGGCCGTTATATCGGTGTGACCCAGCAACTTGCCGCAAGTGCTACTACTCCCACAAGTTCTTCTTCCTCGGAAGCTGTTACGCCGGCATCTAGCAGCTCCGTGACTCCGGCTTCTGCTGCAGGAAGTGCCGACGGTGTTTACCAGGCCGAAGATGGAACGCTTGCAAATGACGCAATCTTTGAAGACCGCAACACAGGATTTGCTGGAACGGGCTATGTGAACTTTGCTGCAACCGCAGGCAGTTCCACGAAGATTCCTGTAACAGTAAAGGCTGCTGGTGAATACACCGTGACACTCACCTACGCCCTTGGCAAAGACGAAACACGTAAACTTTGCATTAGGGTGGGTGGTGAAGAAGCCGTACAGATGGAATTTGCCTCAACAGGAACATGGACTGACTGGAAAACGGTCGACATTACACTCAACCTTGTTGCCGGTGTAAACGAAATTGAGTTTGCTACCATTGATGGCGATGGGCCGAATTTGGATCAGATTAAGCTCACCCTGTCGGAAAATACATCATTTGCCGTGCCGAGTTCTGTAGCAAAATTCCATTCTAGCGTTTCGAACAATATCGTGTTCATGACCGGAGTTCCGCAGAATGCAAAAATTACCGTGACTGATTTTAGTGGCAAAAACCTGATGACACAAAAATCTATCGTGACGACAAACGGCACGGCATCGGTAAGCCTCCAAGATTACGGCTGTGGCATTTACCTAGTGAATATTCGCAGTATTTATGGTAGTGCCAAGTTTAACAAGACCATCAAGGTTATGCGTAGATAAGTCGCAAATGGAACCTTATACACTTAACAAAAAAGGCCTAGGCTCGAATGAGTCTAGGCTTTTATCGAAAGCGTCTATTCTTTTCCGCCTACGGGGAAGAGGGCGAACTGTAGTTGGAAAACCTTGTCGCTGGATTCATCTTCTTCGGCGATGAGGGCGATCTCTTTGCGGAAGGCGTTGATGCGCTCTACGATGCGCTCGTAGCCCTCTTGGCTTATGCCGAGGGTGAGCCCTGAAATGTGACGCGTGCCCGGAGGGTCGCGGTCAATAGAATCGGCGGCGAGCTTTAGGCATTGCTGATGGTATCCGCGGAGCGCGAGTCTCGAAGTGCGGTCGCCGGTAGTGATGGCATTTTCGGTAAGCGTGTAGTTGCCGCCCTTGTCTTTTTTAATGAGCAGGCAGTCTTCGAGAAGCTTTACGGACTTTTTTGCTTCTTCGGCGGTGATGCGGGGGTGTACCCTTTTTGCGAGTGTCTCGTAGTCACCGTCAAAACCGAACATGCCGATAAGGCTGCGTATGGTGAGGTGCCTCCAGTCTGAATACACCATGTATTGCGTGTGCCCGAGCAGGTGCTGCTTTTCGGCAAATCGCACGACCTTGAGTACGGCTTGCATCTCGTTAAATGCAGCGTTTCTCTCTTCGGTGGTTTCGGCCTGGTTGAACTTGACGAGGGCTATAAAGAATTCCGTCTCGTGCTTGCCGAGTCGAAGCCCGCTTGCAACTTTAGGAATGCTCTGGCTCGAAAGGTTCTTGTCGCCGTTCATGACGCGGCTGATGAAATCTTTCGCCTTGAAACCGATCTTGTCAGAAAATACGCGGAGAGAGAAGGCCGGGTTGGCCTCCTTTTTTGCGTTATAGTAATCTTTCAGAAATTCCCGGTAATCCAGGTATTCGAAGATTTTTTTTGTCGGTTTCGGTGCTCCCATGCTCTAAATGTAAGAAAAAAGCCCCTTTGCGGGATTAGGGAATGTATAATAGCGTTGTCCAGAAACAACGCTAAATTGCGGTCAGTTGAAAAATATGTGGCAAAAATACCCGTTTTGAGGTAGATTTTGTGTAGTTCCGGCAAAAATGGCGCAAATGGGTGCGTTGTCCGGGAAAAGGGTGTATTATGTTGAAAAGGATGTTTGGGACCGTGGCGTGCGGAGTGTGGGTTGCCGCTGCGGCGATAAGCCCCTCCGAGGTGGTGTCGCTTCCGGGCGACGCCGCTTACGGTGGTGGTGACAAGGTTGGTTCGCAACTGATTGCTGCGACTTACAATGGGGGAGAAGGTCCCGGTATTTGGATTGTGGCCGATGGCGGTTACCGGCTTTATCACAATGGGGCTTTGCTTGCCGAAGATAACCAGGCGGGCCGAGTGCGTTTTATTCCGATGACCTTCTTGCCGGGTGAAAATGCAATTTCGGTGGTGGGCGTGAACGGTCAGGGTGCCCCCGGCGTGATGGTACAGATTGACGAATTGCACGAATCTTACTATTCCGGTAGTGGCTGGAAATCAAAGCCTGTGGTAAGCAACAATTCCTGGAAGAATAAGGGCCGCGACCTTTCCAAATGGGGTGGGGCTACGACGCTCAGTTATGCGAATACCAAGATGCCCAGCGGTGGGGTTTTGAATGGTTTTGCTCCAAATACGCAGGCCAAGTGGATCTGGACGAGTGCGGAGACGGACCCGATGGCGGTTTTGCTTTTCACGTTCTACGTGAAGGCCGAAGGCTTCGGCGCTGCTACGACGGGCGGCGACGCGGGCAAGATTGTGGTGGCGACCGACTCGGCGAGCATCCGCAAGAATCTACAGAGCAACGACGCTGTGACAATCCTCGTGCCCGAAGGCACCTACGACTTCAGGCGCTTCAGGAATGCTGTCACCGAAGCCAAAAGCAAGGGCCGCACCTGGTGCAAAACGACATGTACCGAGAAGAATCGCGTGACGGGCAAGACCAATACGTTCTACCGTATTACTTTCAAGGCGAATAGCTGTAGCGATTTGACCGAGGCAGGTGTGCAAATTGTACAGGAAAGCGAAAACCTGCAGCAATGGGAAAACTGGATTACCACCAAGCCCAACAAGAGCCTCGTGGGTATGGGTCGCGGCGCGAACCTGCGAGGAGCCGCTATTGCCGTGCGAAGCAATGAAGGTTCTTACAACCACATTTACCGTAACCTTGCCATTTATGACGTGAACCCGCACCTGATTGAAGGCGGTGATGGCCTCGAGACGGTGGGTACGGCGTCGAAACATGTGAAGGGATTCTGGGCCGACCATATCAGCTATAAGTGGATCAGCGACGGCATGGATATGGAATTCGTGGACGACGCGACCATCAGTTACCTGGATTTCGACGGCGCGAACGATTTCAACTGCTGGGGAACGGACCCCTACATGGCGCTGGTGGAGGATGCCCATCTGACTTACGCCAACAACTACTGGCACAATACATACGGCCGCGTGCCGAAGGTGACCGGCGAAAGCGACGGTTCGCAGGTCCATTTGTACAACCAGTATGTCGATTACAACCGCTTCTTTATCGCGGGTGCGGATGGGCACAGTGCAAACGCGAAGGCTTACGTGCGCTACGAGAACAGCTATATCGATAACGGCCAGGGCTATTTGGCCGAATGGGGCGACAACGGCTACGTTTACTTTAGTGGAGTCACGTTCGGGAGCGGTACCAAGCAACAGCACCGCTACAACGGTACGGTGACGCAGGGTGTTCCGCAGGCAGAAACGTTTACCCCGAGCTACAGTTTTGAAAAACGTAATGTTGCGAGCCTCCCGACGGAAATGAAGACCCTTACAGGTGTGGGTGGCCGTTACGGCAAGATGCCTACTTACAATCAGGCTTTCGGACTGAGCAACAAGGCGGCGACGGTCTCGATGACCGCCCCTGCGTCGGGTGCGAAGTTCAGTGCCGGCGATGCGGTTACATTGAAGGCCGACGCGAAGGATAACGATGGTTCCGTGAAGAGCGTGGCGTTCTATGTGGGCAATACTTTGGTCGGCTCTGCGACAAGCGCTCCCTACCAGGTCAACGCGAGTGGGCTTGAGCCGGGCATGTATTCCGCAGTTGCAGTCGTGACGGACAATTCGGGTCTTTCGCAGATGTCCGCGTTCGTGACCTTCTCTGTCGAAGGGACTGTCTATCCTGAGGTTGTAAAGTGCGGTTGGGGTTCCAGCAGCCAGAGCATCAATCTGGGCGAACCGATTGTAGATTTCTGCTACACCTGGAGCGGTGCCGAGACGGTCGTGCCCGAGGGCTTCCCGACGGGCGTTACGACCAGCATCGATAAAACAAACCGCAAGATATCCATCAGCGGCACTCCTGCCGAAGCGGGCGAGTTCGCCTTCAAGGTGTGGGCGACCAACAATGACTCCACATTTATTAAAAGCGGTCGCATCGTGGTGGTGGACCCGAACGCTCCCGAATCGTCTTCGAGTGTTGAACCGGAATCATCTTCGGGCGAAATCGTGGAATCGAGCAGTGGAACGACCCTGTTTGCGCAACGTATGAACTGGGCGACCGAGGCGGAAGCGGACTACTACCGTATATTCGACATGCAGGGTAGGCCGCTCTATTCCGGCGACAGAATGCCCTCGCATATGCCTGCCATCCGCGTCATCGTCGTAGAATATTCTCAAAAGGGTACGGTAATGCGTCGTTATGTACAATAAATCCTTCCATTTTTCTTGATTCTTATTTATATTGGTATTGATGAGATCCTGTAAGAACATCCTGGCTATGTTGGCGGCGGCTGCCGCCTTTTCGGGGTGTTCTTCTGCCGATAAGGTGGCGGGTAACAGTGCTGAGACAGGTTCTCCGGAACTTGCGGGAATTTTGGTGCTAAATGACGGCAAGCTAGCCGCCCATGCGCATGTGCAATGTGTGCCTGAAGGCTACGATGCTACGTCCGATAAGGCGTTGCCGACCGCTTTTGTAACCGAGACAGATGAGAACGGCTATTACAGCTTAGATTCCGTGCCCGATGGAACGTATGCACTAGAAGCTTTCCACGAGAAATCGGGCAAGCGGCTCCTGGTGCAGGGTGTGAAGGTAACAGAGGATGATTCTCTTGCCGTAAGCGATACGCTGCGTGCGCCGGGGGTGGTGAAGATTAAGGGGCCTGGTAGTCTTGAAGAGGGCGCAACGGGCGTTGCTACTGTACTTGGAACGACTATCCATAGGACTGTGAAGGTTTCCCATTCCGTGATTGTGGTGGATAGCCTGCCGGCAGGTTCACTTAATTTGCGGGTAATCTTTGGTCGTGAGCAGCTTAGCCCGCTGACTTTTGAGAAGGTTAAAGTTGTAGCTGGTGATACGGAGACCGTTGTATTGCCGAGTGTGATTGAGCCGGATGCCGGGATTTCTTGGGATTCTGTTTCCTTTAACTTTGTAGCCCCGCTTGCACTTCCCAAGGGTACGGATACGCTGACATCTTTCGTGAGCAATATTCCGATTGCCATTCGCCTGACGGCAGACAATTTTCCCTTCGATTCGATTGCGAATATGAACGGCCGTTGGGAGGCTGTGCGCATATCGAAAAATGGAAACCGTAGCAAAAAACTTCCGATTTCGTACCCCGATTTTGATAAGCGTGCAAAAGAGGCTGTGCTCTGGGTGAACGTAGATTCGCTGAACGTGGGTGATTCACTGGAACTTTCTTATGATGGCTTGCAGTATTCCGTCTACGCACGGGATGTTTTTCCGACGAACCGAAGCTACTCTCTGGTGTGGCATTTTGGCAATGCCCTTTCTCCTGTGACTGATGCTTCCGAGTATGGTTATTTTGATGGAAGTGCACTTAGTTCTGTTTATTCAGATGCGTTCGTCGATGGTGCTGTGGGCGGCGGTATAAAATTTGATTCGGCTTATTACTTCTATGTTGACAATTCTGCGAAGCCCGACAGCGCACGTAAGGTGAACTTGAACTTTGATGGTAGTGGATACTTCTGTTTTTCGGTGTGGGTAAAGCTTGATGCAGTTGACAAGGAACAAACCATTTTTGAAAAGGCCAAGGAATACGCGTTGCGGTTTGATCCGGCCAAGGGCTTTGTCGTAGAACTATGGGTTCCTGGTGCGGATTCTGATTCTGTAAAATACGCTTGGGCGTCCGGTAAATCGAGTGTTAAGGCCGGCGAATGGACCTACATTGCATTTAGCCATCATACAAATTCTCAAGCAAACTTCTACGTAAACGACCTTAAGGTTGAATCAGACCCAGAAGAAACGGCCTGGACGGATGCTCGTAATTTGACTGACTTTAAGGTCGGTGGCTTTGCCGGCGTAATTGACGAACTTATGCTCGGCGGGTGCTTCCGCGATGATTCCTGGACTCGCCTTACTTATTTGAACCAACGTCCCGATAATTACTGGCCTGTGGTTACGCCTAGATAGGCTTATAAGAACTGTATTTGGCTTTAATCCATTCAGGGCTACGTGCCCTCGTTTCTACGATTACATTGCTGATTGCACCGTTCCAGGTCTCAGTCTCGATTTCGTTACCGCCTATGCGGAAAGGTACACTGCGGTTCAGCTTGTTGGGAACGAATTCCATTGAGAATTCGGTGCCGTTGGTACCCGTAATCGGGACAGGCTCGCCGTTCACGTACATGCTCACCAGGTGGTTCCTAGAAACGAGTGTCAAGAAAATCCATTCACCGACAGGAATAGAGGCCGAATCCCCGAAGTACACTGCTTCGGGTACGCCGGGCATGCTCTTCATCACAGCAAAAGACTTACTGTTCATCTCGTAGTGCCATTGGAATCGCGATGTGGAATCGCTCCAGTAAGCGCGCTGACAGAAAAGCACCTGGTGTTCATCGTTGGGGCCGTTCCATTTGGTCCACAGCGAAAGCGTAAAATCGCCATTGGTTGGGTTGAGCGTGTCAAGGTCAATATACTGGCCCTTGTCTAGCATCACGGCGCGGCCACCAATACCTTCGATGTATTTTACGTTATCAGCCAGCTTACCGTCGTGATTGAATACCTCTTCATCGCCATTCATTTCGATGTTCACCGTAGTCCATCCTGTGTCAGTGTTGAGAACTTGATCGGTATTGTAAAAAGTGAACCCGTATTCATCGCCAAGCAGGTCAAGGTCTGGGCTCCATAGGAATCCATTATGGTTTTCTAACTGCGGAATGATTAGCGTGTCGCCTTTATCCTGTATTGAGAATTGGATATGGCCTAGCACTGAATCACTTTCGGAATAGATCAGCTCCGCATGCATTCCGGGCGGGATAGAGTCAAAGCTAAACGAGCCGTCTTCTTTCACGTTGGCCACGAGATGTGTTCCGCTAATACGGACTTTGCCTGATGTTGCTCCGGAAATGCTCCCGCGGGCAACTTTGCGCGCACCGATGTGAATTTCGGTATCAACGTTTTCTGACGCAAGAGCGAGGCCTGAAAGTGAATCTGATTTTGCGAACAAATAGAATCCGGAGATCCCTTCTACGCTGCTCTGAGCAAAATCTGCAATAATGGGCTTATGAGGTATCTTGAATTCGAACTGACCCTTTGAATCGGCAATAGCTTCGCTAGAATCAACAATGGCAACGCCGTTGTCCCTATACAGGGCGAGTCGTGCGGCAGGTGCTATTTTACCTTGCATATTGACAACCGTTCCGCGGACTCGTATCGTGTCGGTTTCTTGGGCGACTGTATTCCCGATATCGGTCACGCCGCCGGCGACATCTTCGCTGTTAGAGCAGGCAAGCAAAATAAGGGGAGTGGTAAGTGCTAATATCAATCGGTTCATCTTTCAGTCTCCTTCCCAATCTTCTTGCTCATCGGGAACGCCACAAGCATCATCTCGTAGACGCGCTCTACATCTAGATCGTTTGCTGCCCGCGCGATAATCTTTTTGCGGGCCTCTTCTAGTACCTCGACGGCGTACCTATAAGAATTTTCGCTCATTGCAAGCGTGGTGAAGGCGGCAAAGCGTTCATCCTTAGGCATCGATTCTACCGCACCGATGGCGTGCTGTATGTATTCGTGGCGAATCTTTCGGAGGGCGATTGGCGGGATTTCTGCGGCATCGAGCATTTGGGATGTGTGCTTATAGCGCTTGCCCACCTGTTTTAAGAGCCCCCATTCCAGCAGATTCTTTACCGCTTCGCGGGCTTCTTCCGTGGTTATTTGCGGAGTAAGCTGGCGGGCCAGTACGCGAAAGTCGCCGTCCCAGTTTGATTCTACCGCAAGTTCGCGTACTATCGGGTAGTACCATTTGCTAAAGTACGCCTGTTCGCGCGTTGTTACGTGTGTAAATTCAATCTGCTTGCGGATTTGTAAAATCTGTTTCCAAGCCTGATCGCGTTCGTCAACTTGCCTTGCCTGGTTGTACTGCACCAGCGCCTCAAAATACGCCTTTTGCAGGGGCTCAAAATCCATGGCCTTTGAAATCTTCTCGATGGATTTGGGCGTGAGATTGAATCGCCCACGGATTACGTTTAGGCAGTACGAAGAGCTACTGAACCCTGCCTTCGCAGCGAAGAAACGATGCGAAAATACGGCGCGCATTTTCTTCTGCTCGTCGAAATAATCCTGCATAAACTTGCGGAAATCATCGTAGTCAAATAGATGTTCCAGGGCGATACTCATGCCCTTTAAGATATAAAATTTTTACACAAAAATCAATATTTTGATTGAATTTAATGTGAAATTATTATTTGAAGAAGTTAATTCTTACACGAATTTTGGAAAAAAAAGCCTTTTTTACACGCTTTCAACACGGAATCTTTTCTGCCGGAATCTCTAAACCTAGGATTTTGGGGAGCGAAAAACTATTTCTAGCACTGCACAAATTAGGAGTGTGTTTATGCAAAAAAAGTGTATGGGATGGATTGCCGCGGCAGCACTCGCGGCGGGAATGGCAGGGGTGGCCACAGCAGCAGAGGGTGATGCCTACACATGGCCCGGATATCGTTCTGACTTGGATTACGACACCAAGTCAAATATAGGCGAAATTAAACCGCCGACACAGTTTAACAACAATTGTTCGGGTGTCACTGGCAAAAAGGCCGGCAAGTGGTGGGCATTTTATTGGGGTGCCGATCGCGATAGCCGCATTACCGATGTGACCATTGATTCTATTCTCAAAAAGTACGATACCGATTTTGAGTACCTCTACGATGTGATGGGTTGGGCCCCTGACAAGCAGGCCCAAGAAGGCAAGTACAGCGCCGTTTATTACTATGGCTCGGGTACGTGTGCCGGTGGTGCGAAGGACGATACCACGGGTGGTTGGCAGACATGGGTGGCGGGCTACACGGCGGTGGCGGCTTCGTTCTATCCGCTCTACAGTTTTAACACGAGTTGCCCCTACCGCGATCGTGTGGCGCAGATGGATGCGATGATCCATGAGGGCATCCACTCGATGACCAATGGATACCCTGGTGCAAAGGATGCTCATTGGTTCCAGGAAGCGGGTAACACTTGGATTCAGCAGGATATGTTCAGTCATCGTGAGGGCGTTTACAATGGCATGGGCTTCTTGAATGCAGCAACAGTCATTGCTCCCTTTATGCCGATTGAAACTTATTCGGGCTGGCTGATTGATGGTACTTTCGGAGGCCCCGGCGGCGGTGCCGATGATGGTGGCGTAACCGGAAAGAATCAACGCTACCTCTTGGGCGGCTCGCAATACAGCAACATTTTCCCGACGTTTATCGGGACATGGATTGGCACGGGTGCGGTTCGTTGGATTTATGGAAATGCTTACGGCAAAACTAAATATCTGCTTGAAACTTACGGCCTTGACAAAGGCCTTGGCGATGCGGGTGTGCGTAGGCTCATTACCGAATTTCGTGCTAGGCTTGCGATGCTTGACATGAAAAAATGGTCCAATGAAATCAAGAACCTGCTGAATAACAATTTCGGAAGTCAAACCTATTGGGAGCAGGATTATTGGGATAATAAGAAATACAGCTACACTTGGACCATGACACCCTACCAGACTGTTACCGAAAATGGTGGGTATCTGGTACCGGATCAGGAAACGACTCCGGGGTGGTCTGGTTCGAATGTGGTGCCATTGAAGGTGCAGAACGGTGCAAGTAAAGTGACGGTGAACTTTTATCCGAATGGAACAAATTCCAACAACAAGAATATGAACTTCTTGCTGTGCTACCGTGCTACCGATGGTACGCCTGTTTATAGCGAACCCATTACGGGCGAAGGTTCCGTAACGCTCCGCCTAGACAAGACCCCTTCTTCTACAAACGGAACGCAGATGGTCTTTGCTGTGATTGTGAATACCGATTATCAATACACTGGCAACACGGGCATACGCAAGTTGCATTATGATTATAAGTTGAAACTCGGCACAGGTATTAGCGGAGCAGGGGCTGCGAATGTCAAGTATTACAATGACTTTAAGTTAGATTACGACTGGCCGGAAATCGGGGAGGCTCCGGTAAGCTCGAGCAGTGTGAATCAGTCTTCCTCAAGTAGCGTTGTGGCCTCTTCCAGTAGTATTATGGCGTCCTCTAGTAGTGAGAAACCCGCAAGTTCGAGCAGTGTTTCTTCGTCTAGCAGTAAGACGCCCGCAAGTTCGAGTGGTGTTGCGCTGACGACATATAACATCGCGGTAACGCTCCCCATTGATGATAACTATGCGACTGTTTCCATACAATTCAATGCCGATGAAGTGGCGACGAAGCTCGGACTTACTGTGGCAACGCTTTCGCAGGCAACCTTCTTTGCGCAAGAACCGAACGGAAATACAGTCACGCAGTCCACTGCAAATGCTCCCGGACACTGGTTCGGAAAAGAGGGCAATGTCGTAGAGTGGGGTGAGAATGCCTACATGTTCAGCGAGGCGGATTTAGCCAACGGAACGCTCGCTGTCGGACACTACCCGAACCGTGTTTCTAACGGTGACAAGTACAGCTTTACGCAGGGGCTTTCATACAATGGGAAAACAGTTCTCTTTAAGGTGACTGTGTCCATTACGAACGAGCAAGAAAATGGACAGTTTGATATACAGGAAGGTGGCCTGGGTAATGGTCAGGGAAATGTGCCGGAAATCGTGCAAGGTGGCGAACAGAAGAATGGACAGAGTAATGAGCAAGGTAACAGCCAGATTAACAACGCGCCAAAAACAACCTCAGCACTGATGTATGGCCTGAAAGGTATTCCATCACACATCAGCGTCGCATACCGTCGTGGGCAAATTCAAGTTCAGTATACGCTCCCACGGAACGATAATGTGAAGATGAGTTTGTTTACCGGATTTGGTGCGCTTATTGACCAGAAGATTTCGGGAGTGCAGCATGCAGGAACGTACATGCATACTTTCAACTTGGGCAGGTTGCCAGCCGGTACGTATATCGTGAAGGTCTCGACTGGTAGCTACCACGAGGCCCGCCCGATAAACATTCGATAGTTCTTGCTACTAGAAGCCGGCGCGTACGCGTAGCACTTTCTGGCGGCTGCCCTTGATGACGACGGCGATGTAGTTGCCCTGTGCAACGCTCCCGTCGTTACCGAATTCCACGAGGGCGTTTCCGAAGCCGTGGCGGTTGGCTACCAGATTGCCCTTCATATCGTAGAGTCGGGCCTCGAACTTGTCCGTGGCATGGACCATGAGGGCGATGGGGGCGTTTGACATGGGAACTTTCTTGACGTCAAGGTCTTTGCCCTTGTCGTCTTTCTTGTTTTCGGCAGGGGTGTCTGTGGATACGCTCTCGAAGTTGAACCAGTCGATGTTCATGAGGAAGTTGCTTTCGCCGGAATAGCCGAAATGAAGCGTCTGCTCGCCCTTTTCGAGCTTGATTTCGGTGGCGGTTTCGTACCAATCATTCCAACCGTTTGTTTTTGTCGGGTCTACCGTAAAGGTGGCAAGGGTTTTGCCCTTGGAATCCGTAACCGTGATGGTAGAAGCTTCTTCTGCTTCGGAAGCTACGCGGGCGGTGAGCTTGTATGTTCCTGTCGCAGGAACGTTCACCAGGTATTCGGTGTAGTCGCCGTCGTTGACCCAGCCTACGTTGGGGTTGCCGTTCTCGTCGGGCTCAACCTGTATGCCTTCCATGGCGGTGTAGTCTTCGGCCTCGATCTTTGCGGGGAGAGCCGTGGCCTCGAAAGGCTTATTTGTGAGTTTCAGGTTGGCGTCGAATTCGTACTTGGCACCTGCAGAAGAGACAAAGCTTGCGGTGTTGCCCTTGTATTCTACATTCAGGAGTTCCTTGTTGGTGGCCTTGATAGAAAGGTAGGTGAGGGCCCCGTTTTTCCATGCCATAGAATCCACCGTGAACCCGCCGCGGGCCCGGAGACCCGTGATGGAGCCGTTTTTCCACTGGGACGGAAGTGCCGGAAGAATGCGGATCTTTCCGTTGTGGCTCTGCATGAGCATCTCGTCGATTCCGGAAACCGCGCCGAAGTTACCGTCAATCTGGAAAGGCGGGTGGGCATCGAAAAGGTTGTTGTAGGTCTTGTTCGGGGTGAGGAGCATGCGGATCATCTTGTAAGCGTGATCGCCGTCGTTCATGCGGGCCCAGAAATTGATTTTCCAGGCGAGAGACCAACCGGTAGCATCGTCGCCACGCTGTTCCAGCGTAACGGCCGCGCCCTTGATTAGGTCGGGTGTGTCTTCGTGGTTGATCTGGGCGCTGGGGAAAAGTCCGTAGAGATGGGAAATATGGCGGTTGTGGTTGGTGGGATCATCCCAGTCATCGAACCATTCCATAATTTGGCCGTACTTACCGGTTTTTGTGGGCGGGAGCCGCTTGACGGCGGCCTGCATTTGGGCTTGCAAATCTGCATCGACGCCAAGAACCTTGGCAGCCTCGGTGGTGTAGTTGAATACGTCGCGGATGATCTGGTTATCCATGGTCGGGCCAAAGCAGACGTTGTAACCGCTGTGGTCGTTTTCCGGAGAATCGCTAGGGGCTGTCACCAGATACTTGTTGCCACTTACGGGTTCTTCTACGAGGCTGTTCAGGTAGAAAAGGGCGGCACCCTTCATGGTGGGGTAGACGTCTTTGAGGTATTCCTTATCGGGATTGTACAGGTAGTGTTCCCAGAGGTGGGTGGTGAGCCAGCCTGAACCTGTGGGCCACATGCCCCAGGCTCCATCGATGGGAGCAGAACGGTTCCAGAGGTCGGTATTGTGGTGTTCTACCCAGCCTTCGTCAACACCCCAATGTACCTTGGCGGTCTTTTCTCCTTGCTTGACCATGGACTTTACCTTGTCAATCAGCGGCCAGGCGCATTCGCTGAGGTTTGCCGATTCGGCTAGCCAGTAGTTCATTTCAAGGTTGATGTTGGTGGTGTATTTGCTTCCCCAAATCGGACTTGTATCCTGGTTCCAGATTCCCTGGAGGTTTGCGGGTTGGCCGCCCTTACGGGAGCTGGCGATAAGCAGGTAGCGGCCATATTGGTAATGAAGTTCTACAAGAGAGGGGTCGTTGGTAGAATTGAAGTTTTTCACGCGGGTCGAGGTGATGTCGCCTGCGCTGGAGTGAGCCTCGCCCAGGTTCAGCGTTACACGATTGAAGAGAGCCTGGTAATCTTTGAGGTGGTCGGCTAGAATCTGGTCATACTTTTTCTTGGCGACCTTTGCGATGATGGCAGAGGCGTTTGCACCCGGATCGCCTGAGACGTCTTCGAAGGACTTGAAGTTGGTTCCTGTGGTGAGGATAAGCGTTGCCGAATTGGCGTTGCTCACCGAAATAGTGCCGTTTGATGTGCTTGCCTTACCGCCGTCGAGCATGACAAAAAGGCGATTCTGGAACTTGATGGAGTTTACCGTGACGTCGTAAATGAGGGTATCGCCGCTAGAGGTCAAGCTGTTGGTGCGGTGCGGGGTGGTCATGGTGGTGCTGAAGCTTACGGAGCCGCTCTTGTCGGCAGAGAGGTGCACTACGATTACATGGTCCGGATAGCTTGCAAAATATTCGCGGGTATAGGTGACGCCCCCTGCAGAATAAGTTGTCTTGGCGATGGCCTTTTTGAGGTCTAGTTCACGCTTGTAATTGGTCGCCCCGTTGTGGGATGTGTTGATGATTAGGTTACCGACAGGCTGGAAACTGGCGGGGCCCGGGCCTATCATGTGGTCACTTACGATGGATTCTGCCGTACGGTAGTCGCCACGGAAGAGGGCGTCGCGGGCGTCTTTCAGGTAATTTGCCGCCCCCTGCTTGTTGTTGTCACCGGGGCCTCCCGACCAGACGGTACCTTCATTCAGGAGGATCACGTCTTTCGTGACACCGCCATAGATAAGGCCGCCCATGTAGCCGTTGCCTATGGGAAGTGCATCCGTAAAGGAATCGCCAGCATCGCTGCTGTACCACAGCGTGAGCGGGTTTTCGGCCGCAGCAGTGACTACCGCTGCGCATAATAGTGTACCCAATGCCATCCCTAATGACTTCATACAGACTCCTAAATTTTGCGATTGGTATAAAATTAGTCCCGGAAATGCCGTAAAAACCGCCCCCGCAAGCAAATAACGTTGACTTTTTGTCAACGCAGAATTACCTATATTCGGCATGGGGTGGAGGAGAACTACATGACAGGAAAATCATGCCTTATTGGCATTTTGGCCTTTTTTGCCATATTTGCCAATGCCGCCGTCACCATTACGCCCCAAAGCCCGGTTAAAATAGAGGGCTGTTACTTTATAACGGACAGGGAATCCCTGTATGGCTTTGCAGAGATTGTAAATGGAACGGCCGAAAAATCGGCAAATCCTGCCGCCTGCGCAAGGCTCGGAAAAAACATCGTGGTGAATGAGGGGGTTCTCACTCGCGATGGAGAACTCAATGTGGCGGATACGGCAAACTTTGCCATTTGGACTCCTATCAAGAATTTCCGGGGGACATTCGACGGCCAGGGATTTATGATTTCGGGTCTTTATTTTAACGATGGCACCCGGAGTAGCGTCGGCCTGTTCGGCAGTGTCGTTTCGGAGGCCGGTGGCAGCACCGCCATAATCAAGAACGTGGCCGTCAGCCATTCTTATCTAAAGGGTGCAGTCTGCGTAGGTGCAATCGTGGGCTGGGTGAATGCTGGCTCGCCGGTGATCATCTCTAACACCCTCAATAATTCCCGTATCGAGGCTGCTTCATCTGTGGCCGGCGGGTTGGTTGGACTTGCCACTGGCTATACCCGGTTGGAACAGTGCGTCAACTGGGGATATGTTGGCGGAAAAAAACAAATAGGCGGTATTGTGGGGCTTATGACCGGCAATGACGTCGCGATTATCAACGCCTATAGCGAGGGAGTCGTGGAATCCACGAGTGAATCTGCAAACGTCACTTTCGCGGGGGGAATTGTCGGTCAGGCCGGCGGGAATGTAGCGTTGAAGAACGTCTACAACCGCGGAGATGTTGTAGGGGATAACGGGAAAGGGGGAATTGCGGGAAGCCTTTCTGGTAGCATCGTTGTGCTGGTGAACGCCTACAATGCGGGGCAGGTGATTTCTCTGGAAGACGGTGCAGAAAATACCGGGGCCATCGTCGGTCTTTTCCAGGGACGGGAGGAAAATTTCAAGTATGCGAATGTCTACTACGAAATCTCGGATGGCTATGGCGATGCCTATGGTGTTGGACTTCCCAAGACAATGATGCAAGACGGTACGCTGGCCTATTTGCTGCACAATTACCATTACGACGGCCTGGATGCGACCGTTTGGGGACAGGACGTGGAAAGTAGTTTGTATCCGGATTTTTCCGGGGAAATCTCGGGGGCGACAGGTCTTGACTTGGGAAGTGTAATTCTGCATACGGGTGTGGATGATGAAACCTTGAATCTGACGTATGCACCTGGATATGCTTTTTATCTGCCTGCATTGTCTTACGATGGCTACGCTTTCCAGGGTTGGTACGCCAACGATGAATTCAGTGGCGAACCTGTAAAAGCCATTCTTTCGACTTCCTCTGACCAGCAGGAGTACTGGGCGAAAATTGGGAAAATTTGGTCTATCTATTACTGGACGGGAACTACCCCTACCTACTTTGGGGAGGAGGTCCCGACTTACGAGGAAGGGGTGGGTGTGACCTTGCCCAAGGCCGTAACCCAGAGCGGTGTTGTTTTTAACGGTTGGTTCGACAACAATAATTTTGACGGCGAACGCTATTATGAGATTGGACCCGAGGCTACGGGCGACAAACTGCTATATGCCCGGTGGCTACTGAAAAAGCAACCTGCAAAGGGTGATGATGGTTGCTACGTCATCAGGAATGCTTCAGAACTGTACGGCTTTGCCGCTATTGTAAATGGTACTGATGGATTTACAATGAACAATTCTGCCTGCGCCTATCTGGATAATGATATCGTGGTAAACGAGAACGTTCTCAAGCCGGATGGTTCCATTAATGAAAAAGATTCGGCGGATTTCATGAGGTGGACTCCGATGAATGATTTCAAGGGAACGTTCGATGGAAAGGGACATACCATTTCGGGCCTGTACTATAATGTGAAAAGCGGCATGGACCTTGAAAGAACAGGCGTAGGCCTGTTTGGTTCTGTTCGTGATGGTACGTCGGAGGCTCCCGTTGTTATTCAGAATGTGGGTGTTGAAGCCTCCTATTTCGGCGGTGTTTTCAATGTGGGGGCCTTGATTGGATATGCCCCAAGTAAGACGAATAGTAACTATGCCTATTTCATGATTTTGAATTCCTACAGTACGTCTACCATTCGGGCGTATCAGTACGGGGGAGGCCTTGTAGGGAAAATTGATTCCTATGTTTTTGGGGCTTTTGTGAACTGCTATAGTGTAGGTGTTGTTGAGGCCGCTGACAGTGAAATGCCGTACAGAGAAATAGGAGCCTTGATTGCCGGAAACCCAAGAGACATCGCTATTGTGAATACTTACTACTTGGGTATTCTTTGGGACGAACAGCGGTATGGGACTCCGGCATCTAGAACCCAGTTTGAAAATGGAACGGTGGCATATGCCTTGCATAGGGGCGAAGAAGGCTCTATCTGGGGACAAGACGTGGGCACGGACCCCCTGCCCAACTTTAGTGGCGTTGTCAAGAATTATTTGTCGCCCAGTTCGAGCAGTGTGGCTAGTTCCAGTTCAAGTAGTGTGATAGGTTCAAGTTCGAGCAATGAAATTATTTCTAGTTCGAGTAAAGACGTTACCTCGAGTTCTAGCAATGTGGTTAGTTCATCTAGCTCATCAGAACCAAAGTCAAGTGACTCAGTGTCGAGTTCATCTTCAAGTAAAGAAGCCTCTAGCTCCTCTAAGAGGGGCTTTATCCCTGTTGATTTTGATGTTTCATGTAAAGGCAAAAATTGCAAAACGGCATTGCCTGCCGTTATGGAACCGCGAGGTGTACACATTGCCATTATTGGCAGGAACCTGCAGTTGTCGGGAGTGGAACTTGGCCGTCCTTATACCCTGTTCGACATGCAGGGCCGGATAATCCTTTCTGGTCGTGCTGGCGCCCCCGGCTTTACAATTTCTGTACCCCACGCGGGCAATTACTTGTTACGCGTAGGCAATCGGCTGGGCCGTATCATGGCAAGGTGACGGGAAAATCCCACTTTTTAGGGAGAGGAACGTGCCAGCCGTCCAAAGAGAATTGTATTTTTCTGTGCGGTACCGAATGATACCTTTAAAAATGCACAAACTGCAAAAAAGGTTAAATTATGCTTGATTTGAATACTGTCGATTGGAAGACGCTCCCCTTCGGTTATTATGACACCGATTACAATGTCCGCTGCTACTACCGCAATGGCAAGTGGGGCAAGGTCGAACTTTCTTCTTCCAAGGACATCAGCATCCACATGGCCGCCACTTGCTTGCACTACGGCCAGGAAGGTTTCGAAGGCCTCAAGGCTTACACGGGCAAGGACGGCAAGGTCCGTATCTTCCGCGTCGACGAAAATGCCAAGCGCATGCAGAACACGGCTAACCGCGTGCTCATGGCCGTACCGCCGGTCGAACTGTTCCGCGAGATGGTCCACACAGTGGTGAAGGCCAACGCCCGCTTTATTCCGCCGTACGGTCACGGTGCAACGCTCTACATCCGCCCGCTCCTCATCGGTACGAGCCCGGAAGTCGGCGTGAAGCCCTCCGACGAATACCTGCTGTTGATGTTCGTGACTCCGGTGGGTCCATACTTCAAGGACGGTTTCAAGCCTGTTGATATGATGATCAGCCGCAACTTCGACCGCGCCGCTCCGCAGGGTACGGGTACGGTGAAGGTCGGCGGTAACTACGCTGCCAGCTTGCTTTCCCTCGCCGAGGCCAAGAAGCTTGGTTACTCCAGCACCATCTACCTGGACGCGAAGGAAAAGAAGTACATCGACGAATGCGGTCCGGCAAACTTCTTCGGCATCAAGGGCAAGACCTACGTGACCCCGAAGTCCGAATCCATTCTGCCGTCCATTACGAACAAGAGTTTGCAGCAGTTGGCTGAATACCTCGGCTACACTGTGGAACGCCGCCAGGTTCCGTTCGAAGAACTCGCTGAATTCTCCGAAACCGCCGAATGCGGTACCGCCGCCGTGATTACCCCGATCAAGAAGATTGTGGATCCGGTTGCCGGCAAGGAATTCACCTACGGTGACGGCGTGAATCCGGGCCCTGTCTGCACGGAACTCTTCACGAAGTACACTGCCATCCAGTTCGGTGAAGCCGAAGACCCGTTTGGCTGGACTGAAGTGGTGGACGTGTAAGAGGCCATCCTGAGCCCTGAAAGGGCGAAGGATCCAGACCCGAAGTTATAAACGATAATTTCCCGCGGCATCTGTCGCGGGAATTTTCATATTTCCGACTACAGTCTCGTCGATCAGGTCGTCAATCATTGCGCTGGGAATCATGTCTCTTGCCAGCCTTTCAAGTATCTGTTTAGGGGTGCGGCGCACTCGCAATCAGTTCGTACCATGCGAGTTCCTCGGGAGCGATGGAATCCTTGAACTTTTCAAGCCCTCGTACTTCAATTCTTTATCGCTGATGTTGCGTGAATTTTTTCAGCCATTTTTCTTTTGCTTCTTCGGTAAAGTGCAGGCGTGCGCCCACAACCTTTAGGTCGCTTTCGGGGACGCGGTAATAGACATAGCCGTCTTTATCCGGTTCGCTGTGGTCAAAATCCAGAAGGTTGCCTTTTTCTCCCTTTTCGTTAAAGATGCGTAGGGACTCGCCATCGTTTGTTTTGAGTGCAGTCGTAATGTCAGATACAATAAGGTTTCCTTCGGTCCTAGAATTATGCCTGTTTATGTCGAAGGAAGCAAGTTCCCATTCACTCAACCCTTTTTCGGATTCCAGCAGTTTTTTTACGGGAAGGGCGCAATTGCCCTTACCATCGTAATCGGAATCAAAACTATACTGGAATTTCCCCTTTTTTGCCTTGCCGGAGCCGTCTTCAAGAATTTTTTTCTCTAAATCAATTTTAAATTCAAGCCCATCGGCAGCCATTTTCTCAAACACCTTTACAGGCAAAGTGTTTGAAGTTTGGAAACATAACTTGCCGCTCAAAATACCGCGTAGTTCAAGCCCATCGCCGTAATAGTCCATAACACCTGGTGATGTTCCCCAGTTTTCTAATCGCCATTCTTCTCTTATGCAGCAGTTCTTGTGCCAATCCGGGTTGTTGCCGCTGAACATGTCTTCTGTCCATTCCTTCGGTTCAGGGATAACAAGCGACAAAGAGAACTTACCATCGCCCTCGCCGTAGAGCTCGATGAACTTTTGGATGTTCTCTTCGTTCATCCAGATGGTGGTGGTGACGGTGGTGTTCATGGGAAATAATTTTACCGATGCTTAAACAATGCTTTCTTATTCAAACAAGGCGTTGATTTCTTCGCTAGTGAATTTTGTGCCAACGAACATGTCGGTTATATCTGTTCCGGATTTCCATTTTTTCGTGAGATTCCATTTTCTGATGTCGCCATGGAATTGAGAATGGCTAAACATATGAACCATATCTGTTACGTTGGACACATCCCACGTGCTTAAGTTGCCATCGAATGCGGAATCAAAGAACATGTAACCCATGTTTGTAACTTTGGAAACATTCCATTTTGAAATGTCTCTATTGAATTTTGAATCAAAGAACATACTATTCATGTTAGTAACATTAGATACATCCCAGTTGCTAATGTCTCCATTGAAATTGCAACATCCGAATAAACTGCTAAGGGGGCCGCTAAACATATGATCCATGTTTGTAACTTTGGAAACATTCCATTTTGATATGTCACTATTGAAATCTGCGCAATAGAACATGGATCTCATATTTGTGACTTCAGACACATTCCATTTGCTTATATCCCCGTTAAACTTAGCTTCGTAGAACATGGATCTCATATTCGTGACTTTGGATACATTCCATTTGCTTATATCCCCATTAAAAATTGTCTGCGAAAAACATCCTTCCATGTTTGTTACGTTGGACACATTCCAGTTACTAAGGTCCCCTTCAAATTTTTTGTTCTTGCGAAACATTTTTTCCATTGTTGTTAC
The DNA here is from genome assembly GCA_946186895.1 of uncultured Fibrobacter sp. Classification (GTDB taxonomy): domain Bacteria; phylum Fibrobacterota; class Fibrobacteria; order Fibrobacterales; family Fibrobacteraceae; genus Fibrobacter. The sequence goes on from CAMHOW010000005.1 coordinate 57,256, forward strand.
ATTGGAAACATTCCACTTGCGAATATCGCCATTGAAGTCTGATTCTTCGAACAAGTGGCTCATGTCAGTAATTTGCGAAACGTCAATGAAATTTAGATTGCAGTTAGGCCCATTTTTTTCAATGGTTTCTTTGATAATCTTCTCTAACTCGGCCTTACTTTGTGGTTGAATATTAGAACGATTTGCTGTTGAAACTGCCTTTGATATTATCGAGTCGAATTCATCTTCGTTAGTATTGTTGTTGAATAGTTTGCTAAAAAATGACATGATCGCATTCTCCTAACTGTTTATTGTTTCTCGTATTTCTGTTTCAATTCTTTTTGTTCTTTTATAAAATCATGTCCTATTGTGTTTTGACAACCATAACACATTCTTTTGATGATGTCCTTTTTTTGTATGGGGTTTCCGTCAATATACTCTTGTTCAAAGGTTCTAATGGGATTTTTGTCTGCATTAAATATTTTTTTGCAGAAATCGCATTGTACGCCGTTTTCTATCGGAGCGTCTTTGATGCAACGAACGGAACGCTCGTGGTAAAAACAATTGATGCAGCCTTTAGCTTTTTTATAAGCGTAGCCAATGTCTGTTCCATTTTTATATAATTCAAAATAGAAAACATCATCACCATCGCCGAAATATTCAACACCATCGGGAATTATTTTTGAAGATGTCCAAAAATGAGTGCGGTTTCCCATATCATCATATGCATAATAACAACACTCTTCTTTATCACTATAAGACCACCAGCGTAAGCCTGCAGGTAATGCCGAAAAACCGAAAGCATCTATTCCATCGCCCCACTCTTCTGCCCTTAATGCATCACTCGCGTCATATTCTTTGGCAATAAAGTTTTTAAGTTGATTAAAATCCTCAATACTTGGCAAATGCCAACCTGGAGGACAAGCTTCCATAGCGGTTTCCCATGTGTATAGCCTGCCATATTTTTTAACATTCGAAGCGTCGTCATCATAAGCATGGCTACCGCCTTTGGGTGGTCGGTATCTCAAGTTCTCAGCCATCCAAACTTGGTTGCCGATCTTGCAGGTTTTGTAAACTTCGCCGTCGCGCGGGTCGGTGAATGTTTCTTCTGTGTCGCTTGATTTGTTGTTGTCAACAATGTTTTCTTTTGCTGAACTGCTTTCGTCAGTACTATTCTTTGACTCTGTTTTCTCTGCGACTGGCGTGGCTACATCCTGTGGTGCACCGCAGCTAAAACAGAACTTTGCGTTATTTGGCAGCTCTGCTCCGCATTTGATGCATTTTTTATTTTGCGAAACAGGGGTCCCGCATTCCATACAGAATTTTGCAGCCTCATCAAGTTCGGCTCCGCATTTAGAACATACTGGCATATAAATATCCTTGAGAATATGGTTTGGTTTTTGTTGTGGATAGCTGTTTTCTAAACAAAATCTTTCTGCAAGTCCAAAAGCTTTCTTTCTTCTTGAAGATCTTTATACTTTGAAATATCCTTGTTTATTTTATCTAGATATTCGGCTTTGATGTAATCGAGAAAACCGGTCATTAAAGTTGGTGGAACTCCGTTGTGACCCTTTGGTATCTCGTAATCAAAATGATTTCCGAATCTGATTTTGTCGCCAGGCTCACGAGTTACGTTGACATCGTAATCAGCAATGACTTTAAGATAGTCAAATGTGTATTCCATTGTCTTCATTTGTTCGTCAAATGCAGCCACACCTTTTCTAATATCATTCTGAGTCATAATATCTCGTTTTATTAGTTTACTTAATACTGTTGCAGGACTTCTGCGAGCCTTTTTCGTCAAAGGTGTAGGCGAAGTTGCCTCTTTTTACGGTGACTGTTGTCGATGTGTATCCCATAAGTTCGCCTGTGATGCAAGCTGTCTGGGAATTCTTTTCGTTCTTCACGTAAACGAAGTTTCCTTTTTGAATTGCGACTGAAATCATAATGGACCTCTTAAGGTTTATTGTTTTGCTCCGTTTTGTAGCTCATTCCAGTTTGGAACAGAAAAAGGGACAAAATTTTTAGAAATAGCTTTTAATTTGTTCTACTCTTTGGATTTCTTGCTGGATGTGAGTTTGCGAACAACCTTGTTGAGCCAAGTAGTTTTGTGCTTCTGTAACGAAATCAACAAAACTAACTCCACTTTGGAGAGCTTGAATTAATGCATCACGTGCTCTTGCAATGTCAGCCGGATGTCTCGCAAATTTATGGTCTGCGATTCCAAAAGAACCATGTAATAGTTGTTTCCAGTTCATACATTCTCCTAATTTGACTAGTCTGTTACTTGTACCAAGATGGCGGAGTGTCGCTACAAGCTCTGTTAAGAATGTAGGTAAGCGAGGGCCATTTCCCCTTCAAGATTTTTTCTGCTTCGCTCATCGATGACATTGATAGTGGAATGCAGTCGTACACATACTGCCCCGAACCTTTTACTTGAAATTTAAACCAATGGTTACGTATCATGATTTACTCCTTGTTTAATTGAAAATTCGTTGAGCGTTCTGCCAAGACATCTCTTTCCACGAGTCGCCAGCAATCTTTGAACTGGTAGAAATACGACTTCGCAAATATCTTGGCAGAGAACTTTTTAGATGTCGCCCGGGAATCGGCGTGTCAGTGCCAAAAAGGATTCTGTCGGCAAATCCTGCTTTTACCAACAATTCCAAGTGTTCGTGCTGCATAAATGCCGTATCGACAAAAGCGTTCAAGCAATTCTTTAGAATTTCCATCGTTTGGTCAATAGGGCGACCATGGGCAAGGATTATCTTGACCGTTGAATATTTCTGGCACACCCCTTTATAAATCCCCGCGAAACAGTTGTCCTTCTCGCCAGTGTGGAGCATTATGGCGAGGTTCCTTTCGCTTGCTATATCAAAAGCCCTTTGCATTAGTCGGCTAGACGGATTCCATTTTTCAGAACCTCCATGAATTTTGAGTCCCTTGATTTTATCATCTAGATATAACGACAAATCGCGTGACTTTTGCAGCATGGAATGTGTTGCCCACAAAAAGGGAACCGCACGCCCTTCGGACAACTCATGCATCGCGTCGCGTTCTTCACGCATGAATGCGGCATCATCCGTTACAATGTTTGAAGTGCTCGAATAGGCAAAATGGGTAATCCCAGCCAACCTCAATGTTCGCAGGATTCGTGGGGGCGTATAGTAGTCGTCGAAATACTGCCCCATATGAACATGGACATCGAACGGGCCGATGGTGGCGTTTTCGCTAGCAGCCTTGTTTTGTAAACTAGAATTTACACTGGGGGAGGGTAATAGATTCAACATCCCGCTATATGCGGATTTGCTGGCTGCATGGTGCGCTTTTCTATTACCAAGGGTATTCATGCTCATAAATATATCCTTTTTTAGGGGAAAATAACCCTTTTTTTAATTTTTTCAAAAATGTCCGTTTATAGGGTGGGTGCTTTCCCCGAGTCCATTTTTTCTGTTTTTCGCTATAGAATCCCTAAAAAAGGTGCTTTTGGGGAAAAGTATGTAAATATTTTTTTAGCAATGCTGTTTTCGGGTCAAAAAAGAGTCTATAGAGAAGGCGGGGAGTGTTTCCCTGCCAATATCCCGCCTGCATTTGGGCGGAAAGGATCTCTAATGACACGAAGTGAATTTATAACCTTTGTGAAGGATGTGCACGAGCATCCCGAACATTTGGCCGAATACCGTAAAAAATACAAGAATGTATATCCCTTCAGTGATGGGATTTTCAAGATGCTCATGGCGAATGAGGCAAAACCCGAACGGACGGTGAAGTTTCTCAACGCAATGCTTGCTCTTACGGGTGACAACGCTATCAAGACCTATACTTTGGGCGTTCCTGAGAATCCTGGTGTGCTGAACGATAAAACCGCTATTTTTGACATCTACGGTACAACCCAGGCGGGCGAGCCTGTGCTTATCGAGGTTCAGCAGAATTTCAATATGTTATTCATTGACAGGCTCATCTACTATACCGCTCGAGTGGTTTCGCGCACGGTCAAGAAGGCTCAAGATTACAATTTGCCGCACATTTATGTTCTCTCGCTCTTGACCGAGAATCAGTTTCCGACGGAGAGAGATACTTACCTGCATCATACGCAATTGGTTCGAAACCGTCATTTGTTTTATGACAAGTTGGATATCTACTTGGTTGAAATGGAGAAGTTTTTCGCTATTGATGACCGCACTTCGCTGGAAAAGCGAGAACGGTCTGATAGGGCCGAGATGCTGCGCATATTTAGGGATGTCCTTGAGGATAGAGAAATCCCCGAAGAAAAATTGAAGAAACTGCTTGACAAGGATTTTGCAAAAGATGTATCTTTGAAAGGGTATACTGACGAAACTCTTCTGAACGAGGTTGACGGAATGACGGACATGCTATACGAAAAACAGGGCTCGTACTTGCAGGGGAAAGAAGATAGCCGTAAAGAAGTTGCCAGAATTTTGATTGATGCTGGAAAACTGACTCCCGAGGAGGCCGTCTCCCTTTTGCATGTTTCAACAAGTGATGTTCTGCCCGACGTAAAATAAGGTTGCCAATATGACCAATGATGCCCGCAGCGCCTGTTGCGGGATTTTTTAATTGAGCCTTTCTTTCAGCCTTGTGTACCGTCGGGTGCTGCGGTTGTTGCGCACAGCCTGGTGGAACGCTCCGGGTGCGGAAAGTACCCACACGTGTCCTTTCGCGCGGGTGATGGCCGTATAAAGCAGGTTCCGCTGGAGCATCACGTAGTGGCTGGAGTCGAGAATCACGATGACGGCGGGGTATTCGCTGCCCTGGCTCTTGTGGATGGTGCAGGCGTAGGCCAACTGCAGGTCTTCTATTTCGTCGCCTTCGTAGTCCACCGTCTTGTCGTCAAAGAAGACCGTCATGGCGGACTTGTCCTTCTTGACGCTGAAGATAATTCCCACGTCGCCGTTGAAAACGTTCTTGTCGTAGTTGTTGGTGGTCTGCATCACCCGGTCGCCCGCACCCCATTCGGTGCCGCCTATCTTGAATTTCTGGGCGCTGCCGTTCATGAGCTTTTGCAGGAACTGGTTCAGCTCGAAAACGCCCAGCGGGCCCTTGCGCATGGGGGCGAGAATCTGCAGGTCGCTTTTCAGGTCGATGTCCAGCTTGGAGCGCACGCCTGTGGTGACCAGCTTCTGCAATATGCCTAGGGCCTCCTCGGGAGTCTCGTAGGGCATAAAGTGGAAGTTGGGCCCGTCGATAGGCGCAGGGGTGATTCCCCGGTTGATTTTTGCGGCTTTGTCGGCGATGTCGTTTCCGCTTGCTTGACGGAATATATGCTGTAGCCGCACGCTAGGAATTTTTTCGCATTGGAGCAGGTCGTTCAGCACGTTGCCCGGGCCAACGCTTGGCAGCTGGTCGGCGTCCCCTACCAATAGGATTCGCGCCCGAAGGCTCACGGCTTCTAGCAGTGACGAGGCAAGCCAGGTGTCCACCATGCTGAATTCATCTACAATCAACAGGTCGCAGTTCAGCTGGTTGCCTACGTTGCGGTTGAACTTCTTGGATACGGGGTCCATTTCTAGCAGGCGGTGGATGGTCTTTGCCGGCGCTCCGCAGAGGCTTTCCATGCGCTTAGCGGCACGGCCCGTTGGGGCAGCCAGCAATACGGATTCCCCCATCTGGTTGGCAAGATGCAAAATACCCTTGAGAATCGTGGTCTTTCCCGTGCCGGGGCCGCCTGTGACGATGGAGAACTTGTGGGACAGCGCCATCTGGATGGCCTGCCTTTGCACCGGGTCGAAACTGAACTTGTGTTCCCGCTCCCAGCTCACCAGGTACTGCTCGAAACCTTCGGTGGGGAGCGTGTTCCGCTGTAGCCGCAGCGCGATGTTCCGTGCCACGGAGTCTTCGGCCCGGAACATAGACGGGTAAAAGCAGTCGTCGCCTACGCGGGTAATGCGTCCGCTCTTGCACAGACCTTCGAACTGCTCCATGAGAATCTGAACCGCGTCGTCGTCGAAGCTGTCTATCCGCAGGTTCTTGAGGGTGCGGTCCAGCAGGGCGTCCTTGGGCAGGTACACGTGGCCTTCGTTGAAGGACGATTCCTGCAGGGAGTAGAGCAGTGCCGCCTGGAACCGCATGGGGCTGTCCTTCGGTAGGCCCAGCTTCATGGCGATTTCGTCGGCGCTTGCAAACCCGATACCCCACACCTCTTCGCAGAGCAGGTAGGGGTTCTCCTTGATCTTTGGGATGGTGTCTTCGCCGTAGGTGCTCCACAGCCGCTTGGCGGTACTGCCCACGATGCCGTGGCTGTACAGGAACAGCATGGTTTCGCGGCTCAGGCGGGCCTCTTGCCAGCTGGCCAGGAACTCCGCCATTTTCTTGGGAGTGATACCCTTGATTTTTACCTCGGAGAGCCTTTCGGGGTGGTTGTCCAGCACCTCTGGCAGGGCGTCTCCAAAGGCCTCCACCAGGCGCTCGGCGGTCTTGGGCCCGATGCCCCGGAACAGCCCGCTGGCCAGGTAGTCCCGCAGGTTGCCGTCGCCTGTCTTCAGTATTTCGAAGCCCGTGGCCTTGAACTGCTCGCCGAACTTGGGGTGGCGGCCCCATTCTCCCTCGAACCGCAGGTTCTCGCCGGGAGTGAGTGCAGGAAAATTCCCGGTGACTACCGCCACCTTGCCCGTGTCAGAAAGCACCACCTTCAGCACGGTGAAACCGTTGGCCGGGTTCTGGTAGGTGACGTTCTTGATGGATCCCTGGATCTGCATTCGTTTTTTCGGCTCCGTGGCGGTGTCGGGTTACACGAAAAAACGGAGTGTGTTGGCACCCCGTTTTAGGAAATCACAAAAATGCTAACGGATTAGCGAAGTTTCTTTTTGTGACGGTCACGACGACGGCGCTTTTTGCGCTTGTGAGTCGCAATCTTCCTGCGCTTTCTTTTCTTTCCGCAAGGCATATTGATTCTCCGTTAAGGGTTAAACATAAAAATTCGGTGCCAAAATAGAGAAAAAAATCGGGCTTTTGTCAAGGTTTGGTTCCTTTTGTACACGAAATTTGGCCAAAATCGCCAAAATTTTATTCCATATTTCAATATATTACTATTAGGCCACCTCAAAAAAATGCTTTGATTAAGAAAATTTGAGCGAAACCGAGTGCAGGCAGGAACGAAAAGTGGTGAATACTGGAGGTCTTTACCACTTTGAGTGACGAAACTGCACGATGTGTTGTAGCCAAATTTTTGAAAATGATTTTTTTGAGGGGGCCGACAACAAAGAGGATAATATGGATAATTTCAACTTCTACAGCCCCACGGAATTTGTATTCGGTCGCGACCGCGAATTGGAATGCGGCGAGCTTGTCAAGAAATACGGTGGCACCAAGGTGCTTATCCACTACGGTGGCGGTTCTGCCGTGCGCTCGGGCCTGATTGACCGGGTGAAGGCTTCTTTGGATGCGGCTGGCGTTGCCCACGTAGAACTGGGAGGCGTGAAGCCTAACCCGCGGGATACCCTGGTTTACGAGGGAATCAAGATTGTCCGCGAAAACGGTATTGACTTTATCCTTGCGGTGGGCGGTGGCTCCACTATTGATAGCGCTAAGGGTATTGCTATGGGCGTCCCCTACGACGGCGATTTCTGGGATTTTTACGAAGGCAAGGCCACTATTGCAAAGGCTCTCCCCATTGGTGTGGTGCAGACCATTGCGGCCGCAGGTTCCGAGGGCAGCGGTGATTCTGTGGTGACCAAGGAAGACGGCATGCTCAAGCGTGGTACCGGCAGCGACTTGATCCGCCCCAAGTTTGCAGTGCAGAATCCGGCACTGCTTTGCACGTTGCCGGCCTACCAGACGGCTTGCGGCATTACCGACATTATGGCCCACGTGTTTGAACGCTACTTCACCAATACGCAGGAAGTGGAAGTGACCGACCGCCTGTGCGAAGCGGTTCTGCTTACCATGGTGAAGGAAGGGCCCCGCGCCATTGCTGACCCCGCCAATTACCAGGTGCGGGCCAACATCATGTGGGCGGGGACGGTAGCCCACAACGGCGTTGTGGGCTGCGGGCGCAGTCAAGACTGGAACAGCCATGCCATCGAGCACGAACTTTCTGCACTTTACGACTGCGCCCATGGCGCGGGCCTCGCGGTGATTATGCCCGCCTGGATGGAATATGTGGTGGACCATGACGTAATGCGTTTTGCCCAGATGGCTACCCGCGTATTTGGCTGCCAGATGAACTTTGCGGACCCGAAGGCCACTGCCTTGGAAGGCATCAAGGCCTTCCGCCGGTTCCTCCATTCTATTGGCATGCCCATCAATTTCGCAGAGCTGGGTGCCAAGGAAGAGGACATCCCGAAACTGGTGGAAAAGCTGAACCCGGGTGAAGGCTGGGGCTTTGTGCCGCTGAAGGCTGCTGACGTTACTGCAATTTACAAGATTGCGGCACACGCCAGCCTGTAATTGCTACGCAAAAAAAAGAAGCCCGGCCAAGATGATAGGTTGGGCTTTTTTTTTAAGAAACGGCTGCTGCCGAAGTCATGGCGAAGCGGCCGCTGGCAGTTTCGCATTCGGCGCGCAGGTAAGCGATGCCTTCGGTGTGAACCGTAATGGTTTCGTTCTGGCTTGTGGCTACGAGACTTTCGGGGCAGAGTTCTTCTTTGGCTGCCCATTTATTGTTTGCTAGAATGCGACGCTTGTAGATGCGTATGTAGCGGAAACCGCCGCCTAAATCCTGGGTGCTTTTGGCATGGAACTTTACGGTGTCGCTATCGCGTTCCCACCAGAGGGCGGGTCCGTCGGTGATGTAGCAGTTGTCGCCCGCGAATGCACGTTTCAGGGCTTCGGGTGTAGCATCCCCTTTCACAACAGTGCGGACTTTCCCAAAAACATGGTGGCGGCTATTCCCTAGAGAAAAGAGGGGCAGCCGCACGTAGGTGGTGTCATTCAGGTCGCCGTGGGCGTCGTTCCCACCGATGGGTAGCAAGAAGTTTCCTTTGCCCAATTCTTCGATCCACCAGGCCTTTCCCAGTTGGAACCCTTCGTCGCGGATTCCGTTCCAGAACTGGATGCCACGAATGGGGTGCTTCTTGTCCAGGTGAAGATCTTTGGATTTCCAATAGCCCCTGCGGAAGATGAATTTTTCTAACGCGCCCATTTGCTGTAAGGGGTGGGCGGCAAAGCAGGGTGCCTCTGTCATTTCGAGGAGGCGTTCGATGGGGAGCGTGGGCCTGTTGTTAAGCCAGTAGCGCCCGCAATCGCCGAGGCCGGGCAGGTAGGCTTCTGGGCCCAGGGTGGTCATGTGTACGTTTTCGCCCTTGCTGTTGCCTGCAGAGATTTCTTCGCCGGCAATGAGAAGCGGTTCTGTGGGGAGGGCTTCAATTTCTTTTTTTAAATCTCGGAATCTTTCCGAGGCGTCGGGGGCTTCCTTGGTGTAGTCCTCTTGCTGGAAGGCAAAATCGTAGGCATGGTCCGTGAAGTTCACGAAGTCGAGCCCGATGGCCGCTGCGGCTTGCTGCATGACGGCGGGGCTTGCGCCATATTCCACGTGGTCTGCCGAATAGTAGGTGTGGCAATGCATTTCGCCAGCCCAAAAACCGGGTGCCTTGGGCAGGTCTTCTTTGAGAATTTGAATTCTCAGCGGCGCGGGTTTCAGGCCCGGGAAATTCCAACGCTTGAACGACTTTTCTTTTCCGCCACGTTCTGCGACGACCTTCGGCAAGATTTCGTAGAGGCCTGGCTCCAGGGCACCGATTCCGACAGGAAAAAAATGGAAGGGCTTGTCGGCCTTCAGGTCAAGATGCTCAAAGTGCCGAGTCTCGGCGGTAACGTCTCTGTCGATCCGCTGGATAGAAATTTCAAGGCTCTTGATGGTTATGCTAAATCGGTGGGCGTCCCGCACCACAATCCAGAGCTGGGGCATCTTGCCGGGCACGAATTGGAAGGGGGCGTCGGTCAGGATTTCGGGCCAGGGCCTGTACAGCAGGGACCAGGGCAGCTTAAATTTGAAGTGGGTTTCGGCGTAGTGCATAGCCTACTCCGGCCGTGCTTCGGCACTTGGGCGAGCGGCCGCGTTGGGCCTTGCTTCGGCGTTGGGGCGGGTCTCTGCCTCGGGACGGGCCGGTGCGGGAGCGGCGTTTTCTTTGCTTGTCGTGGCGGCTGTGCTATCCTTGCTTACAGCTGCACTGTCCTTTGCGACTGCTGTAACGGTATCCTTCGTGGCGACCGCGGCGGTATCCTTTGTGACGGATGCCGTGTCTTTCGTGACGACTGCAGCACTATCCTTTGCAACGGTGGTTGCAGCGCTATCCTTTGCGACGACAGCCACACTGTCCTTGCCTTTAGCCGAACTGCTCTTTTTAAGCGAATCGGTTACGGTGCTGTCTTCTACGACTTCAGGCTTGTTCCATACGCCAAGGCTTATACGAATCTGCAGCTGAATACCTCCGATGTTCCATTTGGCCTTTTCTTCGGGGCCGTCGGGCACGATGTCGGCATATTGCTTTTTGGATTTGACGGAAATGGAACTGTAACCCAAGTCTCCGAACACGTACAGGCTTTTCCAGTTGAACAGCAGATACCCGATGCTGATTCCGAATCCGGCGCCGTAGTAGGGAGTTTCTGCAGAAAGGCTGCCCCAGCTGGTGTAGATTTCGGTATGGGGAAGCACCCAGTACCAACGTAGGGCCACGCTGAACAGGCTTTCGTTAGAAAGGGACATCAGGTTCAGGGGAATGGCGAACCGGTATTCCAGAAAAAGCGGGAAACCCTGGAGGGTATAGCTGTAGTTGTGGGAACGGCTGTTCTGGTCAGAAAGCACCACGGATTCGTTGTCGTAAATGTATCCGGCCCCAACACTCAAGAAGTTATCCTGCCGCAGTTGAAACTGCAGGCCTGCGTAGATAGGGAAGCAGAAGTTGACCTTCTGAAAATCCTGCTTGGCCACGTTGGCGGTATCCCGCTTGTCCAGGGCCTGGCTCAGGAATTCATGGTAGATAGTGTCGATGGCATCTTGGAAGTATTCCCGCTGGTCAAAACCGAGAAAAGAAATTCCCGGTTGCAAGAAGAGGGCGATTCTGGAATTGTCGTGGACATTCGTGTTGTCTTCGGTTTCCCCAAGGGCCACCGCCACGAACACGAGCCACAGGCATAGAATCTTTTTTGCAAGAGAAGTCATGGGACTAGTTTGTCATTTCCTTGTCTTCTTTGTCTTCTTTCTTCTTCTTGGAATCTTTCTTCATGCGCTTTTCAAAATCTTTTTCGGCGCTGGCAATATTCTTCTCGTTTTTCTTGACAATCTTTTCGATGTCGTCGTCGTTTGCAAACTCACCCCGCATCATGGTGAGGTAGTTGCGGGCAGGTTCAAACTGGTCCAGCTCTATGTAAGAATCCACGATAATCTTGAAGGCATCCTTGCGGCGCTTGCTCACCTTGTAGTTTTCCAGGAATTCCTTCAGGTAGATGACGGCGGCCTGGTACTTGTCCATACGATAGTAGAGCCGGGCGGTCTGGAATTCCTTTTCGGCAAGGCGTTCCACCAGGAGGCCGTAGTAGTAGTTGATGGAGTCGCGCAAGGGGGAGTCGGGGTAGTTGGACAGGTAGCGCTCGAAATCCCTCATGGCGATGGTGGTGTTGGACTCGTCGCGGGCCACCTTGAATTCCATGTTGAACGACGAGATGGCCTTGCGGAACTCGGCGGTCTCGATGAAGGGGGAGCCGGGGAAGTTCAGGACGAAGGAACCGTACTCGCCGCGGGCCTCAATCCATTCTTCCAGGTTGAAATAGCTTTCGGCCAGCAGGAACTGGCTCTGTTCCATGTAACCGGTACCGGCGCAGAGGCTGAGGATTTCTTCTAGCTTGTCCTGGGCCCTGCCGTACTTTTGTTTCTTGAACAGTTCAGCGGCGGCCTCGTACTTGTTCTTGCAGAATTCCGCATGGCTGATTTTCCCGCGGTCCGAGGAGCACGCGTTCAACAAGACGGCTAGGGCAAAAAGACAGAGTATTGGGGCTGACTTTTGAAAAAGCTTCATTTTTTTTCTTTGGTTAATTCTAATTTTCAGCTATCAAATTAGAAAAAAGAAATTCACCGGAAAAATGATTTTAGTCCGTTATGTCTTGAAAGAGCAGATAGGCCCCTTTTTGGCGGCTCTTTTTGGCATCACGTTTTTGTTTGTGGTTGATTTCCTGGTGAAGATCCTCGACAACGTGCTTTCCAAGGGGCTTCCGGCTTCTACGGTTCTCGAGATTTTTGTTCTGAATCTGGCCTGGATGCTTTCGCTGTCGATTCCCATGGCGGTACTTGTGGCCTGCCTTATGTCCTTTGGCCGCCTTTCGGGAGACCAGGAGATTACGGCGGTAAAGGCGGCGGGAATGTCGCCACTTTCGCTGATGCGTCCGGTGATGCTTGTGGCGGCCCTTATATCGGTGCTCATGGTGCTGTTCAACAACTGGGTGTTGCCCGAGGCGAACCACCGTTCCGTGGAACTGATGAATGCGGTGTCCAGGAAAAAGCCCCACGTGTTTATCGACGCCGGTCGCCTGATTACCCAGTTCCCCGACGTGCAGCTTTGGGTGAGCCGAATAGACCAGGTGACGGGGACCCTATACGGCATCCAGGTGTACGAAATGGAACGCAGGGGTGCTCCCCGTATCGTCTATGCAGACAGTGCCACCCTGGATTACGTGGACAATGGCGCCACCCTCATGTTCAAGCTTCGCAGTGGCGAGACCCACATGGTGGATCCCGATAATCCGGAGAACTATTTCCGCATAAGGTTCTATTCCCAGGATCTGGCCATGGAGAACGTGGACGACCGCCTGGAACGCCGTAGCCGTAGTTACCGTAGCGACCGCGAGATGCCCGTGGAGATGATGATGGACGTGGTGGAAGACGCCCGCCGCAGTTATGATTCTTTGGCAAACTATGCCAAGGATGTTCGACTCTCTTCGCTTTTGGCCACCTGCCGTATGCTTCGGAGCGATAGCATTGTTCCCGATAGTGCCCGCGGTGTCGTTGATGATGAGGAAAATCGACGCTCGAGAACGATTCCTAGGGTGCGCGCCCAGGAACAGGGTGTACTGCGCACTACGGAGCGCTTGCGGGGGCGTATGGAAGTAGAACAAAAACGTGTAGCCCAATATTTGGTAGAAATTCACAAAAAGTTCAGTACTTCGTTCGCCTGCTTCATCTTTGTGCTTATTGGCGCTCCTCTTGGAATCATGGCCCGCAAGGGCGGTATCGGCACGGGCATTCTCTACAGCCTTGCGTTCTTTGTCATCTACTGGATATGCCTTATCGGTGGCGAAAACCTGGCGGACCGTCTGATTATTTCACCGGAACTTGCCATGTGGGCTTCCAACATCATTATCGGCGCCTTCGGGGTGTTCATTACGGTGGCCATGGTTAGGGACCGCTTCTCTGGAGATTCCAAGTTCTTCAGAGCCGTGCGTGCCGTGGGCGGTTTCTTCAAAAAAATCACGAAGAGGTTCGGATGAAGTTTTCTCGTTATCTCATCCGCAATTTCTTGAAGATGTTCCTCATCGTGGTGGTGGGTGCCATCTTCATGTTCGTGGTGATCGACTTCGTGGGTAACATCAAGACCTGGCTAACCCGTGACGTACAGGCGGTTTATGACTACTACATCAGTTACCTGCCCTATATCCTTTACCTGATTACGCCGGTGGCCCTGTTTATCGCGGTGCTCGCCTCTGTGGGTAACATGACCCGCCATCTGGAAATGAGCGCCATGCAGAGTTCGGGCCAGAATCCCTTCCGTACGCTCATGCCCATATTCTTCTTTGGGGTGCTGGTGTCTTTGGGTGCCTACGAGATGAGTGAATACTGGCTCCCAGATGCGAACCACAAGCGTCTGGAGATCATGGAGACCAACGCCCAGAAAAAGAAGAACCCCCGTATCAAGGAGAAGAACAACTTTACCTTTATCGACAGTGAAAGGGCCAGCTGGTTTTTTAGGCATTATTCGGGTGAGCGGAAGGTGGGCCGCGACGTGGTGTTGCTTCTGCGCGATCAGGGGCACCTGGTGGAACGATACGACGCCAAGAGCGTTGTGTGGGCCGAAGAGGAGGGAATAGGTTATTGGCTTTTTGAGCGGGGCTACCAACGTGTATTCAATAAGGATGGTTCCGTGAGGGTGTTCCCCTTTACCAAGGAAAAGTTGGTAGACAAGGTCAATACCCGGCCGGAAGACCTGATTAACGAGCGCCAAGTTCCCGACGAGATGGATTCCAAGATGGTTCTCAAGCGTATCGAGGTGCTGAAACGCTCCGGCGAAGATACACGGGCCATGGAGACGGCCCTGTATTTCAAGCGGTCCGCGCACTGGATGAACTTGATTGTGCTCTTGATAGGGGCTGCCCTCTGTCACCGATATACCCGCTCTGGGGGGCTTTCCCAGAAATTCGGCATTGGCCTGTTGCTTGTTTTTAGCTATTATATTTTGGAACGTATTGGACTGAAAATGGGCGAGAATGGAGCCCTGTCCCCCTTCATGGGGGCCTGGATAAGCCACCTGGTGTTCGGGGCTTTGGCTTCTACCATGTTGTACCGCTCGTTTAGGCTGTAGAGGTTTTTGGATGTTGATGTCGAATGTTTTGTTCTTGGTGGCGGGCCTGTTTATTGGCGTTGCGCTCAAGGGAGGAATGTTCTTGTTCCTGATTCCCGCGGCAGGCATTGCCGTGGCCTTGGGCTATATAAACTTGCCCCGTGTTCCGGGTAGCAAGACGGCCAGCATTCCGGTGGTGACCCGTGCCATGCGGGCTACGGGCCTTGCCCCTGCGGTAACCCCCGAGCTCCGCAATGCCATCAAGGACGAGTCTACGGAATTCAACGAACCCAATTCTACCCTGAAGGTGAACCAGGTCTGGGCTCGGGCCAATGCCGACGTGAACAAGGCGATGACAGATTTGCTCCAGGGCCTCAGACGCGTGATACCCAACGTTCATTCCCTTGTCATTTTCTCTTCATTGAATACCTACAAGGAGTGGGGAATCCGGGTCTACAGTGCAGACCCCAGCACTCAGATTGCATCGGACGTGAAGGTGACTGAAACTTCTGGGCTTATCGGGCAGCTTTTCAACATGGATGTGGAACGCCTGCTGGAGGGAGACCTTTCTGGCGGCAAGTCCCTGCTTTACTACATAGACAATCCCATGATCAAGTCCTTGGCGGCAGTTCCTATTTTGGACCAGAGCAAGAACCGCATGGGCGCCCTGTTGATAGACTCCCTTTACCCCAATGCGTTCAACCAGTCTACGGTCCAGGCGCTCACTCATATAGCAAGTGCCCTGTATGTCCTTTACTACAAGAGCTTTATTTCGGCGAAGAACTTTATCGGCCAGCACCAGTTCAGTATTCTGTATAGCTACCAGCACAAGTTCTTCCAGACCATGTCTGTCAAGGATATTTACAACCAGATTTTCGATTACGTTAAGCAGAACATCCCGTACGACCGCATGATGCTTCTGGCCCTGGACAAGCAAGATCAGGTTGACACCCATAAGGAACGTGAAGGTCGTGTGGTTTGCGCCGACGGTATCGACAGCGAGCAGTTCAAGGACAAGAAGTTTACCCTTTCGGACAAGGGCCTCGCTGTATTTGCCATTTTCCAGAACCACCCGGTGGAACGCATCTTCAGTTCCAACAGCAGTCAGTATATTCCCCGCATAGACAATCGCGAAACTAGGAATATGGATTTCCGCCAGCTGTTCGTGATGCCGGTCTCTACAGACAACAACGCAAGCCAGGCGGAACTGGCCATCTGTCTCGAAAGCCGTACCTCCGGCCGCTATACCGAACACGAAATGCAGCTCTTGAAGGCCTTTGCTGGCGTGGCTGGTTTTGCTTATGCCCGCGCAAGCCAGTACGAAACAAAGAAAGACGAGGCTATTCGCGATGGCATGACGGGGCTTTTGAACAAGCGCACTCTGCCAGAGGCCCTGCGCACCGAGAAGATCCGTGCCGACAGACGCAAGTACAATATCGGCGTGCTGATGATGGATATCGACCATTTCAAGAGCGTGAACGATACTTATGGTCACGGCGTCGGTGACATGGTGATTATCGAGATTGCAAAGACCTTGCTCAAGGAAGTCCGCAAGGATATCGACATCGTGGCCCGTTATGGCGGCGAGGAACTTGTGGTGGGTCTGGTGGATACAACGCCCGAGGGCATGATCGAGACGGCGGAGCGTATCCGCAAGGCCGTGCTCCAGCTGGAATTCGAGGTGCACCAGGCAAGCCCCTTGCGCGTGAGCATCAGTATTGGTGCGTACTTGGTGACGCCGGAATTCAACGACAACATGATGAAGGCCGTGAACTTTGCAGACCAGGCCTTGTACAAGGCTAAGGAAGGCGGCCGCAATCAGGTTGTTCAGTATACGGAAACGGTTTAGGAGATTCCATATATGTTTACTGTCTTGGATTGGGTGGTTCTTGTAGCCTACCTGTTATTTTCCTTGCTTATTGGACTTTGGGCATCTCGTGGCAACAAGAACTTGAAGGAGTACATGTTTGGCGGCGGTGCCATGCCTTGGATTGCCGTGGGTATCAGCCTTATTGCCACTTCCGTGAGCGCCACCACCTTCCTTGGTGCCCCTGCCGATGTGTACGGCGACAACATGACCTTCCTCATGTTCCAGATAGGCGCCCTCCTAAGCATTGTGGTGGTAGGTTTTGTGTTTATCCCCAGGTTCCGCACCTCGGGCATCAACAGTGCCTATGAACTTTTTGAGGTGCGCTTCGGTTCTAAGGCGGTACGCCGTCTGGCGGCAGTGTTCTACTGCATGCATTTGCTGCTCCGCACAGGCATTTTGCTTTATGCCCCGTCCTTGGTGTTGGCGCAGATTCTGCATATTGATTTGAAGTTGGCTATTGTGGTGTCTGCCGCCGTGGCTATTTTCTACACCTGGTTTGGCGGTATCAAGGCGGTTATTTGGACCGACGTGATGCAGTTCTGTGTGTTCTTTGGTGGCGGCGTGCTGGTGCTTGTGCTAATCGCCAATGCGGTGGGTGGTTTTGGTGAGATGGCCGCTCTTGCAAGCGAGGCGGGCAAGACCAAGTGGTGGGACGCCAGCTTTGACATTTCCAATGCCAGGACTTTGGTATCGGCAGGCTTTGCCTATGCCATCCTGGAAATTGCCATCCGTGGTTGTGACCAGCAGTTTGTACAGCGTTACCTGAGCTGCAAGGATGTAAAGGCGGCTAACCGCTCCAGCGTGCTTTCCATGGTGCTGGGCTGCTTTGTCTCTATATTGTTCTACTGGGTAGGCGCCGCCTTGTTTGTGTACTACAAGATTTCCCATGTGGCGGCCTTGCCCGAGGGCCTGGGCCAGAACGACGTATTCCCCTACTTTATTGTGAATGGGCTCCCCGTGGGCGTTACCGGCTTGATTGTGGCTGCTATCTGTGCCGCCGCCATGAGTAGCCTTTCGGGCGCCATTAATTCCCTCAGCAACACCTCGGAACATGACTTCTTGGGGTGGGATGAATCTAAGGGTATGGGAGGTCTCAAGCGTGCGAAAATCTGGACTGTAGTCTGGGGCGTATTGGGCGTGTTCTTTGCGCTGTTTGCGTCTACCCAGCAGGGGAGCCTCCTCAAGAACGCCATTTTCTTTACGGGTCTCTTTACGGGGCCTCTCCTTGGCATGTTCCTGCTGGCCTTCTTTGTGAAGAACCTTCGCAGTTGGCAGGTGGTAGCGGCCGTGCTTTGCGGCATGGCGAGCCTTGTGCTTGTGCAGGGGATTCCTGCATTTGGCGTGCCCGCTGTGTTGGGCGGCATTTTCAGTTGGCCTTGGATGTCCTTTATCAGCATGACCACCACCATATTAGTGGCGCTGATTTTGAAGCTCGTGCAGCGCAAAAAGTAGTCTAAAAAACGGCTAAAATTTGCCATTTAAGCGGCGGTATTTGTCGCGTTTGGAACCTATTTTCATAGTACCGACAAAGGGGTTCTCTATGAAAATATACGGACAAAAACAGGCGCATCGTGAAATCCGAAAATTCCTCGCCATGAGTAACGATCGCCGCTACATCTCCACTCCGCAATTGAATCTGGACGCATGGGGTTTTTGCGATAAGGACGCACGTTGGCTTTGCCAGAATCTGTTCGATTCCAACCTGAAGGATGGCAGTGGCTGTATTAGGATTATCGCGAATCTTTTGAAATCCCCTGACTGGGATAGTATAATCGATGTCCTTGATCCGGAATTTGGAATGAATATTGAAATCCGCCACTCGGAAGATGTGGGAACGCCCTTGTTCATTTTGCCCGATCGGTCCCGCGCGTATATGCGGGTCAGTCTCGGACGTGTCGAAAGGTGTTGTTACGATGACGACGAAACGGTTCTCCTTGATTCAGGAGAAAATGCCCCTGCGGCAAAAAAAGTGACGTCGGTTTTCAATTACCTCTGGCGCTGCTCGGAGTCGGTCACTTTTGACAAGGTGCGGGAGGTCGACCGGCTATTGTGGCAACCGTCGCGTTTTTCGTTCAAGGATGATGCCGCCCTTGAAGACGCCTACATATTGCTTGTTCCAAGCAAGGGCCGCCAAACACTCCTCAATACGGCGCAAAGCCCCTTCTGCTCCCTTGCTAAGGTAAAGGATAGAGAGTGCGAACTGTCTTACCTGTTCAATATCGAAATCCCCAAGAAGGCGGAATGGCTGGTTGTGTGCCTTGTAGATGAGGATGCCCGTGCCGTTACATTCTGGAAAATCTTTTCGGTGAAGGGCAGTCGACCCATCCGGTACGATGAAAGGATCCGCGACCTTCTCAACCGGGGGCTCGATGTAGAGGGATTCTCGATTGTAAGCCGGAATACTTCGGATAAAGGGACCGACAGCTGGTACAATAGCGCCATTGACATGTTCATGTCTACATCCCCTTGCACGCGTGTCAACAGGAGCTACATTGCAGCTGCCCAGCAGAACAAAGAAACTGCCTTGCGACGCAAGCTGGCGCAGACCCTGACCGCAATGCTGGTAAATGGAACACTTTTCAAAGATGCCGTGCAGACCCAGTTTATAAAGTGGAGCGAATATGAAAAGTTTTCAAAATAAGAATCAGGGTCTCGATGCCCTAAGGGCTCTAGTGGAGCGCTCCTACTCCGACGAAAAGGTCCGCGACGAAATATGGGAATACTTCTTGGGCTACATCATCACGCCGGACAAGTCGGAAATCCAGGAAGATCACCTGGGGGATATCACGAAGTTTATTGATGTCGACAGGCGCCTTGCTCACATCGACATTGTTGTCGATGCGCAAGATGCAAGCGTTAGCAAGTCGGACAAGTTGCGCGAGGTGGTGTTTGATAAAATATGGCCACGTCCCTGGATGTCCATGTGCTACGGCGAAACCATTGGTTCAAAGGCAGAACTCACCCGGGTGTTCTACCTTTTATAATACGGCTACAGTTTTTTCTTGGCCGCCTTCTTGAATTCGCCCATGGCCTTGTCGATAGCGTTGACGTAGGCGTCTACGCTTGTGTCGGATTGCAGGTCCACGTACTTATCCACGAGCATCACGTTGCCCTTGCCCTTGACCTGGCTCCAGCCGTGATCCGTGTGCAGCAGCTTGTTTCCCTTCTTGTCAATGAGCACCACGTCTACCATGGCTACCGGGGTTGCTCTTGCTGTCGGCAGCAGGCCCCCTTCTTCATAGAAGAAGTAGTATTCGGCTACGGCGATGGCGTCTACGTTCAGAGCCTCGCAAAGCTTGCCTACGCTTTCGCGGACTTCTTGATCGTCGGTTTTGGCGCCAAAGAGTGCCGTTTCGTTGGAAACAACCGCCTCGTAGGGCAGCACATGCATTCCTGTGGGAGCCATGTAGCGCCAGCCGTTCACCGGAACCAGTCTTGAAAGCTTATTGATAACGCCTTCTGCTCCAGTGGGGTCGAAGAACTTTTGTACATCGGCATTACCGGTCACCTCGTCACGGGAGATTACAGCCCAGCCCTTGATGCTGCCGAGGGTCTCTGCCAGGGCGTCCGCACCATGGGTGATGAGTCTTTCGCGGCCCTTGGCGAGTTGCGGCACGTTGTCTCTGGCGGCGCTGGTGGCGACCCCTACCAGGGCGTCCTTGAGGCTGCCGCCTTCTTCTTCGTCTTCTAGTTTTTTGATGTCCTCGCTGGCCGATACGCTAAGAATGGCGACTTTCTTCACGTCGTCGACTTCGGGTTTTTGGACATGTACTCCTGCGCAAGAGCAGAGCAGGAACGCAAGAGAGCAGAGTGCAGCAAAGTGTTTCATAATGACTCCTCGGAACGCAGGGCCGTTCACAAAGTTTGACGTTTCTTACCCATAATATATTTTTGATAATTGATAGTGTCAAATAGATAGTTTTAATGTTTTTGATAAAATTAATTGATTGTTAAGATTGTAGGGCGTTTTAACAGAGGTGCCTATATTCGTTCAGTTCGCGAAGCTTACTTTTTACTTACGATGGCTGTTGAGCCTAAATAATTGTGTATTAAGGGGTTGTAGTTTTTTTGGTCCGACTGGCGGTGGTGGTCCGACCCCTAAAATCACCACATGTTGTGGTGGTCATAATTTGAAAAGCACAAGATATGGTGTTTTTTGTTATTATTTGGCCATAGACCAATTTTGCTGAAAAAAGGTAATTGTAATGATTGTAACAGTGAAAAAACGTGACGGCCGCGAGATGCCGTTCAACATTGAGAAGATTTCTGCTGCTATCGAGAAGGCTTTCCGCGCATCTGGTGAACTTGAAGAACAGATCAAGGCGTCCCAGGACCAGCTGAACTTGTTGGGAAACGACGACGTTCTTTCCAGCACGGCCCTCCAGGTGGCCGCAAGCGCTGTGGGCCTTTTGGAGGCCGAAGGCAAGACTAAGCCCGAAATTGAGGAAATCCAGGATGCCGTTGAAAAGGCCCTGACTGAGGGCGGCTATGCCGATACCGCCAAGAGCTACATCCTTTACCGTGCCGAGCGTACTCGCATCCGCGAGGTCAATACCCGCCTCATGCACACGCTCCACGACATTACCTTCAGCTCCGCCAAGGAATCTGACCTGAAGCGTGAAAATGCAAATATCGACGGCGACACCGCCATGGGCACCATGCTCAAGTACGGTTCCGAATCGGCCAAGCATTTCTACACCATGATGATGCTCAAGCCCGAGCACAGCCGCGCACACTCCGAGGGCGATATCCACATCCACGACTTGGATTTCTACTCCCTCACCATGACCTGCTGCCAGATTGACCTGAAGAAGCTCTTTAAGGGCGGCTTCAATACGGGTCACGGCCATCTGCGCGAACCCAAGGATATCCGCAGCTATGCAGCTTTGGCGGCCATTGCCATACAAAGTAACCAGAACGACCAGCACGGCGGCCAGTCTATCCCCAACTTTGACTACGCCATGGCCGACGGTGTGCGCATCACCTACCGCAAGGCCTACCTCTCTAACCTTGTGAAGGCTTTGATCCTCTTTACCGGCAAGGAAGAATCTGAGATTCTGCCGGGCGTCAAGAAGCTCCACGCCGAAATGGCCGAGATGGGCATGGTGGCAACACTTGTTCCCAACGAGAAGTTTCAGGATACTGAAGCCCGTGAGCTTTCCAAGGTCTATGACACCGAAATTGTGCTGAAGGCCCAGAAGTTCGCCGAAAAGCAGGCCTACGAAGAAACCGACAAGACCACCTTCCAGGCCATGGAAGCCTTCGTTCACAACCTGAACTCCATGCACAGCCGTGCCGGTGCCCAGACGCCGTTCTCTAGCATCAACTACGGTATGTGCACCGAACCCGAAGCCCGCATGGTCATGAAGAACCTGCTGCTCACTACCGACGAGGGCTTGGGCGGCGGCGAGACTGCTATCTTCCCGATTCAGATTTTCCGCGTCAAGGAAGGTATCAGCCTGAATCCCGGCGACCCCAACTACGACCTGTTCAAGCTGGCTTGCAAGGTGAGCGCCAAGCGCCTGTTCCCCAACTTCAGCTTCCAGGACGCTCCGTACAACCTGCAGTACTACAAGCCGGGTCACCCCGAAACCGAAATTTCTTACATGGGTTGCCGTACCCGCGTTATCGGCAACAACTACGACCCGAGCCGCGAAATCAGCTTCGGCCGTGGCAACCTGAGCTTCACATCCATCAACTTGCCCCGCATCGCCATTAAGATGAAGTCTGAGGACCTGTTCTTCAAGGAACTGGACCGCATGCTGCAACTGGTGAGCGACCAGCTCATGGAACGCTTTGCTGTCCAGAGCCGCCGCAAGGTCAAGAACTTCCCATTTCTCATGGGACAGGGCGTGTGGATTGATTCCGATAAGCTTGGTTGGGAAGATACCGTGGGCGAAGTTATCAAGCACGGTACCCTTTCTATTGGCTTTATCGGTCTGGCCGAAACCCTGGTGGCCCTCACCGGCAAACACCACGGCGAATCCGAGGCTTCTCAGCAGCTGGGCCTCAAGATTATCGGCCACATGCGTGAATTCTGCGATAAGGAATCCAAGCGCTTGGGCTTGAACTTCAGCTTGCTTGCCACTCCCGCCGAGGGCCTCTCTGGCCGCTTTGTGCGCATGGACAAGAAGAAGTTCGGCATTATCCCGGGCGTTACCGATCGCGATTACTACACCAACTCGTTCCACGTGCCGGTGTACTACAAGATTTCCGCATTCAAGAAGATTTCCCTGGAAGCCCCGTACCACGCTCTCACCAACGCTGGTCACATCAGCTACGTGGAACTGGACGGCGACCCGAGCCAGAACCTGGATGCCTTCGAGAAGATCGTGCATCACATGGCCAAGTCCGGCATCGGCTACGGCTCTATCAACCACCCGGTGGACCGCGACCCGGTCTGCGGATTTGTGGGCGTTATCGGAGACTGCTGCCCCCGCTGCGGACGTAGCGAAGGCCACGCCATTTCCGAGGCCAAGATCGAGGAACTGCGCAAGCTTTACCCGGGTATGCCTGCGTTCAAGGGAATAAGATAAATTCAGATTTAAGATTTCGGAGTTCGGAATTTGATGAATGAAAATAATTCTGAAATCTGAAATCCGAAATCATAATTAACATAAGGAGGACTAAATATGTCTGAAAAAGAACTGAGCAAGTATGGCGAGGGTGTGGGTTTCGAACGCATCCGCCGCATCACCGGTTACCTGGTAGGTACCATCGACCGTTTCAACAACGCCAAGCGCGCCGAAGTGAACGATCGTGTCAAGCACGGGGTGTAATACGGAACAGCAAACTCCGAGACTCCGCATTGCGGGAATCGAGCCGGAATCCTTCGTGGATGGGCCCGGCATCCGCATGACGATTTTCACCCAAGGGTGCCATCACCATTGCCCCGGTTGCCATAACCCGCAGACTCACGACTTTGCAGGTGGTCACTTTATCGACATCGAAGAAATCCTTGCGATGATCGACGAAAACCCCCTGCTGGACGGAGTCACCTTCAGCGGTGGCGACCCCATGGAGCAATCGGCGGCCCTGATCCCGCTGGCCCGTGAAATCAAGGAACGGGGTATGAACCTGATTATCTATACGGGTTATACCTACGAGCGCCTCATGGAACTGAAGGACGAGCGTCCGGATTTCTTTGAACTGCTCACCTTTGCCGACATCCTGATTGACGGCCCCTTCGTGATGGCGAAGCGTTCCCTGGAACTCAAGTTCCGCGGCTCATCTAACCAGCGCATTATCGACGTGCAAGAAAGCCTGGCCCAGGGTCAGGTGGTGCTGCACCAGATTCAGCTGGAGGAAATGGCAGGCTGCCGCGAACCTATCGCCGTCTAGCCCAGAGCCAGTTTCCAGGCGGCCAGGTACAGGCCGTAATACATTAAAAGACCAAGACCGTCTGCGCTTGAAAGGGGAGTCCCCCAGCGCAGGCTCTTTTTTTTCGGTATGAACCCGCAGAAAAGTCCGGCCACAAAACCGTAGGCGTGTCCCAGGATGTCGGCGTTCTCCCCAAGCCCGAGGAACACCGCGAGAGATGCGGCACCGCACAGGGGCGCGAACCTGCGGAGCATCCCGTGGCTCTCCCTAGGCATCAGCCTGAACTCGATGACGGCAAGACACCCGATGGCGGCGAACACGAAGCTCGAAAACCCGAGGGAGCGAAAATCTGTTTGCACCGTGGCCGAAACGCAGATGTTCGCTATGGCGGCGGCCGCCGCGATGAAGGGGGCGAGCCTAAGGAGCGGAATACGGAAGGTGATCATGTTCATCACGATGTAGCCGCAGAGCAGGTTAGAAGCCAGGTGACGCATGTCGCCGTGGAGGGTCTGGGCGGTAAGGCTTCGCCACCATTCCCCCTTCATGACCTTGGCGGCGTCAGAAACTCCCGGTCCGTGCAGGTTCAGCTTGTCTGAAAAGTCGATGAGGGTAAAAATGACAGGCGCAAGCAGCACCCACAGGGGCTGCAGGCTAAAGCTCAGCGGTATAGGCGGGTTCTCCTCTTTTGGAGGATTCTCACGATGGTATAGGTCCAGCTGCTGTCTTGCCGCAGCCTCGAACTCTGGCACTATAAAGATCTGGAACGGCCCTTCTTCCGAACGCACAAGCCTGTGCTCGATCCCCTGGGACAAAAGCACTAAACTATCGTCCCGGATTTGCCGGAAAGTCCCTTCGGATACCTGCACCGTCTCGGGGTATTCGGGTTCGGCGGGCGGTTCCTGCAGGCGGGCATCCGGCGCCTGGGTGGCCGGCTCCGTAGGCGCCTCTTCGGAAGGCTTGCGCATGTAGCGTGGCCTAAGCGGCGACATCAGTCGTGGCATGTGCAATCCTCCTCGGGTGAACATCGGGAATATACAAAAATTTTATTGGGCGTTCCCCCGGCCCTTTTGCTGGCGTTGATGGGTCGGGGTCGGGCTCTGCTCGCCTCTCGTCACCCCGGACCTGATCCGGGGTCGGCTCGTCAAGCCTTGCGATTTGTCGTCATGGCGGGCTTGACCCGCCATCTAGAATAACGATTGTATCAAATCGCAAGTCTCGCCACTTGTAAGGGACCATTCGCGCTGAAATCGGGAAAGTAGCTATGGTCTGCGCTCACTTTCGCTACAAACGCCGCGTTAATGAGGCGTTTGTAGCTCACGGTGCGACGATCCCTAACGCGGAATGAGGAAGGGGAAGGCTTTTAGTTAGGTTTGCGGAAAAGGGAATGTTGACAATCAGACACCGCTTCGCAGATGTTGATGAATGGAAAAGGGACTACTCAGCATCGGTCACTCGCTGCGCGAGCCGATGCTTCGCCCTACGGGCTTGAGGCTTGCGCCTCAAGTGCTGAAATTTTTCAGTTATGTTCACTTCGTTCTCATGTGAAAAATTTCAGTCGCACCCTCTTCTCGGCTCCGAGTCCCTTTTTATCCCGACGCATAAAAAAAGAAAACCACCCAATTGGGTGGTTTTTCTTTTTTCGAGCGGGAAAAGGGAATGTTGCTTCGCAGTCTCCGCTGACGCGGCTGCTCAGCAACCCTTCGGGCTCGACACTCACTAGTTCGTGTCAAGCTCAAAAACCACCTATTTCATGCGCGGCGCGCACGGTGGTTTTTGCCGCACCCTCTTCGAGGGTCCGGGCCCTTCCGCGATAAACGAAAAAAGACACCATAAAGGTGTCTTTTTCGTTTAGAGCGGGAAAAG
>CAMHOW010000006.1 GCA_946186895.1 uncultured Fibrobacter sp.
AAGGCGTTTGAAATCACGAGGAAAGGACGTCCTTTTTTTGAATATTTTTTCTTCCATAATTCTTTTATATTTGACAGAACGTTTACTTGGTAACATATTTATTTCAAAGAAAAGCATTTTTAGAGTGTTGTGTAACCCAGAAGCGCTTTTCTTCCCGTTCTCTGCCATATATGTATCAAACCCTTCAATAGAAGGCTGCGTGTTATTGCCTAATCTAGGAATCATTTCGTCATTTAATTTTTTTATTTCTCTAATATATTCCAGCATTGATGGAATAAGTGAGCTTTCGATGTACAATCGTTTTTTGTTTAAAAAAGCGAGTAGACTTATAAAATCTTCAAATTTCCCCTCTTTTTTCATTTCGTCGTCTTTTTGATATAGGCATCCTTTGTCTTTCCTTTGCATTAAACGTAAAAAAGCACGGTGTGTTTCGTACAATTTTTTTAGACAAAGAAAAAAAACACTGCAGTCGTCCGCATCCATAGACCAAATTTCATCATTGAATTCTGTGTTAGGAAAATTTGCAGCAATTTTATCAAACTTGGTTTGATTTAAGTTTGTTATGTCTTCATGCCGCCTAAACTGTTCAACAATATTAATATTGCTTAATTCTCTTGAAATCATTTCAAAATTATCTTTGCAAATAATCCAATCATTGTATTCCTGATCAGAGGAATCGGAATCAGAATTTTCATTAATCCTGGGCTTAATATCAGTAATAATTTCGTAGCTGATATGCTTGTCTTTGATCCAATCGCTAAACTTTTTTTTCTCAAAGTAGTCGGAGCGTTTTCGGTTATTCACTTCAAATTCTGTAGATGTGTCTACGAATACAATTTTTTGTGGATTTAATTTTTCAACAATTGTAACGAGCGCTTTAAAATATTTGTTAAAGTCACCACCACAGGGAATTTCATTTCTCTTTATGGTTCCATTCTTAATTCGGTCAAATCTATCATAAACAAAATTACAGTACGAAATTTTTTTAAGACTTGATCCTTTTAGATAAGTATGAATCTTTTGCGGATAGGCAAATGTTGGTCGTTCTTTTTTATCATCCAAATTCATTTCATTTTTTATTTCATCTCGAATTTTCCTTTTAGTTGTATCTCTATTGCAGTAAGAAATGATTTGGGTGCAATAATTTACTTTAGGAAAAACTTCTGTTTCTTCTAAAAACCGTTTATCAAGAGGAAGTTTACAATCGCCAATGAAAAGAATTTTCTCCTTTGCTTCTCCGTATCCATCTCCGATATACGGAGTGTAAGATGCTTTTTCAAAAATCCCGGTCTCTAAGAGAGTTTTTTTGATTTTAACGTTTTTCTTCGGGTCCATTTCCAACTTTTCTTCGATATTGGCCATAATTCTATTACTCCTATTTTCTTGTCAATATAGTATTCTATTTCAATAAGCTGGAAAAACCTGATTTGTTTTTCTCAATTTTTAGTTGTTAAACAACTTAAAAACTAAAGAATCCTTCAAAAAATTATTGAAGCTGCGCCTTGCAAAAATTATATTCCTTTCTAGAGCCGTTTTGAAACGCTCAGCCGCTTGCTTCCTCCCACCTCGAAGTGAGCAGCCAAATAACAAGGGGGTGGGGCAACAGAACAGGGTGGTTCGCCGCTCAAAGGATTGAAAAATGACAAATAGAGAAGAAGCAGAACTCCGTGAATATGCCGCCGGCTTTTTTGACGGCTGCGATCGCGACGATATGGAAGATTGGTTCGAGAAAGACAATGACTAACCAGCTTCCAAACGACTAAACATCAAAAGGAGGTTAACCGACCCAAAAAGATGCTTCTGATTTACTATTGTGACTTGTGTCAGGTTTTGACTAGAATTTCTAGATATTTTTAGTATATATGGTCAATTCAACCGTGTTGTGGCTTAGGGAAGGTGGCTCCAGGTATGGGGCCACTAATTTTTTATGGCCTCCTATACACCCCCGCGCCTTCTCGAACTGCTCCATAAACCAGAGGCGCAGTTGTCGCGGTTCCAAGATTTCGGCTTCGCCTAAGAATTGCGGAAAGTACACCTTGGCAAGCTTCTCGGAGCATTCGAAGGTGTAATCTCCGGCTCCGTCCACCCCGACGCATTCTAATCGTGCATCTTTCTTCGCTGGCATCTTGCTGCCGGCGCTATCTACCTCGGTGGCGCGGTTCCCGGCAATCACCTTCGGGCGGTTGGTTGTCAGCCTGTCGTACCGGGCGGCGCCTTCTTCGGTGAGCCGTACCTTCACCTGCTGCCCGTAACAGAGGAAGGGGTCAAAGTGCTCGCGGAATGTTTCGGCCTGGTGCGAAAGCTCAAAGTTTTCGCAATGGTAGGCGGAACTCCCTAAATCGGCGGCCACGCCCCTGATATGGCATAGACGCAGGGAGTGGAACCTTGTGGCAGCGAGGGCGTCGACACGGTCGTCGCACACCACGACATAGGCCCGCACCTGCGACGGCGAAAAGGCTAGAAAGCAGGGGGACACATGCTTCGCTTGCCCACGGTAGGTGAGGTTCACGTTTTCACGGGCCTCCATGGCACTCGTCAGCTTGTCCAGGTTTTCACGGAATATGAAGCATTCCCGTTTACCTCGGGGCAGGTTCACATAGCTTTCGAAATAGTAGCGGCAGAGGGTGGCGATTTTGATGCCTGCACTCCTGGCCAGGGAATTCGCGTAGTTCGAAAAGCTTTCGCAATGCTGGTTCAGCGTGAACTGCAGTGGGGCCACGTTCTTGTACAGCGTGTCGTCTGCCCCGAGCTTTGTGGGGTCGGGTGGCGTAAACTCGCCATAGCGGGCAAGTATTCTGTTGCAAAGGTCACTTAGGCTTTTTATGCCGTAGTCTTCTACATCCAATTCCAACTGCGAACGCAGCAGGTTCGATGCGGCCACCTTTATTTTCTGGGATACGCTAATCATACCTTAAAGATAGTTTTCGCAGCAGAAGATGGGGAGGTTCGGCTTCAAAATCGAAAGTTCCGTTTTAATGGCGCCAATTTGCATTATCGGGCTAAAAACGGCAAAAGTGAAAAAACGGAAGTTCCTGTACGTAGAACGCAAAAATAATGCCTATTTGAGCAAGCGACGCTTGTGGTTAAATTACTAGAGATTCCCGGTCAAGCCGGGAATGACGATATGTAAAGGAGTTCATTATGTCTAATAACACAAAAGGCAAACCGGCAGAAATTGAAGAGGTCGAAGAAGAATCCGAGGGCATGCTGTTCGGCATTCTCGACGACATCTATGACTTGGCACACGACCTGTTCCCCGCAGCCACCGAAAAGTTCCACAAGAAGGTGGGCGATGCCCTTGAGCATGCCGCAGACTTTGTGGAAAACATCACCCCCTCGTGGGAGGCGGGTTGCGACCGTATCTACAACAAGGTGATGAACTTTCTGGACGGCGCCGAGGAATCGACCATAAAGGCGGTCGACAGGGTGCAGCATAGCCCGGTAGGTGCGGCTATCGACCAGATTTACAAGAGGAACCACCGCGAGTCCTAATTGGGCCTTGTGGTCTCCCGTTCTGTAAAATTGTATATTGTCTCCGGAAAGTTTTTTCGGAGTCAAGATGGATATTGGTAGTCTGCATTTTCAGAATCCTGAGGCCTTCTGGCTGCTCGTTCTTGTTCCTGTCCTTATCGCGTTATACGTCTACCGTCAGCAGCGCCGCAAGAGTACCATCAAGTTCCCGGCCCTGGCCATAGCCAAGAAGGCATCCCCCAGCCATCGGGTGCGTATGCGCCATATTGTGCCGGCCTTGCGTTTGGCCGCTCTCTGCTGCTTTATTGTGGCTCTTGCACGCCCCCAGAACGCCACCGAGGTGGAATACACCAATACCGATGGCGTAGACATTATGCTGGTGCTAGACGTTTCGGGTTCCATGGGCACGCTGGATATGTTGACCCGTGCAGAGCAGGCAAAGCTTGGGATCATGAATGCCGAAAGGATTCTCAAGTCCGGCGACTACTGGAAATACAGCCGCATGGGTTATGCCCAGCAGGTCATTGCCGAGTTCATCCAGAAACGTCATAGCGACCGCATAGGGCTTTCTGCATTTGGCGCCCGAGCGGTAACCCAGTGCCCACTGACGCTGGATTACGGCAGCCTACTTGAAATTCTCGGGGCCACGGACGACTTGGCTCAGGATTCTATCATGGGGAGCCGTACCGCTATCGGTGACGGTCTTATGAACGCCCTGGCCCGTCTACAAAAATCCGAGGCCAAGTCCCGCGTGGTGGTGCTTTTGACCGACGGCAAGGACAACGCCAGCGTCATTTCTCCTGTTCGTGCGGCTGAGGTGGCTCAGTCTTTGGGCGTGAAGGTTTATACGGTAGGCGTGGGCAAGCGCAAGGGCAAGATCCTTTCGTTCCAGCAGAACCCCTGGACCGGCGAAATCTCCTGGGGCGAGCGTGATATCACTCCCGAAGAAGGCATTGATGAGAATACCCTCAAGGCTGTTGCACAAAAGACCGGCGGCAAGTTCTACCGGGCCGAGAACAAGGAACAGCTCGAAGAAATCTACTCCGAAATTGACCAGCTAGAAAAGACCGAAATCGAGACGGTGGCCTACGCCCGCTACGCCGAAAAATTCTACCCCTGGCTTTTGGTGGGTGCGCTCCTCATTCTGCTGGAGCTGATTCTTGCCAACACCCGCTTTGTGCGGATTCCGTAGGCTACTCCCCATCTACAGAAGGCTTGTAGCAGTTCCTGGTGCAGTTTTCGATCAGCTCGTCGACGGTTCTTGTAGTGGGCGTGCCAAATTCGGACCAGTAGATGGAGAAGGTGATGGGCCACGGGCCCTGGGCAAGCTCTTCGCTAGTGGCGCTGGTGGCAATCAGCCTGTTCATTAGGGTCTCAAGCTCAGAAAGGCTAGTGCATTCGGTAACAATGGCGAATGCAGACTTGTTCAGGTGGGCGATAAAGGACCCGCGGTTGATGCATTGACGCCGCAGGAATGTGGCCATTTTTTGCAAGGCCTCCATAGCGGCCGTTTTCCCATGTTTTTTTCGCATGGCCATGAAGTTATCAATCTCAATCTTGACGAAGAACAGTCTCTTGGCTGGGTTCTGGTTCTGTGTGATGTTATCCAGATAAGAGGCCAGCTTGTTTGCGTTGTTGAGTCCGGTTACGGAATTGGACGTGATCCGGCGTTCCTTGTAGAAAAAGAAGATGAAAAGGATGACGACAACGAAAGAGGGCGAGGTGATGGGCATCTCGTAAAATTTGGCCTGCAGAATGAGCGATAGCAGCGGGAGTGCCATTACGAATGTGATAAGGTATAGCTTCTGCCGAATGAACCGGTTTGTGCATTTGCGGGCCTTGGCCAGGCAAATAAGTGAAGCCGAAACGATGTAAAGGATTGTGAGTACGTTCAGCAAAACCCATACGAGGGGTTTCATGTCTAGGGGTTCAACGGAAATATTTGTGAATGTGTCTACAATAGCGATTACGCTGACAATGATGCTGGGCAGAATGATGGGGATGAACCATTTGCGGAGATTGTAGGCGCTCGCGGATGTGGTGAAAAATACTGCAAGGAACCAGGAACATCCCATACAAATGCAGGTGATGATTTTAAGGCAGTTGATAATCTTGATTACGGGGATGTTTGCGGCAGGGATGCATTGGCCTGTGGAATTGAGGAGGCAGAACAGGATGGAAAAATCCACAAGCCGGCGGAACGCACTGATAGCCCTGTCCTGGATGGCGTACTCCGAAATGCCGAATCGAACTATCAAGAGCGCGGCGACGCTGATGATATCAATCTCAAGTATGAAGGGGTTGAAATCCATAAATCACCTCTCATAAGGAAAATATAATTTTTTTTTAACAATAAAGACGCTTTTTCGTAAAAAAGTAGAAAATCCTGTTTTGGGGGGCCAAAAATACAAAAAAATGGGCGAAAAAACGGTTTTTTTGTATATTCTGAGTGTTATGGGGGTTGTTTCCCCGGGTTAGCTTTTTTGGAGTCTTTTCATGCGATTTGCGGAACCGAGCTTTTTGTGGGGGCTTTTCACCCTGCCCTTGTTCGCGCTCTTGTTCTATTACGCCTTTTACCGCCGCAAGAAGCTTGCGGAGCGTTTTGTGTCCCTTTCTATGTTGCCCAAGCTTGCCACCAGCGTTTCCCCCTGGCGTAGGCTTGCCAAGGTGCTTTTGCTGCTGCTGGCCATCGCCTTCTTGTTCGTGGCGTTGGCAAGGCCCCAGTGGGGCCACAAGCTGGAACACGTGGAACGTCGGGGCCTGGATCTGGTGCTTTTGCAGGATGTTTCCCTTTCCATGCTGGCCGAAGATATCAAGCCCAACCGACTGATCCGCAGCCGTCATGAGATTTCCTCTTTCTTGGAATCCCTGACCGGGGACCGGGTGGGCCTGGTGGCGTTCAGTGGAGAGGCTCAGGTGATGGTTCCGTTGACTCTGGACTACGGTACCGTGCAGATGATGCTTCGGGAAATGGAGCCTGGTTGGCTTATGCCTGGTACTAACCTAGAAAAGGCCATTCGCAAGGGAATGGACCTATTCAGGAATTCCGGTGGGGCGGGCAAGTATTCGGTGATGGTTTTGATGAGTGACGGCGAAGAGCTTGAAGATGCCGCCGTCAATGCGGCGAAGGAAGCTGCCGAGATGGGAATCCGCATCTATACGGTAGGTATCGGTTCTCGTGAGGGCGTGCCCATTCCCGTTAAGACAAAGAATGGCGAGGTGGCCTACAAGAAAGATATGCAGGGCAACATCGTGACCACCCGCCTAGAAGACGGGACCTTGCAAGAAATTGCCAGTGTTACGGGCGGCCTGTACTTTTACGCTAGCCCTGGCGAGTTCCAGCTGCAGAAGGTGCTTACAGAAATCGCCTCCCTCGAGAAGAAGGACCAGGCTAGCGACCGTTTTGAGAACTATCAGGATAGATACCAGCTGTTCCTTGGGATTGCGGCTCTGTTGTTCTTGATCGAGGCCGTGGTGTCTGAACGTGGGCGCCGTCGCAAGCAGGTGGCAGGACGGTTCAGTTAAAAACCGGGTACAAAAAAAGCCTTTCGGGTGGGTATGTCTCTCTTGGAGACGGGCGGCGCTCCATGGGAGGCCGAACTTAAGATCCACCGGAAAGGCTATGAGTATAATATACAATCAAAAACGACGATAATCCAAATAATTTTGAAAAACCTTAGTCCAATTTGGAATGAGGGTTTAGCTATATTGTCCGGTAATGAGTAAGATTGATATGAGATTCCGGGTCAAGCCCGGAATGACGGCTTTGGGTGTTGTAATGGCAACAGCTGCGGTGCTGCTTGTTGCGGCCTGTTCCAGTGCGCCGGCTCCGGCTGTAGAAAAGGCTCCTGCGGCTGTTACCCCCAAGGATTCGGTGGCTGTGCCTGAACAGTCTGCTGCGGCCCCTGCGTCGTCTAGCGTTCCTGCCAGTTACAAGGACATCCAGTTTCCGGAATACAAGTACGTGGCGCCTTACCCCAAGGACTACCGGGTAGAAATTGCCGATGGAATTTCGGGCTATATCGTGAGTGACCGTCGCTTGCCTCTGGTAAACTTTACGGTGTATTTTGAGAACCCCCGTGTTCCGGCCTCCATCAAGGACGAGGCCGCTTTTGAGATGCTTGGCTCCATGCTTAGGCGTGGCGGCGGTGGCGGGATTTCCCCTACGGTTTTGGAAGACTCCCTGGAGTTCATCAGTGCAGGCGTGGGTTCTTCTGCCGGTATCTGGACGGCCTCTTTTGACATAGACTGCCTGACCAAGGATTTTGTTTCGGTGCTGGAGCTGACCAAGAAGGTGCTGCTTGCACCCGCCTTTGACAAGGACCAGTTGGAAATTGTCAAGACCAAGTCCGCCACCTCTTACGAGCAGCGTTACGATACACCCGCCAAGGTGCTTTCGGCTCTGCGGTCCAAGGTGAACTATGCGCCTAATAACCGCCTGTGGGATGCCACTGGTGATGAGTACAAGAAGGTTACCGAGGCTGACTTGAAACGGCTCGCCCGTGGCGTGTTCCAGTCCAAGCGGATTATCTTTGCCCTTTCGGGTGATGTAGACAGGGATTCCTCGGTGCAGCTTCTGAAGGACTTTTTTGCCGGCTGGACCAAGGACACTTCTGCTGTTTCTCTCAAGCCTGCAGATTCCGCCTTTGTGGCGCCGCAGCCTCTTGCCTACCTGCGTAAGCCCGGAACCTACGTGGTGGACAAAGATATTACGCAAGCGAACATCGCCATTAACCAGCCCTTCGTGAAGCGGCCCCATCCGGATTACTACCCGGCGGCGGTGGCGAGCTTTATCCTTGGTGGCGGAAGCTTTACCAGCAGGCTCATGAACCGCGTCCGTAGCGACGAGGGCCTGGCCTATAGCGTCTACAGTACCGTCGGTAACGATTACCGGGATACCGCCATGACTACCATCGCCTTGCAGACCAAGGTGGAGTCTGTGGATTTTGCCCTGAAGCTTATTTTTGAGGAAGTGGAGAAGTTGGCGAAGGAAGGCCCCACGGCCGAAGAGCTTGAACAGGCCAAGAAGGCTCTGATCGAAAGCTTGCCCAGCCTCTTTGATTCCCCGTCGGCAACGGCTACCATCTTTGCCAAGGGCGAACTTCTTGGGAAGACCTACGACCATTATCTGGATTACGTAAAAGAGATAAACGCCGTGAATGCCGACCAGGTGAAGGCCATGATCGCCAAGTACTTTGCCCGTGACAAGATGACTATCTCTATTGTAGGCCCCGTATCGAAATTCGATGCCCTGAAACCCTTTACCGTGATTCCGCAGGATAGCCTGGATTTCAGGTAGCAGACAAAGGTTCTTATTGTGGGTAGGTCGCTCCTTGCTTTCTTGATGCTTGTAGCTTTCGTGTGTACGGAAGCTGTCGCTCAAGATACACCTGCGGCCAAGCGCGAAGCCCTAATGAAGGAAGCTGGCCGTAAGCGCATGATTGAGAAGGCCGGTGGCGACGAGGGTTTCCGTTCCCTTTGTTCCGGTGTAAAGAAATGCCTGAACATAGATTACGGATTCTGTGCCGAAAACGATCAGAAACCCTGGCCCAAAGTCAAGTATAACGACGAGTTCTGCGCCCCCTTTATCGAGATCACCAAGCGTGGCCTGCCCGCTGATCCGAATATTACGGGGGCTACGGAAATCTATTCCAGGCTGGGGCGGCAGTACCGTGCCATCTACGAGAATCGTGGAGCGCTCCCTGCGAACGAACGGATACTTAGTTTTCTCTTTGACAATATGCCCTTTACGGCACAACTGATAAACGCCTACCTGGGAACGAACTACCAGTTGGAATACACCAGCAAGAACCGCAGGTTCTTTAGCGGTAGCAATGGCCGGAGCCTTTCGGGTGAGTTCTATTGGGCCTTGCAGGATAGTGCCGGCCAGAAGCTTGGCATGAGGAACGTGTTTTTTGGCTATGGACATGCACAAGTTCTCAAGTGGGCCTTGCATGGGACTGCTGTTGCGTATTTGGACTTTTATCCGGTTTCGGAAACGGAAATTAGG
This sequence comes from uncultured Fibrobacter sp., assembly GCA_946186895.1. Taxonomy (GTDB): domain Bacteria; phylum Fibrobacterota; class Fibrobacteria; order Fibrobacterales; family Fibrobacteraceae; genus Fibrobacter. The sequence continues at coordinate 9,482 of CAMHOW010000006.1, forward strand.
TATAAGTTAACGGCTATCGTTTTCCCGGGAAATTCCGTCCTCAATTCCATTATGCAGATGCGGGTTTTCAAGAGTGTGGTGAGCGACAAGATAGACCATATCGTATCGGACATCAAGAAATCTTCGGGTGAGTATTTCAAGGGTAACAAGGAGCCCATGCTCAAGAGTGCCGCCCTCAAGTCCATGGAGAATGTGCAGTACATTTTGGATTTCGAGAACGTGGTGAATGGGGCACCCTGGAAATTGGGAGACTTTGAAAAGCTTCAGGAACAGCGGCGCCATGCCAAGGAAGTGCCCATACCGCTACAGGTGAAGGAGTAGAAGAAATTATGAGTGAAAAGGAAAGTTTGGAAAGCTTGCTGTCCCGCGTGACAGACCGTCGCAAGGAACTTTTGACCGGAGTGGTAAACCGCCGGACCCGCCATTTCTGCATGGTGCTGGAAGACCTGTTCGACCCTCACAATATTTCGGCTGTTATTCGTACCGCTGAAGTGTTCGGCCTGCAAGATGTTCACGTTATTGAAGAAGATAACGCCTACAGCGTGAACAAGTCTATTCTGAAGGGCTCCTACAAGTGGATGTCCATATACCTGTACAAGAAGCGCATGCTCTGCATGGAAAAGCTCCGTGCCAAGGGTTACCGGATTGCGGTGGCCAGCACCAACACCACCAACTCTGTTCTGGACCTGGACTTGAGCGTGCCTACGGCCTTTTACCTGGGGAGCGAGTTCCATGGGAACCACCCCGACACCCTGGCCCATGCAGATTACGAGTTCAAGCTGCCCCAGTACGGCATCACGGAATCCATGAACGTGTCCGTGGCCGGAGGGGTGCTCATGACCTACCTGGACGTGTTCATGCAGCGGGAAGGGCGCGAAAAATTCCTGCTCCCCCAGGCGGAAAGGGACGCTTTGCTCTATGATTTCCTGGATAGGCACGTAAATGGCATTGAAAATAACAGCCCCATTATACGGGTCGAGTAGGCGAAAACTGACAAAAATGCTATTTTAGAGCCAAAATGAAGAAGAATACAACACTATACTTCTCTGTCGGTCTTGTCGTCCTGCTGGCTATTGTCATCTTGGTTTTTGGCATGTTCTTCTTGAACGAGAAAGACCCGAGAGAGACGTTTAACACCTTCCACCTGCGCTTTACGCAGGTCAGTACCCTGGTTCTGGATGACCCGGTGAAGGTCAACGGCGTCAAGCTGGGTAAGGTGGAAAGGATCGAGCTTGCCGGGCACAGGGTGGTGGTGACTATCCGCCTGCGTACCGACGTGATGATTCCCAAGGATTCCGAAATTCGCGTCCAGAATATCGGTATCATGGGCGAACGCCAGATTGGCATGATTCTCGGGGACTCCGAGGAGTATTTTGAGCCGGGCGACACCATTACGGGTCAGTTTGATGCCGGTATCGCCGAGGCCCTCGGTCTGGCGGGTGAAGTTTGCGACAGCACCAAGGTATTGCTGGAATCGGTGAAGCGGGCTTTGAAGGGTACCATCGCCAGTGAGGATTTCCAGGATAGGTTCAATACCCTGCTTGTAAAGGCGGAAACTCTGGAAGACCGCCTGATGGAACTTGTGAACTCTACGGACCCCGAGCTCAAGAAGAGTCTTGCCGGTCTGAATGATGTGACAATCAAGGTGGGCAACCTGGTAGAGGGCGTCAAGCCGCCTATCGACAACCTGTTTGCCAATACCGATGCGGTTATCGGGAATGCCAACAACCTGATTGCGGAACTAGAAGGCGTCACCAAGCACTTGGACGAGCTCATTGCCAAGGTCCAGTCTAAGGAAAATACGGTGGGCGCCCTGCTTTCTGACCGCACGCTGCACGACGACCTGGTGAAGACGGTCCATTCCGCCGACAGCCTGTTCAGGGTCATCTTGCACGATGGGCTTGATGTCAACGTGGATATTTTCTGAGGATTTATGATTGTAAAGACTCTTAAGGTTACCAACAAGCTTGGCGTCCATGCTCGCCCCGCGGGGATGATTGTGGACATTACGGGCCCGGCCAAGAGTGACGTCGCCATTATTTTCGAAGGCTCCAAGGCTAACGCCAAGAGCATTCTGAACGTGATGATGCTCGCCATTCCCCTGGGTTCCGAGGTGAAGTTTGAGGTAGACGGCGAAGACGAAGAACTGGTCGTGCAGAAGTTGGAGCAGTTGTTCCATGACAACTTCAACGAAGAAGCAGGCTAAGGGGTCTTCTAGCTCCAAGACTTCCAAAAAACCATTACGCATTGTATTGGTGGGCGTTCCTGCGTCGCCGGGCTTTGCCATGGGCAAGGTCTTCCCGATCACCAACAGGGAAATCTCCGTCGTAGAGGAGACCATCCCCGAAAGTCGGGTCACCACCGAAGAACAGCTGTTCTTGAAGGCCGTCAGCAAGACGGCCAAGGAAATCGGCCAGATCAAGGAGATTTCCGAGACCCGTACGGGAATCCACGATAGCCTGATTTTTGCCACCCACCTGATGATTTTGCAGGACCCGGGACTGGTAAACGGCGTCTTGGACATGGTCAAGAAAAAGCACAAGACGGCCCGCTGGTCGGTGCACGTGGTGCTGGGCAGCTACATTGAAAAGTTTGAGAAGATCAATTCTCCCGCCATGCGCGACAAGGCGGCAGACCTGCGGGACCTGTATAACCGCCTGATGGCAGCCTTGGACGACTCCGGTCCGGTACTGGAGGACGTGGCGCTGGAGCAGGGCGTGGTCCTTGCGGCCCACGAGATCATGCCCAGCATGCTTATCGCCATCAAGCCGGGCCAGGTGAGCGCCCTGGTGATGGATACCGGCGGACGCACGAGCCATGTGGCCATCTTGGCCAGGTCGTTGCAGATTCCGGCGGTGTCGGGCCTTAGGAACGTGGCCGCCCAGGTCAAAGTCGGCGATACCATCATTGTGGATGGTACCGGCGGTATGGTCATCGTCAATCCTGACGAAGAAGATATCCGCAAGTTCCACGAACGGCAAGAAGTTTTCGAACGCCAGCGTCGGGAACTGTTCACCATGCGCCGTCTGGAGCCCATGACCCGAGACGGCAAGTACATTACGCTCCACGCCAACATCGAACTCCCGTCGGAGTCCTCCAAGGTGATGGACTTCGGGGCTACGGGTATTGGCCTGTACCGTTCGGAATTCTTGTTCTTCCAGAAAGAAGCTCCTACCGAAAGCGAGCAGGAAGCTGCTTACGGCGAGATTCTTGAAACCATGTCGCCCTGCCCGGTGACTATCCGTACCTTGGATGCCGGTGGCGACAAGCTGGTGGCGGGGCTTACCGCCGTGAATGAGGCCAACCCCTTTATGGGCTGGCGTTCTATTCGCGTGTGCCTCAGTCGCGAAGACATTTTTTGTACGCAGTTGCGCGCTCTGCTCCGTGCCAACAAGACTGGCAACCTGCGAATCCTGTTGCCCATGATTTCTGGGCTGAACGAACTGCGTAAGGCGAAGGCCTGCATTAAGCGCTGTGCCGAAGAGCTTAGAGACGAAGGTGTCCAGGTTGGCGACATCAAGATTGGCGCCATGATCGAGGTTCCCGCGGCGGTAATGCTTGTAGACCTGATTGCTAGGGAAGTGGATTTCTTCAGCATCGGTACCAACGACCTTATCCAGTTTACTTTGGCGGTGGACCGTACCAACGAACTTATTACCGATATGTTCCAGCCTCACCATCCGGCTATCTTGCACATGATCAACCGTGTGGTGATGGCTGCCCACCGTGAGGGAATCCCTGTGGCGGTTTGCGGTGAAATGAGTGCGGACCCCATGAGCGTGCTTTTGCTTGTGGGGCTTGGCGTGGACGAACTTTCCATGACACCCTGGAGTGTCATGGCCACCAAGAAGATTATCCGTTCCATCAACTACGAAGACGTTCGCGAGTCGGCCCTGACGGTGCTGCAGATGGACGATTCCGACAATGTGAACGAGTACATGCACAAGAAGTATGCCCAGACTATTTCGGACTTGGGTATTTCCAGCTTCGTGGGTCAGGTGGATGGTAAATAAGTTTTTAGCAGTCCTTTTAGTTTGTTGTGCCCTCGCATTTGCGGACTCTACCGCTGTATCTTCTGCTACTATCTCTTCGGCTGTTGCCTCTTCGAGTTCGGCGACAGTCGCTGTATCGTCCAGTGTGGTTGCGACTTTTGCCGCTACGGATAGCTTGATTGCCACAGTATCTTTGAACGACCCCTTCTCGGAACAGGAAAAGATTCTGCCTAAGGATTTCCAGAATTTGGTGGTTCGCGCGGAACGTTCCAAGCGGGCCTCTATGGATTTTGGCGTCTCGAAAAACGTCCAGGATTTTGCGAAGGCTGCCTACTACTATTACAAGGAACTTTGGGATAGCGCCTACGTTGCCTACGATTCTCTGCGGGGTAGGGATTCTGTTCTGGATAAGAGTGTTATCTTGCGTATGGCCCGCACCTGCTTTATGCTGGGCGATTACAACAAGATGCGCACTACCCTTGCTCTTGGGGACAAGTACGCCAAGGATTCCGACTTTGACAAGTCCGCCTCCCGTATGCGTATCGAGGCCGCCATGGCGGACACCAGCCTTACCGATGCGGCCCACGCGGATTCTCTGAAGGTATTCCTAGAAAAATACCCGAAGGGTGAAGATGCTGCTGCTCTGAAGTACCGCTACGCGCTGTACCTGGAACAGTTCAAGCAGCCGGCTCAGGCCAAGAAACTCTACATTCAGCTACTGGCCAGCTCTACGGCTTATAAGGATTCCGCCTTTGCCGCTATCCGGCGCTTGCGCAAGGTTCAGGGCACTCCCGAAAGCCTGCCCGAAAAAATCGCCTATGCCAAGATGGCCTGTGCCAAGGATGAGGCATCGGCTTGCCTTGTACTGTTGGATTCCATCGCCATTATGGATTCGATCCAGTTGGCAAAAAATCCTGCCTTGGCGGTGGCTCCGTCGGAAGATTCCCTGCAGAAGCTTTTGCCGCCCAGTACGCTAGATATGGATACCCGCATCACCTTGTGGGAAAAGCGTGCCGTGACCCTTCGCAACCTTAAGCGTGACGACGAATCCATTGCGCAGTTCAAGTTCCTGCTGGATTCTGTGGAGGCAAAACCGTTGTGGATGCAGTCTATCTTGAAGCTGTACCGCAATAATGCCAAGAAATACGCCAAGGAAATCAAGACCACAGATTCCCTGTTGCAAGACGCGAGCCAGTTCAGCAAGGAAAACGCCAACAACCTCTGGATAAAAGGCTTTGAGTACGAGCAGAACGAAAAGTACGATAGTGCTATCGTGTGCTTCAAGAAACTTTCTCACCGTAGGTTCAAGAACAACGTGAAGCGTCAGTGGGCAAAGTTCCGCATAGGTTTCGTCTACTTTAAGCAGGAAAAATGGCAGGAGGCCGTAGACGCCTTTATCGATGCGGCTAAGGAACCGTTCCTCTGGAGTGGTAGCGGCGCCCGTATGTTCCTGGGAGACGCTTACATGAAGCTGGGCAAGGATTCTCTGGCCCGTGAAGCCTATCTGGATTGTATTAGGGATTTCCCGCTGGCCTACTACGCCCACCGTAGCCGTCTGAAGCTTGCAGAATATAAGCTGATGGAAGAGAAGGATATTCCGTATGCTCACGGAGCTTCCATGTCTCCCGAAGAGACTCTGGCCTGGATTCGTGCCTCCCAGAAGATCGGCAAGCCGGACACCACCTACAATCCGGCACGTTACAATCGTATTCGTGAACTGTTCCTTTATGGTTTCAGCGACGAGGCTTTTGCCTTATACGACGAAGTGCGCCGCAAGAACTACAAGCGCTTGGATTTCTTGTACGAGTACGGGATGCTCTTCTACGAGATGGGAGAGGTGGCTGCCGGCTACAGGCTTGCAAGGCAGTTCCAGAACAATATCGACCGTCGCCGTCTGATGGCGCCGCCCATCGGTGTGTTGCATTACCTGTACCCGATTCCTTTCAAGGAACAGGTGAAGTTCCACTCTGGCGATCGCATCGACCCCTTCTTTGTTTACAGTGTCATGCGTCAGGAATCCATCTTCAATTTCGAAATCGCCTCTCCGGTAGGCGCCCGCGGGCTCTTGCAGATTATGCCTGCCACAGGTAAGATGGTGGCTGCGAAGGAAGGGATTCCCGATTTTGATCCGCTGTTCCTTTTCAACCCCTACATGAATATCCGCCTGGGAATACGTTACCTGGTGGATTTGAAGGCCGAATATAGCGACGATTACATGTACGTGCTGGGGAACTACAATGCTGGCCCTAAGCCCACCAAACGCTGGCAGACGGCAGGTCAGGGCAAACACTGGGATATTCGCGCCGAAGAAATTAGCTACTGGGAAACCCGCGACTACGTAAAGCGCGTCATGGGGAATTACTGGATTTATCAGGAAATTTATGATAGTTCTGATTTCTGATTTCAGATTTCGGATTTATTGAAGTTTGGAGAAGAAATGGAAAGAAATTACCTGCAGAACAAAAGCATGGATTTTTCTATTAGAATGGTAGAGCTTTGTCAAAAACTTTCTGATGAAAAACATGAGTACGTTATGTCCAAGCAGGTTCTTAGAAGTGGAACTAGTATTGGCGCTAATGTGCGGGAGGCTAAGAGAGCGCAGTCTACGCCTGATTTTTATTCAAAACTCACAATTTCATTGAAAGAGGCAGACGAAACGCAATATTGGCTAGAATTGTTGCATAGAACAGGCTATGTTAATGAGGAAACATTTAAAAGTTATAATTCAGATTGTGAAGAATTAATTAGGTTACTCGTATCAATCACAAAAACACTACGTAATAAGATTTTGAAACGAAAAAGCTTAAAACAATTTTCTAACTCTGAACTCCGAACTCTGAATTCCGAATTAAAAACAACTCCGAACTCCGAACTCCGAATTCCGAATTAACAATGCTCTTCCTTCTTCTCACCATCGGCCCCGCCTTCTTATTTGCCTGCGGAAACATCCTGGAAAAATCCGGGGTTTCTACCGTGGGCAAGCGTACCGGCGGCACTTCTAAACCTTGGGAGTTTTTCAAGGGCGTTATTACTAATAAGTTTTGGTGGCTTGGTATCAGTTGCTCGGGCCTTGCTACGGTGGGCTACTACATTGCCATGGCCCAGTATGACTTGAGCCAGGTCCAGCCTATGATGGTGTTGAACCCCGTGCTCACGGCACTGATGGGCTTTTGCATCTTGAAGGAGGCCCTGACCAAGCGTATTGTGGTGGCTATCTGTTTTGTAGTGGCTGGCCTCTTGTATTCTGTGGAAAACCTGGGCGAGTCTACGGCTATGCAGAACATCGGTATGCTTTGGGCATATGCGGGTGGGCTTTGCTTAGTGACTTTGTTTGCGCACCTGTTCGTGAAGGACCGCGAGATGGTGGATTCCCTCATTATGGGTGTGGGCTTTGGGCTTTCGGCGGCGTTCTACAAAAGCTTGGCCATGGACTTTGACCTGGACCACATTGAGCTTTCTTCGGTGGCAAGCCTACTTTTGGACTTTAGAACCCTCGGCTATATTGCCACCTACGGCATAGCGTTCCTTTATTCCCAGATTTCGTTCTCCCGTGGGCGGGCCCTGTTCATTATCCCCTTCAGTGCTGCCGTGGGTGCGGCTGTCCCCACCCTTGCTGGGGCCTTGGTGTTCTCGGAAGCTTTCTCCTTGGGAAAGGCCATTTCGGTGACCTTGGTGCTTATAGGTGCCTGTCTATTCATTGTCCGCAGGCCCCGCCGTAAGGCAAAACCGCAGGTAGAGTAACTACTTCTAAATTAATAATATATATTCCCTATTATGGTGCGGTATATATATCCCTTTTTTACGCTTTTGCTGGCGCTGTCTTTTGTGGCGTGCTCTTCGGAAAATTCGACAAAGACGGAGGAGCAGTGTCTGGATTGTGACGCAAGAGGCCCGGTTGTTATTTCCGAGGTGGACCCCGTCAATACGGTCTACAAGGATCACGAAGGTGATGACGCCGGCTGGATTGAAATCATGAACCAGTCTCAGGAGCCTGTGAACCTGTCCGGGATGTCCCTGACAGATGCGATAGATAATCCTTCCAAGTGGACTTTCGGGAATGTGTCTATACCACCTGGCGGCACCATGGTCGTATTCCTTTCGGGCAAGGATATTCCTGATTACGAGGCTCCTCATGATACGGCAAACTTGATAGGCAGTGGCTGCTGGACTTGGACGGATTCTCAAAATACCCCTGTTGCGGGCCAGAGTACGGTGAAATTCCTTAAGGGGTCGTCGACCTGTTTTAATGAAGATGGTATTCGCAAGTTCGGTGGAACCATGCAGTTCGGTGAAAATACAGCGCTTGGCTGGCATTCTATTTCGTTCTTTGTGGGCACCGGGAGCTCTTCTAAGACCGACCCCACGGACTTGAGCAAGACTAACGAGATTTTGCTTACAGGCTATATCGAAAAGGATAGGCAACTTCAGTTGCGCCTGGCTCAGCCCGATGTGGACGATTGGAAGGGATGGGCCAAGACACTCAAGGGAACGGGGGATTCGTCCTATACTTACCGCATTCCGCTTCCAGTAGGCACGACCATGCCGGATCTTGCCCACATTTACGGGACTCGCTTTAGCCCTGAAGACCAGGAACTGCATTCCTTGACGTTCAAGGTGAGTTCTTATATTGCCCGGAATCGCGGTCATGAACCCCATGCGAATTTCAAGCTGAAAAAGTCCGGCGGGTCACTTTTCCTGATGCGTGCCGACGGCTCCGTTTCCGATTCTGTTACCTATCCAGAACTGCCTATAGGAAAAAGTTGGAGCCATGATGCCGAGAAGGGTTGGGGCTACGCCGAGCCGACTCCGTACGGCTACATGCAAAGCCCGGTGGTGACCACTCGGGAACCTGATATTGAACAGCAGGTCACGTTCCCTGCCTCGGGCTTTTATAGCACACCTTTTACCATCAGTTTCGAGAATCTTCCCAATGTCCGTTGTGAAATCGGTGGGGGGCTTCCTACGGAGCGGTTAGCCCATCGAGGTAATATTCTAGTTGAAAAGACTACCGTACTTCGCTGCGCCAATATTGCCCAGGGAAGTATTCCCGGAAACGTGGTGACCAGGACCTATGTCTTTGAAAACCGCCCGCAGGTTCCTGTGGTATTCCTGACCGCTAATCCAAATTCCCTATTCGATCCGGATACGGGAATCTACATGACCGGTAAAAACGCCCAGGCCAAGGAACCCCATTACGGAGCCAACTATTGGGAGGATCGTGAAATCCCGGTGTTCGTGGAACTGCTGGAGAAAGAAGGGAAAGCTCCGGCCTTTGCCAAGAATGCTGGGCTCCAGATATTTGGAAACTACAGCAGGGCCAATCCCAAGAAGTCCGTGGCTATCACCTTCCGCGAGAAGTATGGTGACAAGCGCCTGGAATACTCGCTGTTCCCGGATTTTCCAAATCTTAAGAAGTTCAAGGTATTCCTGTTGCGTAGCAACGGCAGTAATTACGGGCAGGATTACATCCGCGATAGGCTCTGCAGTTCTGTAACAGAAGGGCTAGGAGTGGACTATCAGCGTGGCCGTGGAGTCGTGGTCTATTACAACGGTGAATATTATGGTATCCATAACATTCGGGAACGCAGCACCCAGTACTATTTCGAGACTCATTACGGCCTTGACCCGGATCAGGTTGACTTGTTGAAGGCTGACAATTCGGCAACGGCAGGCTCGTCTACGGAATACGTGGCCATGATGGATTGGCTTGAGACGAACCACTTGGATAACGCCAAGAACTACGCTTACGTAGAATCCCAGATGGATGTTAGCAACTTCATCAATTACGTGCAGGCGGAGATGTTCATGAATAATCGTGACTGGCCATCTAACAACTTGAAAAAATGGAGAGGTACCAATCCTAAGACCAAGTGGAAGTGGTTCATTTACGATATGGATTTTGGATTCGGCAATGAGTACAGCGAATTCAAGAACAACATATTTGAATTTGCGACTGCAGAAGATGGCCCTGATTGGCCCAATGGTCCGGCTTCTACGCTGTTGCTTCGTCGCTTGCTTGAGAATGCGGAATTTAAGTCGGCGTTTATCAACCGTATGCCCGTTCTGCTTGCCACCAATTTCGAGAAGTCTAGACTGCTAGCCCGTATCAGTACCATGATGTCGGAAATCCAGTCGGAAGTAGCCAAAGACCAGAAACGCTGGAGCTTGAATGCCTCTCATATGAGCAGTCAGTTGGAAAAGATGAAGACCTTTGCAGGGGCTCGCCAGTCGGTTATCATGTCTGAACTTTCGGAATACTTTGGGCTTGGGGCTGTTGTAAATGTGACGCTTTCTGTCAGTGGCTCCGGGACAATTTTGGTCCACGATTTGCCGCTGGATCGTAACTCGGTAACGGTGTCGTTCTTTACGGGAACCCCCGTTAAGTTGACGGCAAAATCCAATGGTGGCACCTTTGACGGATGGAGCGACGGCGTCAAGGACGAGACCAGAGTTATCAACCCCGAAAAGATAACGGCCTTGACTGCAAAATTTAAGTAGAATAGCAGTCTATTCCGCTATATGAGCGGGCTTTGCCTGTAAACGTCATGGCGGACTTGATCCGCCATCTGGCCTTTTTTCTACATTATAACTACTATGAGCTTCAATACGAAAATTCTCTGTATTGGCGCGGGCTACGTCGGTGGCCCCACCATGACCGTTATTGCCGACAAGTGCCCCGATGTGAAGGTGACCGTGGTTGATATCAACCAGGCCCGAATAGACGCTTGGAATAGCGACAATCTTCCGATTTTTGAACCCGGCCTCGACGATGTGGTAAAGCGTGCCCGTGGCCGCAACCTCTTCTTTAGCACGGACATTCCCGCCGCCATCAAAGAAGCGGACATTATCTTTGTTTCTGTGAACACGCCTACGAAGACCTTTGGTCATGGCGCCGGCAAGGCTTCTGACCTGCAGTACTGGGAAAAGACGGCCCGCAACATTTTGGACGTTGCAAACGAAGGCAAGATCATTGTGGAAAAGTCTACGCTTCCGGTACGTACCGCTGCCGCTATGGAACGGATTTTGAACAGCAACGACAAGGGCCTGCATTTTGAGGTGCTTTCTAACCCCGAGTTCCTGGCCGAAGGTACCGCCATCAAGGACCTCTTCGAGCCGGACCGCGTGCTTATCGGGTCTCACCAGACGGAGTCTGGCCTGGCTGCCTGCCAGAAGCTGGTGGACGTTTATGCCCACTGGGTTCCCCATGACCGCATCTTGACCACGAACCTCTGGAGCTCCGAGCTTACCAAGCTTACCGCCAACGCCTTCTTGGCTCAGCGTATCAGCTCTATCAACTCTATCAGCGCCCTCTGCGAAAAGACCGGTGCCGACGTAGACGAGGTGGCCTATGTGATGGGTAAAGATACCCGCATTGGCTCGAAGTTCCTCAAGGCCTCTATCGGCTTTGGCGGTAGCTGCTTCAAGAAAGACATTCTGAACTTGGTGTACCTGTGCGGCTACTACGGACTGCCCGAGGTGGCGGCCTACTGGGAAAGCGTAGTGAAGATTAACGAATGGCAGACCCACCGCGTGGTGGACCGCATGCTGGAAACCATGTTCAACACTATCGCGAGCAAGAAGATTGCGGTGTTCGGCTTTGCCTTCAAGGCCAATACGGGCGATACCCGTGAAAGCCCGGCCAACCTGGTGGTACGCGATCTGCTCAACGAGCATGCCCAGCCGGTGGTGACCGACCCGAAGGCCATTCCCGATGCCAAGCGCGACCTGAAGGACGTGCTGGACCAGGTGCAGTTCGAGGAAGACCCCTACAAGGCTGCCGAAGGCGCCCATGCCGTGGTGGTCTGCACCGAATGGAAGTGCTTTGCCGAGCTGGACTGGAAACGTATCTACAAGGGCATGGCCAAGCCGGCCTTCGTATTTGACGGACGTAACATCCTGGATGCCGATGCTCTCCGTGAGATCGGCTTCGAGGTGTCCAGCATCGGAAAGGGAAAGGCTGAGTAAGGCTCATATCTTGTTATGAGAAAAGGCTTACTTGTATTCTTTGCCTTGATGGCTTGGATTGTGGGCTGTGATGACGCGACAAGCTCATCAAGCGAGTCCACATTGGTGAGTACAAAAGACACTCTCGTTATAAAAGACACCATGATCGTATCAAAACTGGATACGGTGGTTTTGTCAAAACAGGATACCGTTGTTCTTTCGAAACAGGATACCTTAGTCCATAAGGATACTTTGGTTCAGAAAGACACCTTGATCGTAGTCCCGCAAGATACGGGGACGGGTATACTGGACTTTAACCCAGAATCTTCAATGATTCCAAAATTGGAGAACCTGGTGCATCAAAAAAGAGACGGTACCTTTGCCCTTCGGGAAAAGCAAATAGTGCTTTTACATTTTACGGATATTCATGGTTATGCCGAGAATCTAAAACGTATCAAGGAATTTTACGACCACTATTCCAAGTATATCGATGTTGTGATTCATACAGGGGATGCCCTCTATACCCGGTGGACGGATTCTTATGATTTTTGGGATGAAAGTGGAGCTTCCGGCTTTCTTAATTTGATCGGAAATCACGACATTTACATTGTCGATGAAGCTGGCGATAGGCTTGATGTTACTTTGCAACAGGAATATGAGAGATTTTTTGCCCCATACGTCTCGGAATGGGACGTTGTGCTCCCTCAGAACGCTGCCGAAGAGGGCCTCATGTATTACTACAAGGACATTGACAAGGGCGAGGGAACTCAAAGGGCAAAACTGAGGCTGGTCTTTCTTGACGAGTATCATTGGACGGACGGGCAGAAAGAATGGTTAGAAGGTGTTCTTGATGACGCGAAGGCCAATGATTTTGCGGTAATTATTTGCCGCCATCAAATATCTGCTGTAGACAAGTATGTCAACTGTCCCTTTGTTTCTTTAGAGACGTTTACCACCAAGTCGCTGACTGAAGCCGAAACAGCCGTTGATGATTTTATAGCTGCTGGTGGTGAGTTTGTGATGTGGCTTGGTGGGCACATCCATCAGGATGTTGTTGGCACAATCCAGGACCATCCGCACCAGATTGTGTTCAATGGCGAAACGGCAAGTTTGAATCATCCGGGGTACAATGATGCCTGGCGGAAGAAGGGTACAAAGTCTCAAGATAGCTTTACGTTGATTGGGGTAGACCGGTTTGAAAAAGTTATTCGCTTTATTCGCGTTGGTGCTGATGTAGACCGGTATGAACGTAAAAAAGAAACAATGTCGATCAATTACGCGACAACGGAAATGATATATTAAAAGTTGGAGTAGACGGCTTTGAAGATAGCGGTTGTAGGCACTCGTGGAATACCTGACATTATGGGTGGAATAGAAACCCATTGTCAGGAGCTGTACCCGCGTTTAGTGTCGAGAGGGGCCGAAGTCGTCATTTTTGGTCGCAAAGGCTACACAAAGCAGGACTCCCCCTATGAGTATCGCGGGGTAAAGATTGTTCCTGTAGCAACCCCCCGAAGTGCCGGGATGGAGGCTTTTGTCCATACCTTCCGTTGTCTGCCAAAGGTTTGGCGGATGCACCCCGACATAGTTCACCTCCATGCCATAGGCCCTGCATTTGCCGCTCCTTTTTACCGTTTGATTGGCTGTAAGGTTATCTATACCCATCATGGGCAAGATTATAATCGTGCCAAGTGGGGGCATCTGGCCAAAACAGTACTTCGGCTTAGCGAAAGGGTCGGCACGTTATTTTCAAATCGGGTAATCGTCATCTCGAAATATCTGGAACAGTGGCTGCAGAAAAAGTACGGTTGCAAAAAAACGGTATTTATCCGCAATGGCGTGAATGTTTCGGAGCGCTTGAATGAGGAAACCTCGCGCAAATGGCTAGAAAAGCATGGCTTGCAAGGCAAGAAATATATCTTTGCCCTGGGCCGCTTTGTTGAAGAAAAAGGGTTCCATGATCTGATTGATGCGTACCAAAAGGCCGACATGCCCGATGTTTCCCTTGTTATTGCGGGAACCGCCGACCAGGAAAGCGCCTATTCGAGGGGCCTTCGCGAAAAGGCGAAAGCAGCAGGTGTCATTATGCCGGGCTTTATTTTTGGCGAAGAATTACAGGCTGTTTTTGAAAACGCGTCGTTGTTTGTTATTCCCAGCTATCATGAGGGCTTGCCCATTGCCCTTTTAGAGGCCTTGAGCTACAATTTAGATGTGATTGCAAGCGATATTCCCGCAAATACAGAAGTCCCATTGCCGGAATACAGCTTCTACAAGACTGGAGACGTGGAGGCTCTTGCCGAAAAACTCAAAGACCACCTCAAGGCTTCGGGTTCCCAGAACTACAAGAAGATTGTGGAAGAGTATTATAACTGGGATGTGATAGCGGACCAGACTATGGAAGCATATAGGGCTATGCTGTAATCTAATCAACTTAGGGGCGCTATGAACGAAAGGCTGGAATCACTAGATGGAATAAGGGCGCTTGCTGCCATTGGCATTGTAGCTAGCCATGTGCTGGGCAATTTGCATTTGGACTTGCCCCGTAATTTTCTGTTTGACGTGTTGATTCCTTTTGGTGCCAATTATGTCTTCTTGTTTATGATAATCAGCGCATTGTCTATGTGCTGTGGCTATTATCAAAAGTTTAAGGACCGTCAGGTTGATTTGAACACCTTCTACAAGAGACGGTATTCTAGAATATGGCCCTTTTTTGCCTTGCTCGTTTTAATTGATCTCGTTGTAAGTTTCTCTGCATCGAGCGCAATAGAGGCCTTTGCAGACCTGACTCTGCTTTTTGGCTTTTTGCCAAACCCCGATATTCAGGTTATTGGGATGGGGTGGTTTTTGGGATTGATTTTTGTCTTTTATACGATTTTCCCGTTCTTTGTCTTTATGATAAATGACAAAAAGAGGGCGTGGTTTTCTTTTGCCGTGTCCATAGCGATGTGTGTCTTTGCTTCGTCGTATTTTTCAAGGCCGGAATTGGTTGTTCGTGCCGTTGGGAAATGGAATATCCTTTACAGCATGCCGATGTTTGTGTGCGGGGGAATCCTTTTCTTGTATCTCAAGGATTTGAAAAAACTGTCGTCAAGATGGCAAATCCCTCTGGTTTTGGCTGTACTGGCCTCTATCTTGTTTTTCTGCACGGGTCAGCAAAACAGTTTTGCCAAGCTGGCCCTGTTCGCTTTTTGGGTGGTGTTCGCTATTGCCGATAGTGGTAGGGGAGCGAAGTGGACGCTTTTGAACAACAAAATAATGGCATATATCAGCGGAATCTCTATGGAAATATATTTGTGCCATATGATGATTTTTAGAGCTGTAGAAAAGACGAACATTTTGAATGGTGTGGGTTCCGGAGTCGTGCGCTACATATTGTATTTCGTAGTCACCTTGATTGGTGCGGCCGTATTCTCCCATGTTGTGAAAATGGACCTTTTCCCTTTGCTTGCAAAGGTAAAAGAGCGCATAATAAAATGACCCGGAATGCGTTGTTTTTGGCGTTAGGTTTTTTCTTTTGTTCCTGTTCTTTTGACGCAGAAGAACAGGAGTTGTGCTTTATAGGCGATTCAATTACATACCTGTGGGATGTTGAATATTACTTCCCCAATTACGTCATTACAAAGTATGCTGTGAGTGGCGCGGGGCTGGCTCATGTCAACAAGTGGAATGTAGAGGATTGTAGCAAAAAAACCACAGTTTTGCTTATAGGCACCAACGACATCGGTTATTGGAAATCTACAGAAAAAAATATTGAATATTTTAGATCTGAATTTACGAGTGAATTCTTGAAAACGGCGCAGCGGATAGATGCAGAGCCGTTAATTGTGATATCTATCTTGCCAAGAAACGAGTGGGGTAAGCAAGATACTTTGGTGACCGCCAATATTAAGGAGCAAAACAGAGAATTACGCCAGATGCTGAGTCGTGAAATGCCGAACAGTTTGTTTATTGACGTGTATGATCAGTTTATCTACAAGGGAAATCGGATAAGGGAAGACCTGTTCAAGGACGGCTTGCATCCAAACGAAGCAGGGTACGAGATTTTAGCTAGGGAAGTGCACAAGAAACTATGAAAAAAGTAATTGCCGTATTGCTGTTTTTAATGGTGTCGGCTTATGCCGATTCCGGATTCTCTTTCTTGTTGGGTATGCGGAATAATCACTATGCCTTCATCGGTGCGGAGTATGCAAGTAAAATTGGATTGGCTGTAGAAAATTCTGTTTTTACACAGGGCGTTGAAAAGCAATATGTTCGAGTCTGCCCCTATTACCGCTGGACACTTGGGAACAGTGTGTCGGGTGTTTATAGTCTTTTCTCTGGCATGCGCTATGATCAGGAATACTACGATTTTGGCGCTCGGCTAGACCTTTTGTGGTCTCCCAGCCAGTACTTCCAGGTAGGCGGGACTTTTATGCCGTATTATGACAGTTTCTTCGAAAATACTGTTGGTTATAAAGCGTATGTCCAGAGCTTTATATTGGAAGAAGTGGGGCTCTTTGCCGGGGTGAAAAACTTGCCCGATTTTAGGGCGGTTGAACGCCGGTATATCGGGGGACTTGTGCTGAAATCGGGCCATATTATGGTAAGGCCTGAACTTTCAACCCCCATGAATGGAGATACCCATTTGATTAGGGCGTCCGTTTTCTTTATCTACAATAGCAAATAGCTTTATTTTGGGGCGGAAAACCGCTTGTCTTCCCCTTAAAATGTTATTTTTGAGGTGAAAGTCGAAGATTGTTGTAGTGGCAGCGCCGGTCGCTGCCATGTAAAAAAGGAATGCTGAAATGGGTTGTGCAAGTTGTAATTGCGGCTCTAGCAAGATTCAGATGCCGACAGATGTGTCGGTGATTACGACGTATCGTTGTCAGATGCGTTGTAAAATGTGCAATATTTGGAAAAATCCCACCAAGAAAAGCGAAGAAATTCAGGCGAAGGACCTGGAAATCTTGCCGCAACTCAAGTTCGCCAATGTGACAGGCGGTGAGCCGTTTATCCGCCAAGACCTAGAAGATATCGTAGAGGTCCTTTATACCAAGGCTCCCCGTATTGTGATCAGCACCAGCGGTTGGTGGGTAGACCGCGTTATCAAGCTTGCCGAACGGTTCCCGAATATAGGTATCCGTGTGAGTATCGAAGGGCTTGAAGGCACCAACAACTTCTTGCGTGGTCGCGACGACGGCTTTGAACGCGGTATGCGAACGCTTAAAACACTCCATGAAATGGGCGTAAAGGACATCGGCTTTGGCCAGACTCTTAGCAACTGGAACAGCAACGACCTGATCCCCCTCTACGAATTGGCCCTTTCGATGAATTTTGAGTTCGCTACGGCGGCCTTCCATAACAGCTACTACTTCCATAAAGAAGACAACCAGATTAGCAATAAAGAAGAACTTTGCGAAAACATCGGGAAGCTGGTGAATCGGCTGCTTAAGGAAAACCACCCCAAGTCCTGGTTCCGTGCGTTCTTCAACCTTGGCCTTATCAAGTACATCCAGGGCGGCAAGCGTATGCTGCCCTGTGAGGCTGGCTCCGTGAACTTCTTTACGGACCCTTGGGGCGAGGTCTACCCCTGCAATGGCCTCGAACCGCGTTACTGGCAAGAGAGCATGGGTAATATCCACACCGCCAAGAATTTCGAGGAGATTTGGTTCAGCGAACAGGCCCAGAAGGTGCGTGAAAAGGTCCGTACCTGCCCCAAGAACTGCTGGATGGTGGGTACCGCTGCCCCGGTGATGAAGAAATACATTGCGCACGTTGCACCTTGGGTGCTTAAGGCAAAACTCAAGAGTCTGTTCGGAAAAGAGATTGATTGTTCCTGTTTCCCGACGTTTGATGTAGGTCAAGATCCCCGCCAGGGGGACTTGAGAATTGAACGGTAAGGGGTGCGCAGTGCGGATATTGCTTGCGAACAAGTTCTACTATAGGCGCGGTGGCGACTGCGTATACTCCATTGAATTGGAGAACCTGCTCAAGTCGGCCGGCCATGAAGTAGCTTTTTTCGCAATGGATTATCCTGAAAACTTGCCCAGCCCATGGAAACCCTTTTGGCCTGGCGAAATCGCTTTTTCCCCAAAGAAGCCTGGGGCTTTCTTTAAGGCGTTCCGCCGGCCCTTTGGTGATGGGGAAACGGTAACCAAGTTTAAGGCCCTGTTGGACCATTTTAAGCCCGATGTAGTTCACCTGAATAACATCCATACGCAGCTGTCCCCCGTGATTGCTGAAATTGCCCATTCCCGCGGTATCAAGGTGGTGTGGACGTTGCACGACTATAAGCTGGTGTGCCCCGCCTACACTTGTTATTGCAACGGTAAAATTTGCGAGGAATGCATTACGGGCAAAAAAAGTGCGTGTACCTCTAAAAAATGCCTCAAGAACAACTGGCTGGCTAGCAAAATTGCCGAGAAAGAAGCTCTGTGCTGGAACCGTGAACGCTTGGAAAAGTGCGTTGACGTGTTTATTTGCCCCAGTCGTTTCATGAAGTCTAAGATGGAGCAGGGCGGTTTTACGGCGTCTAAACTTGTTGCCATTCACAACTTTGTGGACGGAGTCAAGTTTGTGCACCAGCCCGTGGAGCGCGAAAACGCCTACTGTTATGTAGGGCGTTTGTCTAGCGAGAAGGGTGTTGAGACCCTGCTGCGGGTGGCGTCTAATATAGAAGCCCCGCTATATGTGCTTGGCACCGGGCCTCTTGAAGCAGAACTCAAATCGAAGTTCGCCCAATCAGGTCATATCCATTTTATGGGACATTGCGGTTGGGATGAATGCAAGTCGGTTCTCTTAAAGTCTAAATTCAGCGTGGTACCAAGCGAGTGGTACGAGAACAACCCCTTTTCCGTAATTGAGCCCCTTTGCTTGGGAACCCCCGTTTTGGGCGCCAATGTAGGTGGAATTCCTGAGCTGATTGAACCGGGAAAGTCTGGCGAACTTTTTGAGATGGGCGTAGCAGAAGATCTTGAAGCAAAAATCAGGTTGATGCTTGGAAGGGATTATTCCTTTGATGTGGCTCCTCTCTGGGAACATTTTTCTAAGGTGAACTACCTAGAACAAATGATGTCTGTGTACGGGTGACGAGAATGATTCAGAACCAGCCTTTGATATCGGTGATCGTCCCTGTTTATAAGGTCGAAGCATACTTGGGCCCGTGTGTTGAATGCATTATCGCTCAAACTTATAGGAACCTGGAAATTATTCTGATCGATGACGGCTCGCCAGACCGTTGTCCTGAAATGTGCGACGCTTGGGCACAGAAAGATTCCCGTATCAAGGTGATCCACAAAGAAAACGGTGGGGTCTCCTTAGCGCGTAATGTGGGCCTTGATGCCGCTACAGGTGATTATGTTATGTTCGTCGATTCTGACGATTTGATAGTATCGAACATAGTAGAAACCCTGTTGGACAGTTGCCAAAGAAATAATGTCTTGCTCGCCATGTGCCCCTTGCAAAATTTTACGGGCGAGGCTCCCTCTTTAGAAAAAAAGGTGGCCAAAGAAAAGGTGTTGACAGGGCGTTATATCTGCCAGTATTTTTTTGATTACTACGCCTCGGGGCCTGTGGCTAAGCTTTATGAAAAATCATTACTTGCTAAGTCAAGGTTCGTCTTGAACCGGCGGGCAGGTGAAGATGCCGCCTTCAATTACCCCATTTTTTATGGATTAGACAATGTGGCGTTTGTGTTTGCGCCCATGTATTATTACCGGCATTATGCAGATAGCACGACAGGAACTTACAATGCCCATCTATTAGATGAGCTGGCCACCTTCGAAGAGATGCTGTCTTTTTACAAGTCCCATAATGACAAGCTTTTGTACAGGGCGATGGCAAAAGAATACTATGCAAGAATACTGGCTCACCAGCAAAAAGTGGGACGGTTCCTTGCTGAAAACAAGGCCCTTGTAGGTGAACTTGCCACCAAAAGGCGCAATTTTATGAACCTTGATTTGGGAGTGGCACAAAGAATTTTCTATTCCGTCGCAAATGCTTTTCCAAGGCTGTTCTTGAAAATCTTTTTTACTGAACGGGATTTTCGGCAAAATCGAATAAGGGGACAATTATGACCTATCTCATATTGGGTTCTTGTGCTCTTTTGATATTTGTCTTTTTTAGGACGCACGATGCAAATGTGAAGATTGCTTCGTTACTTGGCTCTATTGTTTTGTTCTCTGGGGGCTTTTATTTTATTTCGCAACCTTGGATTGCCCCGATGCATATTCCGCTCTATTGTAGCTTGCTGTCGTTTGCTCTGTTTTACAATGAAGATCGGCGTGCTATCATGAGGGAATATCCGATAAAAAAGTGGACGCTGTTTCTTTTTCTTTCTTTTTTAGCATCTGGTTTTTTTGGTGATGAAGGCCAGATTTATGGGTGCTATACGGCAACCAGATTCTTTTTAGATTCGTATGGTTTTTTCCTTGTTGCCTTTGTTCTTGGCTCTAAATGCGAATATGAGGAATTGGCTAATCTTTTGTTTTGGCCGGTGATATTCTATTGCGCCTTTGGCTTTTTAGAGGCGGCAATGGGCTACAACTACATCTATTCGTGGATGATAGACTCTTTCCCGCTGTACGAAGGGTATTTGGGAAAGATGTCGTCGGAAATGAATTATTTTGATACGTGGCGCATTCGTACCAGCATAACCACCATACACCCAACGACATTGGGCGCGTTACTTACGGTACTTTTCATTTTCTATTTACCTATGGTAAAGAGAAAGGAAGCTAAGTTTTTATGCCTATTTGGGATTCTTTGCGTGATGATTTTCTTGTCGGGTTCCCGTACGGCATGGGTGTGTTCGGCACTTTATGGTCTGTATTATTTTATAAAAGACAGGAAATTGATGGTGAAAATGTGCTTTTATGCTTTGTGCGTAGGGGCGGTCTTTTATGTTGGTAACGAAATTTTGTCTTCATTTACTGCCGAGGATAGGGGCAGCTCAATTGATATGAGGCAAAGAAACCTTCTGGTGTGTTATTTGGCGTTTATTGATAAGCCTTTAACAGGGCACGGATTTAACTACATAGGCACGTTGATTGATCGCAATGACAGCGGATATGCTGTTGATGGGGCTATGGAGTCCGTAGTATATAACACGATGGTGGAACAGGGAATTTTGGGGATGGCTACATACCTGTTGTTTGTTTTTGCGAATCTGTTCGCCTTCAGAAAGTTGAGAAAGAGGGATGAAGATGTTGCCGACATTGGAGCTGGTATAACGGTGATGATCACGTTGTTCTCGCTCATGTCAGGGACGTTAGGAAACTTGCACTCTATGGCCTACATTATGCAAGGAACATGCCTTGGTATTCTGTGCTACAAAAAGGATCCAGAAGAAGGTGAAAATGAAAAAGATTCTGTTTGATCTGCTGGCAACACAGCCTAACGATTCGGGTAAGCGCCATGGTGGTGGAAAATATGGCGAAATCGTATTTAAGAAAATAGTGGAGTTAGGCTACCCTGTCCTGTGCTATTATGATTCATCTTTGTGGATTAATCCAGAAGTGATGGACTTGATAAAAGAAAAAAACATCCCCTTGTTTGACATAAGGGAAAAGTCTTTGAAGGATATTGTAGCTACCGAGCAGGTGGACGCAATCTATTCGCCCCTACCTGGAGATCTTCGCTATTTTAAGGAATGCGATGTATACGGGACGATTCACGGGATGAGGAGCCTGGAACTGCCTCTAGATTGGTTCTTCTTTAAGTATAAAAGTTCTATCAAGGCAAAAATCAAGTTTCTGCTACAGAAATATGTTCCGTCAATCGGATTCAAAAAAGACAGAACCCGATATAGGGATTTGCTGAACAATCCAAGATTTCATTTTGTGATGGTTTCTAATCATTCGGTTTATGCACTGAATGCCTATTGCCCTTGTTTTAAGGGTGTTGATGTCAAGGCTTTTTATAGCCCGTCTACCTCGGTCTTGCAAATAGAAGAAACCCATTTCTCTGATAAGTTCTTTTTGGTTGTCAGTGCCAATCGCTGGGAAAAGAATAATCTAAGGGCCCTCATGGCCATGGATTCTCTGTTTTCGCAGGGCTTCTTGAAAGATTACAGGGTTAGGGTTACTGGAATCACCTCGATGAAGGGGATTAAGTACAAGTTCAAAAATCCCGAAAGATTTGAACTGATGGGCTATGTAGATGAGCAGATGCTAGACCAATTGTATCACGATGCCTATGCGTTGGTTTACCCTTCTTTGAACGAAGGCTTTGGTTATCCTCCGGTGGAGGCTATGCATTACGGGACGCCGGTTATTGCCTCTCCTTTTTCGTCTATACCCGAAGTATGCGGTGGTGCCGTGCTTTATACAAACCCCTATTCTGTCGAAGAAATAATGTCCAGATTGCTTCAGATATCGGAGCCGCAGGAGCGGGAAAAATATTCCAAATGGGCATATGAACGCTATTTGGAAATAAAAGAAAAGCAGGAAGCCGATTTGTTGGGACTGATTAATTATATTTACGGCAATTAGAACGAGTTCCTTATGAAAAAGATTCTGACAGTTGGCGTGTACGATTATCTGCATATTGGCCATGTAAACTTGTTCCGCCGGGCTAAGGAACTGGGGGACTACTTGATTGTCGCTGTTCAGGATTCAAACTTTATCTTAAAATACAAGCCCAACACAAAGATTTTATACAATACGGATGAACGAATGTATATGGTTCGTTCTATTAGGTATGTGGATGAGGTGGTGGTTTACACCGACGTAGACCGTATTGTTAAAGAAGTCGATTTTGACGTTTTTGTAACAGGCCCTGACCAAGTCCACGAAGGCTTTCAGCGAGCGATGCAGTGGTGCAGGGATAACGGAAAAGAGACCGTTGTTTTGCCTAGAACAGAGGGCATTTCTTCGTCCCAACTGAAAGGCGAAACGAAGTAATCATTTTTTCCAGTACGGCACAAAAGTGTGGTGATTCACCCTTTTTTCTACCGGGGGCAGCTCCATATACTTGCCGTATGCCGCTTTTAAGTAGTCGTCATACCCCTGCATGCCCTTAAATACGCTGTTTTCAAAGGGCATGTCAATAACCTCTTGCATGGACTGTCGTAGAAAAGGATTCTTGACCCTCCAACCCTGAATGCATTCGAATACAAATGGTGACTCAGTGTTGTTGTACCTTTGGGAGTACTTGTTGATAATCTCGGCTAATTTTCTAAGACTTACGGGGAACAATAAAAGCTTAGCGGCGATGTGGAATAGGTTTTTTAAGAGGGGCCGTTCTTTATCGAATTTCAGGAATTTTACATAATAGGCTTTATGGATGATTTTTCGCTTTAGATTGTAGCGTTTCCATTGGCTTTTGTCTTCTGGAACTCTGTCTATAGGATAGACATCAATGTTGACTCCTATGGGCTTGTTTACAACGGCGGTTTCCTTTACAAACGTTCTTTCGTCGTAAGCCTTGGCATAGGCGTATTCCCACGAAGGGTCTCTACTTAAGGAGGCGATTTTGATATTGTCGAGCTGCTCGGGGAACTGCGATATTAATTTTTCGTAATCTTCTCTTAGAAGGTATATGTCAATGTCGTCGTCCCATGGAATGTAGCCCTTGTGCCTAACTGCACCCAGTAGTGTCCCGCAGGCCATGCTATACCGAATACCATTCTTTTCGCAAAAATCGTGAATGACCTGAAGAATGTTGATTTGCACAGACCTCATTTCATCGAAAGACATCGGGGTCATTTTTGTTCTCCATAGAATTACGTAATCAAAAATGTAGTAAAAATGCAAAATATAGGCTGTCAAAACAGTCCGTATGGCGTTCAGGGGGATATCACTTAACAAGAAAAAGGTATTTTTTAACTAGACAGTTAATGAATATGGTTTTTTAACATGAATCCCTCTACTTCAATCACATCAAAAGTATTTTATCTGCTAATGTATTTGGTGGGGTTGTTTTTAAAAAGGAATGTTATTCTGTTTGAATCTTATCCGGAACTCGATGGGTCCCCCTGGATGGTTTATCTTGAATTGAAAAAAAGGGGGTTCGCCAAAAAATATCGACTTGTGTGGGCCGTTGACGCTTCGTTTTCTGCGCCCAAAGATGTTGACTGTGTCCCCTTTTTCGGCAAAATATCCCTTAAACAAAAAATAGTGCGGAAAATTTACGCGTTAAGAGCCAAATTGATTTTAGATAGTAATAGGCCCTTGTACAAAAAGAATCCTTACACCGTGCGAATGTTTATGCGCCATGGTGGACCCTTAAAAAAGTGCACGGATTATATTCACTCTATTGGTAAGACGGATTACATTCCAACGCTGTCGCAA
The DNA here is from genome assembly GCA_946186895.1 of uncultured Fibrobacter sp. Lineage (GTDB taxonomy): Bacteria > Fibrobacterota > Fibrobacteria > Fibrobacterales > Fibrobacteraceae > Fibrobacter. The sequence continues at coordinate 33,687 of CAMHOW010000006.1, forward strand.
GATATTCAAAAAATTGATTTTGCGGATTTTAAGGGCGCATGCGTTAAAAAACAGGAGAATCTTGTGCCGCTTGGCCTTCCTGCAAATGATCGAATCTTTGAAAATGTGGATTTGTTTGAAAACGGGTTTTATCCGTCTTTGTGTACTTCTTATACTGGGAACCGCTTTAAGAAGGTAATAGGCTGGCTTCCTACCTATCGCCAGCATCGCTCCGGAACACGTGTTAATTCTGAAATCGTTTTTCCTTTTGGCGTTCCCTTGATAAGAACAAAAGAAGATTTATTTCGCCTAAATACAGTTCTTGGTGAAAAAGATACATTGCTTGCAATTCAGATGCATCATGCCCAGATGTTGAATTTTGCAAAGGAAAAGTTCTCTAATATTGTTCTTATAGACCAGAACCTAAAGTACCAAATGGGAGTTTCAACTGCAAACTTGATGCATTCATTTGACGCCCTGATTACCGACTATTCTGCAGCATACCATGAATATGTTATGCTGAATAGGCCTATAGCGCTATCCATAGATGACTATGAACAGTATGCTTCTAAAACTGGATTTGTATTTGACTTTTTTGATTGGATTAAAGGCGTGTATCTTAAAGATGTAGCCGACTTGATTAATTTTGTCGACGATGTGGCAAATGGGGTGGATTCGGCAAAAAAAGAGCGTGAAAAAGCGATGTACCGAATCCATAAGCACGTCGATAACAGGTCTACGCAAAGAGTGGTGGATTTTCTTGTCGAAAACGCAAAACTATAAGGCCTTTGCATGATTGTTGTTCTTTTTTTAGTAGCTTTTCTGATTGCCCTTTCTTTGAAAATATCAAAAGACAATTCAGCGTGCGCCTTGTCAAAAGAGCAAACCCAAACAATCAAGGGAATATTTGTTATTACCATATTTTTTTCACACTTCTGCAGTTATGTTGTTTTTGACAATTGGTTCGATATGCCAATGAAAACATATTGTAGTTGGTTAGGCCAGTTGATGGTTGTCCCTTTTCTATTCTATTCTGGTTATGGGATTTTTGAATCGGTCAAAAAGAAAGGGATGGGCTATGTAGGTACTTTCCCTAAAAAAAGAATTATAAAAACACTGGTCCATTTTGACTTGGCGATTTTGTTGTTTCTTGTCTTTGATTTTTTCTTTGCACCGGAATACCTATCTTTAACAAAAATTCTCTTCTCGCTCGTTGCATGGAACGATATAGGGAATTCAAACTGGTTTATTTTTGCAATACTATGCGCCTATGCATTTAGTTATTTAAGCTTGCGTTTTACCAGGGGAAATTTGGTAAAAGGCTTTATTTTGATAACGGTTCTTTGCCTCGTTTATATCGCTGCTGTTTCCAGATTTAGGGGTAGTTACTGGTACGATACAATATTGTCATTCCCTCTAGGATGCCTCCTTTCGCTGAACAAAGAAAAAATAATGCTATGGGGCCACAAATGGGGCTTGTGGATATCATTGACCCTGCTTTCTCTGCTGTTGCTTATTCTGGCAAAAACAACGACTTTCCCTATTCCCCTCGCTAATTCGCAAATCGCCATGCTTGGCCTTGTTTTGCTAATCGTTTTCGTTTCTATGAAAGTTAAGATAAGCAGTAAAATCCTTACTTGGTTTGGAGCGCAGGTCTTTGGAATTTATATACTTCAGAGATTGCCTATGAATTTTGGGAAATATATGCAATGGAATGATCAAAATATTTATTTGTATTTCTTGTTCTGCTTTTTCGTAACGGTGCTGTTGGCGGTTTGTTTTAACAAAGTCACTGATTGGATTGATTCAAAACTTTTTTAGGTTGTTTAATACATGTCGTCGGTCGCCTCAAAATCAATTTATGGCATCATCTGGAGTGCAATAGAGCGCTTTTCACTGCAAGGCGTTAATTTCGTAATTGGAATTATCTTAGCGCGTCTGCTGTTCCCTTCTGATTTTGGAATGATCGGCATGCTCTCTATTTTCTTGAGCGTGTCGCAAACGTTCATTGATTGTGGCTTTTCAAATGCGCTTATCCGTCAAAAAGAAACATCTGCGGAGGATTATGGTACCGCATTTATCATTAATTTTGCAATAAGCGTAGTGGCGTTTGTCGTTTTGTTTTTCTCTGCTCCGTATGTGGCGGCATTTTACAACATGCCGGACTTGCAGCCTGTAATGAGGGTGGTCTCTACGACATTGATCATAAATGCCCTATATACGGTACACAAGGTAAAGCTTACAAGAAATGTTGATTTCAAAACGCAGGCAAAGGCCTCGCTGTGTGCGGCGCTGCTTTCGGGTGTTTTAGGCATTGCCCTTGCGTATAATGGTTTCGGTGTCTGGAGCCTGGTATACCAAACCGTCTGCAATTCTGTCTTGAATCTTATTTTGATGGTTGTCTTGTTAAAATGGTTCCCTAAGCCCTTGTTTGCAAAAAAATCATTTCATTCGCTGTTTGGCTTTGGCTCTAAAATTTTAATAGCAAGTATCATATCGTCCATTTACTCAAATCTTTACAATATTGTTATCGGAAAATGCTTTTCTGCCAGTAGCCTAGGGTTTTATTCACGGGCCGATCAACTGGGCAAGTTCCCCTCTAATAATGTTGCCGGAATTTTGTCGAGGGTGACATATCCGATTTTATCGCAACTGCAGGACGAGCCTGAAAGGCTAAAGGGGATCTATATAAAGTATTTGCAGATGTCCTGCTTTATCGTGTTCCCCTTAATGATGGGATTGGCGGCACTCGCGAAACCCCTAGTTGTGTTGATGCTTGGTGAAAAATGGCTCCCGTCAGTCATATTGCTGCAAATATTATGCTTCGGCATGATGCTTGACCCCGTTTGTAATATCAACTTAAATTTGCTTTATGTAAAAGGCCGCTCGGATTTAGTCTTAAAACTTGAAATCATCAAGAAAACCATTGCGGTAGCCATACTTCTTGTTTCCCTCCCCTTCGGGCTTGAAGGTCTTTGCATTGGGCGCTCTAGCTATGGTGTCATTGCCACAGTATTGAATATGGTCTATACAAGAAAATTCCTAAATCTCTCTATTTGGGGCCAGTTGAAAATAATTATGCCCTCCTTATCGCTGTCTTTGCTGATGGCGGCTTGTTCATATGGGATAACGTTACTCCAGTTTAACAATGGGATACAGCTTGTACTTGGGGTCATTGTTGGAATGTTGCTTTATATTGGGGTTGCGTTCATGCTGAAGATGGACTCTATCAACTATTTGTTAGAAATGGTAAAAACTAAAGTTTTCAAGAAATAGTGCGAAATAGGGTATCGTAATATTTTTATATATGTAACGGAGATGGTTAAATGGATAGATTCGGAATAGTCAGCTACAATATTTACTGTAATTTCACTAATTATGGTTCCGCCCTCCAATCGTGGGCACTGTCCCAAGCTATTGGCAAGCTAGGGTACCACGCGAAGCTGGTTGACTATTGTCCGGACGTACTTGCAGATAAAGACCCCTTAAACCCCTTTGCGAATATGTGGGATAAAGATGAGGAATCTCGCAGAATGTGCGAACTCACCATGCCTGCCATACGCGTCAATTATGAGAAATTCAATCGGTTTTATAATAATCGGTTTGATAAGACTAAAGGTAAGTACACATCTCGGAATTTTAACGATGCCGTAAATGAGGTGGAATCCTTTGTATGCGGTAGCGATACGATTTTCTGCCCTGATGAATTTGGGATTGATGACGGTTATTATGCAAATTATGATTGCATGAAGGGCAATTCCGTTGCCTATGCCGCAAGCTTCGGCGACCCGCATTTTACAGAGGAGTCGTACCAAGTCCTTAACGCAAGACTCAAAAATTTTAAGGCCTTTGGCCTGCGTGAGAATCTCATGATTCCTTACGTAAAAGAACATACGGACGTTCCTGTGCAGAAAGTGGTTGATCCTACTCTTTTGCTTACTTCTGAGGACTATGACTCAATTGCCGAGGACAGGATAGTTCCCGAAAAATATCTACTGCTGTATGCGCGTCGCTATAACCCTGCAATGACGGATTATGCCGAACAGCTTGCCAGGGAAAACGGCTGGAAGATTGTTGATATCAGCCTTCGTGCGACAAATGCGGAACGGGGGCATCGGATGTTTTACGAGGCGGGAGTGGAAGAATTCATTTCTCTTGTCAAACATGCTGAATATGTCGTAACTAATTCCTTTCACGGAATGATTTTCAGCGTTCAGTACAGGCGTCAGTTTGTCATATTTTCACGGGAACAGTGCGACACCAAGATAGAGGAATTGCTTGAACTGTTTGGCCTTTCTGACAGAAAGCTTGTTTCTGGCAGGGAGTCTTTCAGGGAAGAAATAAATTATGATGGGGTTCATGGCAACATCAGTGGCGCAAGAGAACTTTCAAAAAAATTCCTGAAAATGGAGCTTGAGACGCTTTCCAAATAGGGCCGGCAAGTTTATGGATTACTTAAGAACAAAAGTAAAAAACGAATGCTTTGGCTGCGAAGCGTGTGTTCAAGCTTGCCCGAAGAAGGCTCTCGCCATGCAGGAAGATTCGGAAGGGTTCCGGTACCCGCAAGTTAATGAAGACTTGTGCATACACTGCGACCTGTGCCACCGAGTCTGCCCGGCTAATAATATGCCGGAATGTTCTCATGATCAAAAATACGCATATGGTGGTTATCACAAAGACATCGAGATCCGCCGAACGAGTACGTCTGGCGGCGCGTTTACCGCAATAGCCCAGGCCTTTTGTGATGAAAACTACGTTGTTTATGGCGCGGCGTCTGAGGGCCTGGACGTGTTCCATAAGGGCATTGTTGACATCCGTGATTTACAGACGCTCTGCAAGTCGAAATATTCCCAGAGTCGTATTGGTGATACATTCCGGGATGTGAAGTCGTGCTTAAAGGCCGGGAAAAAAGTACTGTTTGCAGGAACCCCATGCCAGGTTGCAGGATTAAAGTCTTTTTTGCAGAGTGCCGATATTTCAAATCTGCTCCTTGTCGAGGTTGTCTGCGAGGGAGTCCCCAGCCCACTTTATGTCCGTAAGCTAGATGACCATGTAGAACGTAAGTATGGCGCGCGTATCCAAACATTGGATTATCGGAGCAAGGGATTCAAATCCACACCATCTTCATTCAAGTGGGATTTCCAGAGGATGCGCCTGGATCTGAAAAACGGCAAGATTCTGGATAAGGATCGCTGGTTTAATCCCTATTGGTCAATTTGGCTCAAGCATCTGATGAGCCGTCCGTCGTGCTATCAGTGCCCATTTGCCAATACGGAACGCCAAGCAGATATCACGCTGGGCGATCTCTGGGGCGTGCACCTCTATTGTCCTGAATTGTACGGTAAAAATGGCGGAGCGTCGCTGATCGTATGTAATACGGAAAAGGGCCGAAAGTTTTGGGCTAAAGCCGCGGAATATTTTATCGGGCATGAACTTGATTTTAATACCGCGTTGAAGTATCAGGCCCCCTTGCGTAAACACATTGACGACAACCCGGATCGTGAAGCCTGTATGCGCGACCTGATGGATCCGGAAACGAAGTACACGGAAATTTGCCGAAAATGGGCTAGTCCGCCAACGGCAAAGCTTCTGTTTCAGAAATATATCTGGGGCAATCGTCAAAAAGTCTTTATTTGGAACCTAAAACATAATGACAAAGAAAGGAATAAAAATGCTTAATTTCACTGTTGGGCCTGTCATGTGCAGCGACGAGGTTTGCGCCGTAGGTGGCGAGCAGGTTCCGTATTTCAGAACTCCTGATTTTTCAAAGCTTATGCTTGAAAATGAGCAGTTTATGCTGAAGTTTGCAAAAGCACCGAAGGGCTCGAGAGTCGCCTTCATGACGAATTCTTCCACGGGCTCAATGGAAGCGTCTGTAATGAACTGTCTTACTGCTTCTGATAAGGTGCTGGTCATTAACGGCGGTAGCTTCGGTCAGCGTTTCGAGGAGCTTTGCGAGATCCATGAAATCCCTCACGATGTCCTGCATCTGAACCCCGGACAGAAGCTGACAAGGGACCATTTGTACGAGTATGACGGCAAGGGGTATACCGGACTGCTTGTCAACATTGACGAAACATCGACCGGCGTGCTTTACGATTCTGAAATGCTCGGTGAGTTTTGCAAGAAGAACCGGATGTTCTATATCTGTGACTGCGTTTCCGCTTTTCTTGCAGATCCATTTGATATGGAACACTGCGGTGCAGATGTCATGATTACAGGGTCGCAGAAGGTGCTTGCGTGCCCTCCTGGCGTGTCGATGATAGTTCTTGGACCTCGGGCGGTTGAACGTGTTATGAACGCAAAGGTGAAATCCATGTATTTTGATCTTGCCGACGTGCTGAAAAACATGGATCGTGGTCAGACTCCTTTCACACCTGCTGTTGGCATACTCCGCCAGATCAACAAGAGGCTGAAGGAGATCGAAGCGGCTGGCGGTGCAGATGCGGAAATAGCCCGGGTTGCCGCTCAGGCACAGGATTTCCGCAACAAGATCAAGGAATTGCCGTTTGAGTTTGTTTCTGAATCACCGGCAAATGGTGTAACAGCTGTTCATCCTGTCAACGCGGACGCTTACGATATTTTCATGGAGCTCCAGGACCACTATAATATTTGGATTTGCCCGAATGGAGGCGATATGAAAAGCACCGTTTTCAGGGTCGGACATATCGGGTATCTATCTCATGAAGACAATACCACATTGATAGAAGCATTGAAAGATATGCAGAGCAAAGGAAAAATCTAGGCGTCAATAGGAAGGCTGGTCATAATGACAAAGGTAATCACATACGGAACATATGACATGCTTCATTACGGCCATGTCAAGTTGCTGGAGCGAGCCAAGGCTTTAGGTGACTATCTGATTGTTGGCGTAACCTCTGATGACTATGACAAAACAAGAGGCAAGATCAACAACCAGCAGTCCCTTATGGAAAGGATTGCCGCTGTCAAGGCTACCGGAATTGCCGACGAGATTATTGTCGAAGAATACGATGGTCAAAAAATAGACGATATCCGCCGGCTCGGCGTTGATATTTTCACAGTCGGTTCCGATTGGACGGGAACGTTTGATTACCTTAACGAATATTGCAAGGTCGTGTATCTTCCAAGAACAGAAGGCGTTTCGAGCACTGAAGTCAGGGCCGAAAAGAGAAAGCTGAGAATTGGCCTTGTTGGCACGGCCGTATTCCGGACAAAATTCGTAAAAGAGGCACGCTATGTGAATGGCGTAGAAATCGCAGGCATATGCGCATCGAAGCCCAACGAGGAAACCGAACTCAAGGACTTGTTCTATACAGATGATTTCGATCAGCTGCTAAATTGCGTCGATGCGGTTTATATTATTTCAAAGCCGGAGAACCATTATTCAGACTGTAAAAAGGCCCTTCTTGCCGGCAAGCATGTCCTTTGCGAGTCTCCAATAGCCTACTCCATAGAACAGTGTAGGGAATTGTACAAGCTTGCGAAAGAACGCGACCTTATCCTTATGGATGCCATCAAAACGGCATATTCAACTGCATATGAACGCCTGATTTTGATGGCCAAGGGCGGAAAGATTGGAAACGTGATATCCGTTGATTCGGTTTGTACAAGCCTTCGCGATGGAATTTCCATTGAAGGAACCGACCTTTCCATGAAGTGGAACAGTATGTGCGGCTGGGCTCCCGCGGCCATGCTTCCCATTTTCCAGATGTTTGGAACGGAATATACGGATAAAACCTTCTATACAAAATTTCAGAGCAAAAAGGACAATATCGACGCCTTTACAAAGATAAATTTTGTATATCCCTCCGGAGTTGCTTCTGTCAAAGTTGCCAAAGGTGCTAAATCAGAAGGCGAACTGATCATTACAGGAACAAAGGGATACATCTATGTTCCCGCCCCTTGGTGGAAAACGGACTATTTCGAAGTGCGGTACGAGAATCCCGAAGAAAACAAAAGGTTCTTTTACCAGCTGGATGGCGAAGGAATCCGGTATGAAATCGTTGCATTCTCCAAGGCTATCGAATCAAAGAGAAATATGAGCTATATCTCTGAAAAGATTTCAGAAGCCATATCTGGAGTGATTGACGATTTTAACAATCGTAAAAACATGATCGAAATACAGTAATTCCTCAAAAGCTCGGAAATGTAGGGCTACTTAATGCCCTTTAGGCTTTTGTCGATCCATTCAATTCTTTGGTTTATCCAGCTGTTTAACGAGTCTATAGCTTCGTCGTAGCTGTTGTACGCTTCTTTATAGGTCCAGTTTTCGGTGTTTTGAAGTACCGGCCAACGCTTGAATTCGTTTTTTGTAGCGGGCGATATTTCTTTTGCGTATTTGGTAATGGAGTCGGGGAAGGTCGTTAAAAAATCATAATGCTTGTACCAGTAGTTTTTTGCCTCTTGCCAATGGGCTTCGTTCTTGAAAATAAGCCCGTTCCAGCCGCTTCCACGGATATACCAGTTGTTGGGTTGTGTCAGAGAGCCTTCTTGCCAATTTCCGTAGGCAACGTCAAAATCCCAGATAGGGCCGAACTGGATAAGGCTGTCTTGCTGCCAGGTTAGGTAGATGCTCCGCTTGAAAGCCCCGTCCATATTTTTTGAAAGTTCCTGAATCCAGTAGAAACGAAGGTAACTTTCAAGATCAAGATAATCATGGATTGTTTTATCTGGGGCTTCACCGTTCAAGAAATTTTCAAAATCGCTCAGTACATTCTTGATTTGTGTAATGTCGTTGTAGTTAGGCTCTTTGGGGGATACAATGCAGAAGGTTGTTCCTTTTTCTGTTATAACAAAATGCTCGTCCCCATATTCTGTAGGGCCTCTTTCCAATAAAAAAGAGCCTTCTGTTTTGGGAATGTTGACACGGTGATACCCGACTTTGATGGTCTCGGTAAGGAGATAAACGCCTTGGTATTGCCGATTGAGGTATAATTCTACAAAGGTTCCCCTAGGGGAGTATTTTGCCCCGAGCCACCTGGCGAGTTTGTATGTTATAAAATTTTTCAGAAGAGTCTTGTCGGCGGAATTTGCAATGAGGGCCCAATTTTTGTCTTTGGGCATTCCGAACATTTCCTGCTTTTTTTGAAATTCTATGGAGTAGCTCGGTTTTGGCATCCCTGTAAAGCTGGAGTTTCCACGGCCCCTGATTGTGAGGTCAAGAATCTCACTTTCAGGGGACTTTTCCCCATATATTTGCATCTTTGCTGGCAACTCGGTTTTTCGGTCTCGAATTTGGGCAAAGTCCTCGGTCTCGATGACCATCCTCGGCAAGTTGGCGTAGGGGTATTCCGAATCGTCGATAGTCAAGTAATCTGGGCTGTCGTCGGAATTTGTCCAGACGCAGGAACAGATTAGAAGGGCGATGAACGTGGCGACGAGTCGGATGAACATGCATCAAATTTAAGAATTTGAACGGAGTGGCTTGGGAATGGTGCATGGCGAAGAATGTTTTTTTGCTAGATTTCGTGTAGATTGCGATGATGAAAAAGTGGCTGATTTTATTCGGGGTCTTTTTTTTATGGGCGTGTGATTTTGAAGAAAGTGACACGCGTGTTTGTTTTATAGGCGATTCGATTACCTATCAATGGGACCTTGAGTATTTTTTCCCGCAATATACTCCCTTGAAACATGCAAAAAATGGTGCAAGGATTCGAGATATCGACGGTTGGAACCTGGAGGAATGTAGGGGGATTCCATCGGTCATATTGATGGGCACCAATAACCATGCTGAATTTTTTGATGAAAAACGAAGGGATTCGTTCTTGCAGGATTTCTTTACCCGAATCGAGAGGATCCAGGCGGATCCGTTAATTGTGGTTTCGATTCTTCCGCGAAATTACCAGCGACAGCAAAAACCGCAAACGAACAAGCTTATTCACGATGTCAACGTGCTTGTAGAAAATGGGCTAGATTCCTTGAAAGGGCGCTTTGTGTATTTAGATGTGTTCCCGCTGTTTGCCCAAAATGAATTTGAAGCCAGAATGGACCTGTTTAAGGATGGCTTGCACCCGAATGTGGCCGGCCAAGAGATTTTGACGTCAGAAGTTCAGAAGGTATTAAAATGAAAATAAGAATCGTTGCCTTTTTACTGGCTTCGGCTACGCTACTTTTCGCCAATAGCCAGTTTTTTATGGGAATGCGTAATCAGAGGTTCCTGTTTGCCGGTATTCAGTACGGGGCGTACGGGGTTGCCTATGAACAGTCTCTGTTCAATCAAGACCCGGACCAGCAGCATGGAAGCTTGGGCCTGTTTGCGGAATATACGTTGCCGTTGTCGGTGACGCTTTGGTATGCCGTGTATGGCGGCATGCAATATGATGCAGATTATTATGACTATGGTGGAGAAGTTGGCTTGGTCTGGGATGCCTTTGATTATTTTGGGCTGAAGGCTCGCTACCGGCCTTTTTACGATAGCGATCTTGGAACCCATTACGGATACCTGGTGCAGTTGCAGACATTCCCATTTAAGGAAGTCGGATTCTATGCGGGGCTTAAGAATATGCCAGATTACCGCGATGTGGAGCGCCGCGTTTTTGGAGGAATGCTTTTTGATGTAGGCCGCCTAGAGGTCTACCCCGAAATTTCGACACCGGTTCACGGCAGTTTTGAATGGACCCGCGTGCAACTTAATTTTATCTATCATTGCGATTTTCATTAAGGGTAAAGAATGAAAGTAGACCTGATATTGACTTTTTTACTGATGGCGCTGTTGTTTGCGGCCATTATGTGGAAAAGTACTCCCAAGGATGGCCCGTTTTCGTTTGACAAGAACTTTACGGGAGTGCTCAAGGGGGTGAGCGCCATCATTGTCGTTTTTGTGCATGTTCCGGAACTTTACCATAATGCCGTCCAGAGAATGGTGATGAGCTTTGGCTTTGTGGCCGTAACGGTGTTCTTTATGATATCGGCTTACGGCATGCAGTTTTCGGCAAATCGTTCCGGAGAAAAATACCTGTCGCATTTTTGGCGAAACCGCCTTGCAAGCCTGTTGATTCCTTGTTTGTTGGTGAATCTTTTTTGTGTCTTGTTTAATGTTTGTACTGGGCGGGACTTTTCGCCGCTAAAAGCCCTTGTAAATATGCCTGGCTACGTGTGGGTCTTGTTGCAGTACTGCATTCTCTTTTTTGTTGTAATGTTCTGCCAGCTGAAGCTCAAGATAAAGCCTTCCATATGCTACGTTATCATGGTCGCTGCGGTTGTGGGGTCAAGCCTGTTTTTGTACCTATCTTCGCCAGATGCGAACAATTCCGCTGAAATGGGATGGTGTTACGAACGCATGGGACTTGTCTGGGGCCTGTTGCTGTTTTTGTTCTTTGCAAAAATTGCCGATTTCATGAATTCCCGCTGGCTTGTGAAAACGCTCGCCCTGGGATTTTTTTCGCTGACTTTGGGAGTGGCCTATTTGATGACCAAAACCGTCTGGTTTTACGGGGAATACCTTCTGAAAATTGTGCTTGGCCTTGTGATTATCGCCTTTGTGCTGTTCTTGTCGCGAAAGAGATCTTTGGGGAATGCGGTCATCAACCATTTGGGAGCGATATCCTACGAGATTTACTTGTCTCACGAGTTGATGATGCGGGTTGTTGCGTATTTGTTACCGAGCGTTTCGAGTGGCGTGTTCCTTGTCTTGACCATGACGGCTACAATCGCCTTTAGTACGGTTGTCCATATGGTGTCTTCAAGACTAGTGTCGCGGGTGCGCGTATAGGCCTTATTTTAGCCCGAAAATTATGCGGGTTACCTGGAATCGCCTGATTACGTAGAACAATATGACCGGCCCGACGATTCCGGCCAAGATGCAGACGATTGCCCCGAGAATAAATCCCGTATCTGAACCTGCGAAAAGCGGGGCCTTCTGGGCGATAGACTTGGCAAGCCCTTCGAATGTAGTATGGAATAGGTAGATGATGTAGCTGGCCGACCCGATAACCAAAAGGGGGCCGGTGAATCGCGCCAGTCGGATATCGGCAACCCAGGTGGATATGGACATTGTCGCTGCGATTCCAATCCAGGAAAGGACTTCGTTGGTATATGGCGTTCCTTGTAAAAACAGGATGCTCGTTGCAATGAAGAGAATGAGGATTAGGGCTTTCAGGATGTTATTGTACTTTTCCCAGAGTTTGTGGGTAAAAACGGCCTTGCCGTAATCACATGCGCTTGTACCGACTACGAACCAGAGCAGATTGCGAGATGTTTCGTTGATGGCGAATAGTTCGATGCTTTTAAGTGTGAACAGGTAATGCAAGAGAATAGCAACGCCGAGCAAGATGAGCCTTGCCTTGGGTGTCTTAAAGAAGGGGATGATTAAAAAACAAGTGAATAATGACCAGATAAACCACAAGAAGTAACCGGCTGCCGGAAGGTATAGAATGTGTATGTACGCCTCCGGCGTGACGGGGTTCTCGACATGCATATTTTGCTGGGTCAACAGCTTTATTGAAATGATGATGATTGAAACAATAAAATAGGGGACAAGTAAGCGTCTAAACTTTTTCTTGATAAAAGCAAAGTACCCTTCGTCTTTTTTGAAGGAAAGGTAGATGTAGCCGCTTGCGAACATAAAAAGCGGCATGTGGAATGTGTAAATCCAGGAATGCAGGGCCCGGTACCATTCAGGGGCATTTTCGGGATAATAATGTCCGATGACAACGAGTATGATTGCGATTGCCTTGGCAATGTCGAAGTTAACGAGTCTTGTCATGGAGCTAAATAGGGTTGTTTTGAATAGCTGGGCAAGCGAAATATACATATGTTTCTACCCGTACTTTTTTATATTTCCTCAAAATCGTAGGTCTCAATATGGCTAGCAAGAAAAAAGAAGATAAGGATTTACTTGATTTAGTGCAGAACCTAGTCAAGAACTGGTTTATTGTTCTTCCGTGCATGGTTTTTGCTGGGGCGGTAGGTGTTTTTGTCGCGATGTGGATTAGGCCTGTTTACCAGGTAGATGCCTTGTTGCAAATAGAAACGAAAAGCAGCAAGAGCTCTTCTATGATGGGGGATATGGCTGCATTTTTTGCAACGACTAGCCCTGCAGAAACCGAAATTGAGCTGATAAAGAGCCGCAAGGTCCTTGGGGCGACCATTGAGTTGAAGCGCCTGCAGTATTATGCCACCCCCCTAAGCAAGTGGGATCGACTGTTCCATCGTGAAGGTCGTATGGAACTGATGAATTTTGATGTGCCTTGGGAAGGGGTGCCTCTGGAAAGCCGTGAAAAACCTTGGATGGCCAGGGTTTTGGATTCGGTGAACTTTGCACTATACGATCATAACAATCAGCGTGTGCTTGTTGGCACTGTTGGCCAGACTTATCATTTCCCCTATGCCGGTGATACGGCCTCTTTCGGCATTTACCGAATGGTGGCAAAGAAGGGCCAGCGTTTTGCGGTAGGTAAAAAGAGCTATTTGGACGCCGTGGAAAGTTTCCGCTCTAGCTTCAACGTAAAAGAAAAGGGAAAACGCACGGGTATTTTGGAATTCTCGTATCAAGACGTGTATCCTGACCGCGCTGTAGAGGTCTTGAATGAGGTGGCAACGTCTTACCTGCGCCAGAATGTCGAAGAGAGAAACGCAGAGGCCCAGCAGACCCTGGACTTCTTGGAAAAACAGTTGCCAGACCTGAAGTCTAGGTTGGATTCCTCCCTGATGAACATGAACGCCTACCAGAATAGGGTAGGTTCCGTGGACGTGGCCGCTGAAACCCAGATTGTGCTCCAGAAGCGCATGCAGTTGGAACAGAAGATCTTGGAAATCCAGCAAAAGAAGCAAGAAGCCATCCGCTTGTTCCATGCCGAACACCCCACGGTCAAGACTCTTGAAGACCAAGAAAGGACCCTCCGCAGGGAACTGGCCGCTACATCTAGGGATGTAAAGGACTTGCCGGAAACCCAGCAAGAAGTCTTGAAGTTGACCAGTGAGGTGGAACTGAACAAGGTTCTTTACACCAATATGCTGAACAGTGTGCAGCAGTTGCGTCTGGTGTCGGCTGGTGAGGTCGGCTCTGTACGTATAGTGGATTTTGCTGAACAGACGACAAGGCCGGTAAAGCCCAAGAAGAAGATAATCTTTATGATCTTCTTGTTCCTGGGAATACTGCTGGGCGCGGCTATTGTTTCTTTGCGCGACATGTTTAGGGGCGGCGTAAAGAGTGCCACCTTCATTGAAAAGGAAACGGGATACACGGTTTATGCCAAGGTGCCCAAGGGCAACCCCAAGGGTACTAAGGGAACCCGTCCGCTGGCTGTGGTGGAGCCTGACGATGTGGCCGTGGAATCGCTGCGTGCGTTGCGTTCTTCTCTGGAATTCTCCATGATGGAATCGGACCAGCCGGTAATCGGCGTGAGTGGCCTTATTCCTGGTGTGGGCAAGAGCTTTATCTCGGTGAACTTGGCGGCATTGTATGCGGGTCTTGGCAAGAAGGTCTTGCTTATCGATGCAGACCTGCGTAAGGGCCGTTTGCACAAGGAATTTGGCATTAAGCGTGGCAACGGATTCTCTCAGGTGCTTTTGCGTGAAATTACCGAAGACAAGGTGATTTTCCCGACAGAGGTAGAAAACCTGTTTGTGATTCCCTGCGGCAATGTGCCCCCCAATCCCGCCGAATTGTTGGGTTCCAAGCACTATATTGAACTGATTGAAAAGTTCAAGACACAGTACGACCTGATTATCATCGATACGCCGCCGATTATGCTGGTGACCGATGCTGCCCTTGCTTGCCGTGTGGCTGCCCAGGTTGTGATGGTCATTGAGTACAATAAGCATTCTATCGAGGCTATCCAAGACGGAATGGCTCAGATTCTCAAGGGCAACCCCAACGCCCATGCTTCTATTGTTATCAACAAGTATGAACATGGTAGCCAGGATGGCTACGGCTACAAGTACGGCAAGTACTAGTTTGCGATTGCCGGGCCTTTGGTGCCTGGCACTTTCGCTGCTTTATCTGGTTGTTCCTGCTTTTGCGACGGAGCCTTTGAAGCCTGTTTTGCCGCCCCAGAATGCCATTGCGGTTGGTGGCGTGGGCGAACTCCGTGACGACATCTACAGTGCCGACCTGAAATGGTCTGTGGAAGTGGCGCCCTGTAACTGCCTGAGCTTTTATACCGACATGTCGTACCGGTTTGTCAGCTACGAGTGGCAGACCATGTTGCACGACCAGATTCACGAGCTGGTGAACCTGCGGGTGAACGGGCTCAACGAATCTTACGTGGGCATGAAGTTCTTCCCGCTAGACTATTTCGGCCTGAATGTAAGCTGGCGCTTTAAGCCCGGCGACGGGAGCCGTGTGGAGCGCTTTGAACGCCTGGGGATTGAGCCTATGGGCGTGTACCGCTTTAGCCCGAACATGGTTGTTGGGCTTTCGGGACAGTACTACTCCTTTATTGAAGACAAGAATTATCAGCCTGGTGACGAGCTTGGGGTAAAGACTTCGTTTGTCTGGAATGCCTTCTGGGATAAGCGCGCCCGGACAGGTTGGCAGCTGGGATATGTGTTCCTTTACCGCTGGCGCATTCAGGAATCTGAAAACCACAATCTGGCAGAGGACTACCAGAAGATGGACGATCTTTACCGGGGATTTCGGATGCGGGGTGATATTGCCCGCTATGTGGGGTGGTTCCCGTTCCCCTTCGGTATAGGCTTGGCCTACGAGATGAATCGCGGAAACCTGTTTGGCTTCGAGACGGGCCACAGGGTGGAGTTATATTTAAGGGCAGAGTTCCCGTAAACTATAGGACGGTAAAGAATGCGACTGGTGTCATTTCGCAACCTACTTGGGTGTCTTATCCTCCTGCTGGCCCCTGCTTTTGCCTACCTGCCTGGCGAATCTGGCTTTGTTTCCCTAGAAGGGGACCATGGGCTGTTCGGCAACCCGGCTGGGCTTAGGGCCTTTGATTCCTGGGGAACTTTGGTAGACTACCAGTACGACGACGAGATTTCCAGGTTCCGCGTCGGCGGGAATCTCGACCACCTGGGAGCAAGCTTTGAGTACCGCTTTGCGGATCAGGGCCTGGACGAATCCCGCTGGCATTTGACTTATTCTACCGACCTGCTTCGGCGCTACTTTTTCTGGGGCAGCCGCCTGACGGCTTTCCGTAGCGCCGCTTTCGAGGGTACGGAATGGTCCTACACTCAGGGCGTGATGCTTCGGCCTTTCAGGTTCCTCTCTCTGGCGTACTCTTGCGAGAACCTTCTTTATGCTGGCCCCACTTCTATGGACCGCATTCACAATGCGGGCGCCACCCTTCGGCTCGGGCGGAACCTGAGCGTGAGCTATGATGTGGAGGACTGGGAAGAACACCGCCTGCTTTTCGAGCTGGAACTGTACGGCACCCGCTACGGCTTCAAGATGCCTATCTACGGTGACGATGACGAATACACCCTCACCATGTCTATGTCTTTCGGCGGGTACAACAACCTGGCTGTGAAATTCTACGACGACTACCTGCCTAAGGGTGTGACTTGGGGCTACCATGCCGCTCGGAATCCAAACGCTTCAATGTTCGCCCAGATTGTCCGTGTGCCTTTGGACATGGAAGTCTCCGAAGTGGAAGGGCCTCTCTCTTTTATACGGCCCCAGTCCATCGGCATTATGAAGGTGCGTACTCTATTTGAGCATCTGCTTCGTGACCCTTCGGCGGGTATCGTGATGCTGGACTTTTCTGGCTACAAGGGTAACGTGGGAATCTCTAATGAGATTAACCGGGGCGTTATGAAGTTGAAGGCTAGCGGTGCGAAGGTCATTGCCTACATGGACGACGTGCGGCTCTCTGTGTTGTTGGCGGCAGCTTCGGTAGACCGGATTGTAGTGGAGCCCTCCGCTCACTTTTCTTGGCGTGGCATTGGCGGCAATACGCTTTACTACAAGGGCCTGCTGGATAAGCTTGGCGTGAAGGTGGAATTCTTGCGGCATGGCGCCTACAAGTCGGCGGTGGAGCCCTATATTGCAGATTCCATGTCGGTAGAGGCACGGGAAAACCGGCTTGAACTTTTCAGCGACTTCTGGAAGATGATGAACGCCTACGTGGCGACCCGCATGGCCTTTCGCAAGCATGTCCCGGTGGAGCGGGCGGCGTCTACGCTAGATTCCCTGGCGAAGGTTCCGGTGGTAAGTGCCAAGGCTGCGTTGCAGGCTGGCGTTATCGATTCTATTCTTTACATAGACCAGGTGCCGTCTTATGCGCTGAAGACCTTCTTTGATTTGGATGCTCCTTACGCAAGTTATTCCACCTGGAAACCTACCGACCGCAAGATATTTAACGAGAGCTGGTCGCACCGTGCCCGCATAGGCCTGTTGAATATTGACGGCTCTATCGACGGCTCCATGGAAAAAGAAGTCTCGGGAATCTTGCGCCGCTTGGCGGGTGGGGGAGTGTCTGCCTTGGTGGTGCGCATTTCTTCGCCGGGCGGTTCTGCCATCGCTTCTGACAAGATTTGGGCAGCTCTCAAGAACCTGCGTAAGCAGGGGCTGCCTATCGTGGCGAGCATCGGGAACATGGGCGCCTCCGGAGCCTACTACATTGCCTGTGGCGCCGACAAGATTGTGGCGGAACCCTTCGCCTTCGTGGGGAGTATTGGCATCTATGGCGGCAAGGTAGATGCCTCCGGTTTGCTTTCAAAGCTTGGGCTGAAGGCGGAGACGGTCAAGACTCACGACCACGCCGACGCGGAAACCTTTATGCGGCCCTGGACTGATGAGGAGAAGCAGGCCCTGCAGAACTACATGGACGAATTCTATGATCGGTTCGTTGGGGTGGTGTCTGAGGCGACCGGCGTAGACAAGAAGAAGATTGACAGCGAATACGGCGGTGGCCGGGTCTTTGTAGGCTGGAAGGCCATGGAGGCGGGGCTGGTTCACAAGGTGGGTGGCCTGGATGTCGCCCTCGCCGAGGCCAAGGCTCTTGCCGGCATCGGGGAATCTACCGACGTGGAACTGGTACAGCTTTCTGCCGGTAAATCTTTCTTGGTACCGGTTCCTAGCTCCAAGATGCTTGTGGACTTTATGAAAGAGGCGGAACGCACCCAATTCTTTGCCATTGAACCTGATTTGCTAAACTTTGAACCGTAAATACTAGATCCCGGCTCAAGGCCGGGATGACGTGTGTATGTCATGGCGGGCTTGACCCGCCATCTAGAATGATTCTTATTTTTGTGGGGTTGGAACTTTTTTATGCTAGCTATCGTTATTACAGTTCTTTGCTGCTTGTTCTTTTCTGCCTTCTGTTCGGTGACAGAGGCGTCGTTCTATAGCGTGCCCCCTAGCACGGTGGAATCGTTGCAACGCCGCAAGGCCTTTACCGCCAAGTACCTGACCCACGTAAAAGAAAACATCGACCGCTATATCGCCTCGGTGCTGGTGGTGAACACCATCGCGAACACCATAGGCGCCTCTTTGGCTACGGCCCTTGCTGTGCGGCGCCTGCCTGAATCGGGGCAGTTCGCGCTCCCTATTGCTCTTACCATCCTCATCTTGCTCTTTGGCGAAATCACTCCCAAGACTTTGGGCGTAAAACAGGCCAAGGTGATGGCCCCTATTGTAGCGGTGCCGTTCTATTACATCACCAAGCTTTTAAGTTGGACTGGGATCATCTGGCTCTGCCTCACGCTGACCAAGCACTGGACTCACGAAGACGAAGAGAAGAAAGAGGTGAGCATCGAGGACATCAACAGTCTGGTGAGCCTCGGCCTTCGTGAAGAAGTGATTGACAAGCACCAGGCCGCTGTCATCAAGAACATTCTGGCCCTGAAATCTGTAACAGCCCGTAAGGTGATGACGCCAAGGCATGTGGTGTTCAGCCTGCCTGCCGATACGACCATCGGGGAGACTCTAGATGAGCGTGGTAACTGGCCCTTCTCTCGTGTGCCCCTGTACGGCAAGAAAAAGGACGAATGGATTGGCATTGTGCTTCGCCGTGATGCCTACAACTGCCTGGCCGAAGGCAAGCGCGACGTGAAGCTCCGCCAGTTGATGCGTCCGCTCCAGTTGATCCCGGACAGTGTGTCTTTGGAAAAACTGCTGCTTCGGTTCTTGAAGCAGCGCGGCCATATGGTAGGGGTGGTGGACGAGTTTGGCGCCATCGCGGGTATCGTGAGCCTGGAAGACGTGCTGGAAGAGATCCTCGGTCGCGAGATTGTGGACGAGTACGACGAGTCCGTGAACCTGCAAGAGACCGCCCGCCGTAGATCCAAGGCCTTGGCGTTCATGCGAAAGGCCGCTTCCGAGAGAAAGTAGCGGCCAGCACGTCATGGCGGACTTGATCACAATAGCCACTTGCGGCTTGCCGCTTAGTGGATATGATCCTCGGCAACGGGGACGCTATCTAGATTCCGGCTCAAGGCCGGAATGACGTACAGCTCTATGGCATCCCTGGCTGTAAAAAGTCCATCGTGGCGTTATGATAAGGGTCAAAATAATATATCAATTGATACAATTAATATAATTAATAGATCTACAAAGCCCTATATTTCAAGGATTTTTATAAAAAACGACTTTTTTACCCTTGTAGGCGGGGCCGGAACCTTCTATATTTAGCCTGCATTTCTCGGGACGCCTTTGTCCCGGAATCATCTAACTAGAGGATTTACATGAAGACCATTACGGTAAACCCCAAGTCCGTTACCCGCAAGTGGAAGCTTGTGGATGCAGCGGGCAAGCCTATGGGTCGCGTCGCAAGCGAAGTTGCCCGCCTCCTCATGGGTAAGCACAAGGCCATCTATTCCCCCAACGTCGATACCGGCGATTTCGTGGTTGTCATCAACGCTGAAAAGGTTGCTGTCACTGGCAACAAGAACCTTCAGAAGCAGTACTTCCACCACACCGGTCACATCGCTGGCGAACGCTGGATCAACTTTGCCGACCTTCTGGCAAAGAACCCCACCGCTCCGCTGGAAGCTGCCATCTGGGGCATGCTCCCTCACAGCGCTCTGGGCCACAAGATGGTCAAGAAACTCAAAATCTATGCCGGCGCTGAACATCCGCACGCGGCACAAAACCCCGAAGTCGTTGACTTCTAATCTTTAGAACGGAGGATACCTCTATCGCTACCGCAAAGAACAAGAAGATCTACCGTGGCACGGGCCGCCGCAAGAACGCCATCGCCGCTGTGATCCTGAAGCCGGGTTCCGGCAAGCGCACTATCAATGGTCGTGATTTCAAGGATTACTTCCATTCCGAAGTGCAGAACATGATCGCCAACCTCCCGTTCGCCATCCTCGGCAATGCCGAAGAATGGGACGTGGAAGTCACCGCCCGTGGCGGTGGAATCGCCGGTCAGATGGGTGCTGTCCGTCTGGGCATCGCTCGCGCCCTCGTCGCTAACAACGCCGAAGACAAGCCTGCCCTCAAGAAGGAAGGCCTCATGACTCGCGACTCTCGTGCCGTTGAACGTAAGAAGTTCGGCCGCAAGAAGGCTCGTAAGCACTTCCAGTTCAGCAAGCGCTAATCTGCGAAAATGCTATCAAGAAAGACCTCCGTTTTACGGAGGCCTTTCTTTTTTTACCAACCAGATTTTTTGAGTTATTTTTGCTCACCGAAGGTGAGCCCGCGAAAATAATCTGCATAGCCCAAGGAATGTGTCCAGAATGTAGCAGATTATTGAGCGCGGGGAGGGTCTTAGGGAGGGGCCCGGAGGGCGCCCGCCCTATTCGTTATATTCACACCGAAGGTGAGCCCGCGAAAATAATCTGCATCGTCCAAGGATTGTGTCCAGAATGTAGCAGATTATTGAGCGCGGGGAGGGTCTTAGGGAGGGCGGAGCCTTCCCTAGTTGTATTAAGCAGCGCGGGAGAGGTATACGGTGCGGAATTCCTCGATGCGGTCCGTGTAATCGGCGAAGGAGCGGTACACCTCGCGGCATTCCTCGTCGAGGCCGGCTTCCTCCAGCACGTTACGGAGCTTCCGGCGGAGCGGGCCGATGTTGGCGCGGGTGTAGCCCAACTTTGCGGCCACGTCGCTGTCCGTGTAGCTGCCGGTTTCCTCGCAGACTTCGCGGCATGCTTCCCAGAACTGGAGCAGCTTCGGGCAGTTCTTCTTCAGGTAGCGCCCGACACCCTCGAAGAAGTCCCTGATTTCGACATCTTCGAGTTCCTGGCAGGTCGTGCAGTCGGCCTTGTTCAGGATGG
This sequence comes from uncultured Fibrobacter sp., assembly GCA_946186895.1. Classification (GTDB taxonomy): domain Bacteria; phylum Fibrobacterota; class Fibrobacteria; order Fibrobacterales; family Fibrobacteraceae; genus Fibrobacter. Next base: position 54,765 of record CAMHOW010000006.1, read on the forward strand.
ACATGTCACGGAGCGTCTGCGGGTTGTCGCCGTACTTCTCCCTGCTGAAGGTCCCGGAGAAGTCGACGGTGATTTCCCTGTTGGTGCGCTTGGCGTTTTCGCGCTTCACGGTCTTCTGCTGGAACCTGCTGTTAGTGGCCACGTAGGCCATGAACGAGTCGTTCCGGTTAGGGTTGTAGCTCAGGACAGACTTCCGGAACATCACGAACGTGTTGGACAGGATCCGCTGTTGACGTTCGTCAGGACTCAGACCGCGGAGATCCCAGTCGGCATCTTCCTTGTACGAGTTCTTGTTGTCGATGCCCGCGACCATTGGACCGTGGATGTTCCAGAGCCTCTGCACAGCATCTTCGCGCTCGCGCCTTGTCTTGGCGTTCTGTGCGATGCTGACCAGGCTGAGGGTCATCAGGTCGGTCTTCTGGTTGGTCTTCTTCTGCATAAGCAGCTCCTTGGTTTTGGGTTTCGCCGGAGTCCGGCGTCGGCACACACCCCTTAAGAGTTTCAAAAGGGGTCGCCATTTATATGGTAATATGAGTTGAAAAGGTGATCGAAAAACGAAAAAACGAGAATCGAAACAGAAAAGCGGGGGCGTGGCTTCGGGAGAAGCGTCTATAAATATAGATTCACTACCATGACAAAAAGTGTCAATTCGGGTCTGGCGGGGAATTTGGGTGCAAAAAAGTTTGTAAAATGAAATTTACAATGGAAGGGGGGTAAAATTACAAACATCAAAAAAATGGGTCGCGAATATAGAAAAAACTTCTCGCATTGGCAAGAGAATTGTTTCGAAATCCCCGGAGCTCCCGGGGAAGTCATCCGGAGCCCGTTAGTATACGCTTGTTTGACTTTGTGTCTACGATGATATTTCACCGGGTGCCTAAACCTTTTTTTTACAAAGATGGCCTTTGTTGCGATATAATATATAGTATGTATCGAAGGAGGGTACGATGGAGGTGAGCGAAGGGACGGTTTCTCTGGTGCAGGTGGCAGAAAAGGCCAAGCGGGGTGAAGCCTGGGCTATCGACGAGGCGCTCCGGCATCCGGAGAACGTGTTTTGCGGTGACGCCATAACCAGGCTGGTCATGCAGGGCAACGACAAGGTGCAGGCCGCCCTTTTCAGCCGGATGGACAACGAGGCTTGCCTTGACCTGGTGCTGGACCTGGCATCTGGCAGGCATGCCAAGGCCACGGAGGCCGTGATACGGCATGCCGACAACCCGAAATGCTGGGAGGCCCTCCAGTTTTTTGCGAAGAGGCACAACGAAAAGGCCATCGACTTTATTCTGGAAAGTACCCTCAGGGAGGGCGGGCTGCGGTGCGCCATTACCCTAGCGGAACTGCCATGCCCTAGGGCCAGGGACTACATCCGTGATTTGGCCGGTCTGATCAGGCTTGCCGATAGGGGCACCCCCTTCGCAAAGGAGGCCCTGCAGGCCCACAAGGACTACGGCCCGGAATGCCGTGAACGGATTTTGAGGCTGGGGTAGGGATATGTGCAAAATTTGCACATGTGGTATCCTTTGCCGATTCGCCTCTATTGTCTCCCCCGACTAGTTCGGTGTTTTTTTCATGCTTTCCTGGATTTTTTCGATGACCTCTGCGGGGGTTATGAAGTCCAGGACGCTGAAAGCAGTCATCTCGTTGCCCATATCCTTAAAACTTGCCCCGAAGTGATAGACGGTATCGTCTACCAGCAGGAAACGGTCATGAATTGATCGCATTGTTTTCGGTTCCAGGCCGGGATATTGCTTGTTATGCAATGCCACCGCCGCCTTGAATTCCGGAGTAATACGTGCGGAATATACAACTGCCTGCACACCCTTTGCCCGCATCGCTGCGAATTTCAGCACCTCGATGGTGGCGAATGGATCGATGAATATGACCGAACGCTTGGCAGACTTTACTAAGTCTGCGATGAGAACAAACCCGTCAAAACGAGTCCCGGTCGTCAGAATGCCACTAGTTGGAGTCTGAGCCGCTTTGACAAAAAAGTCAATGCGCTGCTCAACTGCGGAAAGACGTTTTTCCGTTTCGCCCCTAAATTCCTCAATCTCTGTTTGTTGTTTCTCGATGAGTTGCCTTTGTTCGTGCAATCTGTCTACTATTTGCAAGTCTGTCGCTATTTTGCGTTGGTTCACGGCATAGCCCTTGAGCATGAAGTCTTTCAGGACTTGGTTCGCCCAGCGACGGAATTTTACACCATTGGCCGATTTTACACGATAACCGATGGAAAGAATCATGTCCAGATTGTAGTGCTCTACCATTCTGGAAACAGAACGAGAGCCCTCTTTCTGAACTGTCGCAAAATTTGCGACAGTTGCCAGGTTCTTCAATTCCTCGTTTAGGGCATTTGCGATGTGTTTGCCGATGGTCTTAACATCTCGGTTGAACAACACGGCCAATTGTTGGCGATTCAGCCACACAGTCTCGTTCTCTACCCGTACCTCCAGCCGGACTTCACCCTCCGGCTGGTAAAGCACGATTTCGCCCCTGTTGTCATCCCCGACTAGTTCGGGGATCGCCTTTTTTGCCTTTTCCTTCATTTTTTCCTCCTTTTGGGGTAAAAAAAAGACCGCCCCGCTTATGCGGATAGCGATCTTTTTAATACCACCTTTTCTGGTGCAAGGGGAAATATACAAAAATCTATTCGAACTTGCCCAGGTCGGCTTCAAAGATTTTGCCGAGAAAAAAGCAATGCGCTTAATTTTTCGTTTACAGGTATAAATTTTTTTGCGATAATATAGATAGAAGATGTAAAACATCTTCATAGTCAAATAAAGGAGATTGACTTATGGAAACAATCGGTATCGTGGTCATCGTAATGGCGGCGATTGCATCCCTCACCAAGATTATCGACGTAGTGACGACTATCTTGCGAGTGGATGTCCACACGGAAATTAACCCCATCGGTCGCGTCCTTTTCAGGCGCCTTGGTGTGAAGGGCGGATGCTGGGCTACGTTCGTGCTCTGGACGGTCGCATGTATGGGGGTTGCCTGGCCTTTTGCGACTTGTGGAGATATTGTTGATTGCGTTTGTGCCATTATTATATATAGTGTACTTACGTATCTGAACATCTCGACTGGTCTTTTTAATATGAGGGGGATTGCCATTCCGTTCACGCGGACCTTTATCAAGTTCTACGGCTGGCTTGGCCGCAAGCTGGGTGTTCACTAGGAGAAAATATGGAACAGCTGGATTACCTCTACAACAACTACCGGGAACCGACCCCGGATTGGCTTATGGCAATTGACGAGAATTCCGAGATTCCCTGGAAGCAGTTCTTTGAATCGCGCACCGTGTTTTACCCGGGTGCAGGGATGGACCCCCATACGGTCAACTTGTTCGGTGGTGCACATTGTGCGCACTGCTTTATCAATGTAGACTATTTGGGCATGAGGACTGCTATCGAGTTCAAGACGCAGGAACGCACGTATTCTGAAAGGCTTCTAAGAACTGATGAGGATTTTCGTCAGGCGCATGAGTATTATAACCTGAGGTGGCCTCTTTTCCCGGACTATACGCTTATCTATTCGCGTTCGCTGAGCGAGGGCGAGTTCTTTGCCATGTTCGATAACCCGTATTCGTACCACAGGGACCCCGATCTGAAGCGTTTCAATGCACGGAGCGGGTTTGACAAGTATGGGCACTTTGTCAAGTTCTACGTGTTCGAGCGCAATGCGGAATGTACTAACCCCCGCGCCGTCGAGCGTTTTGCCCTGCTGTATCTTGGAGCGGATGCCTTCCCCGTGTTCAATGCGGTCTACGTGCAGGGCCACGCGAACCTGTTTGCCACCATCATCGAGGATTATGGTTTTGGCTGCCAGTACGAGCGCTTTGGCAACCGGGAGCTTCTTCACGAGATGGCGAAGAAGGCGAATATTTTCCCGGAATTCATTCTGTCGGAACGTCCGTATTGTGTCTGGAAACATTATGTTCCAATCGAAGGTATGGAACTGTCAAGTTGCGGGACCAGGGGCCGTTGGCTCCACAAGATAGACAAGGAAGCCATATGTCTAGAAGCGGAATTCAGGGACTACCAGTATAAGCTTTTTTCGCATGACTTTGCGAAAAGGTTCAAGGTTGAACGCCGTGCCGGTGAGAAGGGCGTAAACTTTGTAGACGGCGAATTCGGCCGTTGTGTGCCAGAACAGAACATAAGGAGTGGAGATTCGCAGGGGCTCAATTTCGCGGCCGCGTGCTTCTTCAATTTCCTTATCCCGCAGATTTTTGGGGAACTCGGAGGGCAGTCCGCCTATTACGATTATGCCCGTGCAACGGGATGGCCGGTCTTGGAATACGGGCGCCTCTCCGAACTGTCTAGCGCACAGGTCCTTTTCAGGGCGGGACTGATTCCCGCGGAAAACGATACCGCGAAATTCTGCAAGATTCTTGAGACACTGAAGGAATACTTTGCCGAAGATCTTGACGACTTTTTCTGTAGAAAGTTGAATACGCTTGACAACGCCGCCTATACCCGGCTTCTCCGTAATAATGAAATCCACGAACGTCCGTTAAATGACCGGCTTTATTCACGTACGGACGAGTTCGTGCAGTCGTTGAAGGATATGAAAAAGGGAGATGCCACATGACAGAAAAGGTGAAAGCTACGAACGAAACAATCCGGGATTTGGTCCGCGAAACCATCGGTCGGCTCCCGCAGTGGTACAAGGGATGAATCTAATACAATAAAGGGTTCCCTGCCTAGCGGGGAACCCTTTTGTATAAATTTTGTATAAAGCTAGTTGAATGCGCTAATTGCCCTGTGCGGTGGGCTTTGCCTGGACAGCAAGAACTTCGCTTTCGGAAAGCTTGAAGATACGGGTGACCTTCTCGATGGAATCGCCCTCTGCAAGCGAGGCTCTGGCCATCTCAAGGCGTTCTTCGTTAGCCTTCTTGCGTTCTTCTGCGGCACCTTCGGTCTTCCCTTCAGAAAAACCCTGGGCGCGGCCCTCGGCACGGCCTTCAGAAAAACCGATTTCGTGTTCAGCCTTCAAGTCCGTCATGTTTTTCGCCTCGCAGTTGAAAAGTTCCTCTACAAAGTTAATCAATTTAACGGAATCAAGCAAGTGCCGGAACGTTTCGTTCTGCATCATCTTTTCGGGAACGGGTTCCTCCTTGACAATCACCTTGATGGCACGGAGCCACTGAGCCGCCTCAGAATTGTCGCTTGCGGTGACGCCCGCCTTTTCGAGCTCGAAGAACTTATCGATTTCCACGAAAATCTTCTGGATCTTGGGGAAAAACTTCCTCCCGTTGCACATTTCGTCAACGTGATGGATGTACTTCTGCGGTTCCTCGGGGAAAAGCTCGAAATCCAGAAGCCCGAGGAAGTAGATGCGCGGCAGCTCGTACTTCTCGCTGGTATGCACCTGGTTCTCGATGACGCGTGAGATGTAGTATTCCACGCGGTCGCGGAAGAAGTCGTCGCCCTGCTGCTGGACTTCCACCAGCACCTTTTCGCCTGCATTCGTGGTACCGATGATGTCAAGGATGCAGTCCTTCTTGTTGAAAACGCCCGGAAATTCCTGCATTTCGAGGGTGATGTCCTTGATGGCGTCGTCGCCCTGCAGACCCAGCATCGCGTTCACGAGCGAGATGAGGAGCGAGTGGTCCTTTTCCTCGGCGAAGACAATCTTGAAGATGCCGTCACTAAGGATATAGGCGTACTTGTAAAGTTCCTGGTACTTGAGGAGGTTGCTTTTGTCGATTTCCATCGCCTTGAGCAAGGAGTAATGTTGCGTGCGGTTCATTTTTTTTCCGTTTGTTGAAGTTGCGGTTTTGGCTTGCAAACGGAAAATGCTGGGACGTAGAACACCTGCGGCACCAGACGGTTGCCGCTCGCAAACCAGTTGAATGACTGATTTTTACGTCCGCCTTTACGGCAGACGGTGCTCTACGTTGATAGCCACAGGGCCGGTTCCCTGCAGGGCAACTGTCGCGATTTGCGGATTGTCAAGTCCGCAAAGGGCAACGACCTCAAGCAGATAGTGAAACTTCCTCCCCGAATCGAATACGCTGTCAGGAGGATTGTCGGAATCTACTGAAATGAATATACATTCTTTTGCGGAAGATGGCAATAGGGCGGCTTTGCCTTGTTAATACCGCCCCAGCACGAGCCGCCTGTTGGGCCAGTCGACCAGCACCTGGAACTTCTCGTACAGCCCGATACCGACGACACCGACGGCTCCGTCCGCCTTGACCTCCTGGTCAATTATCTCGGGCTGGGCTCCGAAGGGGATACCCACCGTCTCGCCGCCAATCTCTACGTGTTGCTCGTACAGCTTGACATCGTAGTGGCCGAGTAGTGGGTGGAAGTCGGGGACCGTACCGACATACTTTTCCGTATTTACGATGGATTCGGTGAGGTAGTTCGCGATGGAGGCGCCCGTATCGAAGACCATCTTGCGAACCTTCCCTTCGATAGCGAGGTTGATGAAAATGCGCTCCGGCAGGCCCGATATGGCGAACTCGGCCACGGGGTGCACCGGGGCGACGTCGTCACCCTGGTCTGCGACGATAATCGCCGCCTTCTTGTAGTCGAACAGCACCTTGTGCTGGGCGAAGTATTCCAGCCCGCGGAACTCGCTGATGGTCGGGTCTACGTTGCTGCGGGCGTCGTTGAGGTACAGCTCCCCATGGGGCTTGGAGTACTTGTTCTCGTCGTTGATGATGTACGGGCAGCCGGTGTCGACCAGGGCCCGCTTGCCGTTGTCGGTGACGATGAAGTGACCCTTGATCAGGTCGGCATCGAAGATCTTTACCATAAAAACTCCTTGGAGGGTGGGGGTACTTTCAATATATATCGTAAAAAGGAGAGAATTTGTAAAAGAAAAAGCTTTTTTTTGAGAAAAAATCAATGTGCTTGAATTTTCTTTTACCTGTATAGCTTTTTTTGCGATAAATAATATAGATATATACTGTAATTTGGATTTCCAAAGGAGTTTTTATGATAATTGCCGTAGCAATCATCTGTGCTGTTCTCGGAATCGTTGTCGGGTACTTGGCCGCCCGAATCAAGGGGGCCCAACGCGAGAATGTAGGCCGTGAAGAGGGTTTTGACATGGAAAAGCGCGTCGCTGTGTTGCAAAGCCAGCTGGATGCAGAAATGCAGAAAAATACAGCGACTCGTGAGGAGGCGGATCGTCAGCTGGCTGCTGAAAAGGAGTCTGCAGACAAGCGTGTTGCCGAAGCGAAGGAGGCGGCGGCAAACCAGCTCCAGCAGGAAAGGGAACGGTCCGCACAGGCGCTTGCTGACGAAAGGAAAGCTGCGGATAAGCGCATTGCCGAAGTGAAGGCAGATGCGGAACTCCAGCTCAAGCAGGAAAAGGAGCGGTCGGCGCAGGCGCTAGCCGAGGAAAAGGATGCCAGTGAAAAGCGCTTCGAAAAGATGATGAAGGAGAAGGAGGAAACGCACCAGAAGGCAATGGACGAGCTGAGGTCGCACTTTGACGACATCTCGAAGGGGCTGATGGAACAGGCGAAGAACGTGACCAACGAGATGCTCAAGCAGCGCAGCGAAGAAATCTCGAAGTCGGGGCATACGACCATGGAGCAGCTGGTGAACCCGCTCAAGGAATCCATCGATAATATGAAGAAGGCCATGAACGACACGACTGTCGAGCAGGTCAAGACGAATACTGAGCTAAAGGAAAAGTTGAATGCCGCGATTCAGTCAAACGACAAGACGACCCGCACCGCAGACGACCTGATCCGCGCTTTTAAGCACGATTCTAAGATCCAGGGTGACTGGGGCGAATGCGTCCTCGAAGAGCTCCTTTCCAGTTTGGGTCTACAGGAGGGCATCCATTTCGAAACGCAGGTGAGCCTCCGCGGTGCGAACGGAAGGGTTCTTGTTTCCGAGGAAACGGGAAGCAAGATGCGTCCTGACGTGGTTGTGCACCTGGATGCGACTAAGGACGTGATTGTGGATTCTAAGGTTTCGATGGCTGCCTTCCTTGATTATAAAAGTGCCGAAGACCCCGACGAACGCAAAAAACGCCTTAAAGATCATGTGGATAGCATCGAGAAGCATGTGAAGGAGCTCTCTGGGAAAAAGTATGCGGACTACGTGAAGCCCCCCAGGGAAACGATTGACTTTGTCATTATGTTCGTGCCCCGTGCCGATGCGCTCTGGACCGCGTTGACCGAGAAGCCCTCGCTTTGGCGCGAATCCATGGAAAAGGGGGTGTATATCGCCGACGAGCAGACGCTCTATGCGGCGCTCCGTATAGTCAAGCTGACCTGGCGCCAGGTTCAGCAGGCGAAAAACCAGCAGGAAGTTTTTAGGCTCGCAAACGAGATGGTCAAGCGCGTGGGAGTGTTCGTAAAGCAGATGGAAAATGTCAAGAACGCGCTCAACAATGCGCAGAAAGCCTATGATAACGGGATGGCAAAGTTTGCGGACAAGGGGCAGAGCGTGCTCACGACCTGCCGCCAGCTGGAAAACCTCGGCGCCAAGCAGGACCCCGCGAACCCGCTTCCGGACGAGATCCAGGTTATCGAGATGCAGGGGGCCGAAGGAATATAGTCGGATAAGGGAGGTTGCCTCATGTTTTCCTCAGACATGCCCAGGCCCCCCCCCTTATCATAAAAACATTTTGGAATGGTGGGGTTACTTTTAATATATCGTTAAAAAAAGGGGGGGGGAAGGGACGGTTTATGCTGATTTTTGCATGTTGCTCGTGTTAGTTTTTGTATTCCCTGTTCAAAGAGATTATGGCTCCTTTAATGGCAGCCTTGTCTATGTGACAATAAGCAGTATGCTCTGTGCGACCACATTGCTTGATCCTCACAAGGTTCGGATACGGATAGAACATGAATGACCATTCTACACGGCTACTGCTGGGGTGTATTCCGAAGCCCAATTCCACAGATATCGGGCCATTTTCAAGACTATGAGACTGCTTAACTGAAGATGTATACCAGCCGTATTTTAGTGGTATTTCGTTGGCAGCTGTGAGTGTGATCTCCCGGCATGCCATGACTAGTTCTTCAATAGCTTCATTTGCCTTCTTTCCGATATTACTAAGCATATTCTGTTTAGACGTCATAAGGTATATCCCCCTTTGATGATTGTTATATTACCAAATAAAAAAGGACCGCTCCGCTTTTATGCGGAAACGATCCTTAATATCACCTTTTCTGGTGTTGGAATACAATATACGAAACTATAGAAGAAAAAACAACGAAAAATTCTATTTTTTCCTATTTTTTAGATTCTAAACATATTTGAAAATTTGCTTAATTGAATGATGTTTGCTGTTTCGCAAGAAACCATATGGCAAAAAAAAGAAAAGCGCAAGGAAGCCCGAGCCATTGTAGAGAAAATAGAAAAGAATCAAAAAAATACCATCAAAAATAAACGAAATAAACAAATTTGCCATAAACATTTTTCATGAGGTAAAGAAATGATTTATGGCTATATTCGAGTAAGTACCGATAAACAGACTGTCGAAAACCAGCGATTTGAAATAAGCAACTTTTGTCGTAAGAACAATTTAAAGGTTGACGGATGGATTGAAGAAACCATAAGCGGAACAAAAAAAATCGACAAAAGAAAATTGGGCGATCTTCTAAACATTGTAAAAAAAGACGACCTGATCATTTGCGCAGAATTAAGTCGTCTTGGAAGAAACTTATTTATGATAATGGATATTCTCAATATCTGCATGAATAAGGAATGTAAGGTCTGGACTATCAAAGACAATTACAGGTTAGGAGAAGATATTCAGAGCAAAGTTCTCGCTTTTGCATTTGGACTAAGTGCGGAAATAGAACGCAATTTGATTAGTCAACGAACAAAAGAAGCGCTTAATTTGCGCCGAAAAGAGGGCGTTATTTTGGGCCGGCCGAAAGGCAGAAAGACGAGCCCGGAAAAGCACAAGTTATTTGGAAAAAAGGATGAAATCAGTAAGTTACTTGCGCATGGAATCAGTCAAAGAAAAATCGCCAAGCATTATAATGTTGATAGAAATACGCTTGCAAGATTCTTAGGAAAAATGAAGTAATTAAAGGAGCGTTTATATTCAGCAACATTCTTGCATAATGAAATTTGATTCAAAGGACAGCTGGGTTATTCTTTCATCTATAGAACAAAGCATAAAGAATAAAATTGAGTCTGCTGGAGTTCCATTAAGAAAATGGCGCATTACAATTTATCGTGGCATTTTAACTGGATTCAACGACGCTTTCATAATTTCATCAAAAACAAGAGATGAAATTTTGAGAAACTGTACGGATGATGAAGAACGAAAAAGAACTGACGAAATTATACGACCGATTTTAAGGGGCCGGGATATTCAAAGATATAATTACGAGTGGGCAGAATTATACATCATTGCCACATTGCCTTCACGTCATTACGATATCGAAGATTTCCCTTCAATAAAGAATTACTTGCTTTCTTTTGGAATGGAGCGTCTTGAACAGACTGGTAACACGCACACCATAAACAAAGAGATAATCAAATCCAGAAAGAAAACAAATAACAAATGGTTTGAAACGCAAGATAGCATCAGTTATTGGGACGATTTTGATAAGCCAAAAATTATTTATCCTGAAACGACGGTAGGAAGAAGTCAGTTCTATTATGACAACTCAAAATTCATGCTTGATAAAACTTGTTTTTTCATAAGTGGAGAAAAACTAAAATTCATAGAAGGGATGCTGACTTCAAAAATTATCGAATGGTATTTGGAAAGAATGTGTAGGTTGCTAGGTAAAAGGACTATTCAGTATTCAAAGCAATGGATAGAGGACACACCAATAGTTTTCCCAAATGAAAAACAAGAAAAGGACGTTGCTGAAATTGTTGACGAAATATCAGAAACCATCAAAAACAATTCCGCCGAAAGCCAGCAAAAAACAAATCTTTTGATAAAGAAGTTAAACGCTAAAATCGGCGAAATATATGATTTAAACGAGCAAGAGCTGAATTTTATTGGTGCTCGATAAAATCAATCTCATTTGCATCAAGATTGTACATGCTGTAAATTACTTCGTCTAATTTTTCTTCGGAACCTTTCTTTTTCTGAATGACCTCTGTTAATAACGAGCAAATCTTTTTTTCTGTAGATTCGCTTGGAACAGGTACTTTTATGGGCTCGATAGCTTGTACACTAACAAGCAAATCTCCCGTTCCCGTTTTGGGGGAATCTTTGAGCAAGTAGTGGCCCATTTTTGAATTGAGTAAGGCCACCAAGAACTCAATATGTTGACCAGTTGCAAAACAAGTGCTATCCAACGCCATCATACCGCTGTTATCATATGAAAAACGTAGAATAGAGCCGACCCTTTTCCATACTATTTTTGGCTTATTAAAATCGTCCAAATAAGCGCAATTCCTTAAATTATATGGGGTATCGCCTTTATCAGCTCTTGTTGATATTTTATCCCAATATCTGTCTAAATGCGCTTTTATTGCAGGATATTCGTCAATGTTGATTTTGGGAAGTTTCCCCTTCATGCCATTATGCGTATTGATTAACCACAAGCCATTATTCGCATAGACATATCTTTGAATGTCTCGGCCTCTTAAAATCGGTCGAATTATCGCATCAGTCCTTTTGCGTTCCTCAGTGTCATGACAATTTTTTAGTATTTCACATCTTGTTTCCTCAGAAATTATAAACGCATCATTGAAGCCTGTTTTTATTCCATAATTTATAGTTATATTCCAGTTTTTAAGGGGTTTGCCTATTCTCTCTATTTTCCGTTTAATTGTTTGTTCTAAAGAAGATAGTATAACCCAGCTGTCAGAGTTATTAAAATCCATATCGGTTGAATTACGCTGAACGTAAACGCTCAATTTTTTTAAGTCGTTCTTGCTCATGTTTTTTGTTTCGCAAGCAACCGTTTTGTGTTTGTTTGTTGTCTTTTGGTACAATAATATGTTTGTGTCTACAGTTGCGGAGTCAAAAATTTTTACTCCTGCAAAATCAATCAGTATTCTTGGATCGGTATGATTAACAAAAAGTTCGCGTAATTTTTCACCATAAGCAGCACGCATCCACTTATTACTGGTAATGAAACAACAGAGTCCTTCATTGTTTAGCAATTGTAATGCTTTTTCGTAGAAGAGACAATATATATCACCGGTCTTAGCGAAACTTGAAAAACCGCGCTTTTCGTACATGGCGGCAAGTTTACCGCTATCCTTTTGTAGCTGAATATAAGGAGGATTTCCGATTACAATGTCAAAGCCGTTTCGGTCCATAACAACATCACTGAAACAGAATTTCCAGTCAAAGAAGCTTATGTCCGTTTTAGCTCTCTCCGCATAAGAAGCTCCACTATAATACAAAGTTGTCGAAAGATCATCAATCTTCTTAATTAAAGTGGAAATCTGCTTTTGTTGATGTTTTATTTTGTCATACTCTTTTTGAGCCTTTGCGCTGCTTACTTTTTTAAAGTCAATGCCCATGTCCACTTGAGCATCATAACGATTCTCGTTTAAAGTCTCTAATTCGGCTGAGAAAATAGACTTGAGTGTATCAAGAGTCAATTTCTTAATTTCGATCTCTTTATTGTATTTCTCTTTTCCGGATAGACCGTAAAAATCCTGGCGTAAAATTACAAGTTCATTTAAGTTTTTTTGTACGGTGATTCCTGCAGAAACTCGCTCACCTTTGCCTTTTTTAGTGTTTTCAAGACTCATTTCTACATAGTGGTCGTCAAATGTTGGAATGAGGCTATTTCCTTGCATGAATTTATAATCAAAGTTTGGCAGGGGTTCCGGCTCATCACTATTAACAACTATGGAAAGCCAGAAACGTAATCGAGCAATATCAATTGCCCCTTGTTCAATATCTACGCCATAAACGTTATTCTGAATAATATTCTTTTTTAGACGAGCAATTTCGTTTGCATCCTTATTTTTTCGAGGGTAGAGAGCAAGTCTTGTTCTTAACAGCAGATTCAGCATTCCCATCGGGAATGCTCCACTACCTATCGCAGGATCGCATATCTTTACGTTCTCAATAAGCTTGAGCAGCAGACGTTTATTTTCTTCAATTTCTTCTGGAATGTTTTCATCATCGAGATTCTCAATGAATTTTCGAATAATTTTTTCTTTTATCCCAGACTTTTCGCTTAAGTAAGCAATGATGGATTCACTGCACATATAGAGCACTTCTTCTTTGGGAGTATAAAAGGCGCCTTTTCCCTTATTATCTTCAAGGAGACTTTCAAAAATAATGCTCAACATTTCCGGGTCAATGCCCATTTCTTCATCATTAGGGTCATTTTCATCTACAGTGAAGTTGTATTCACTAAAGAAATCAAATAGCCTTTTGAAAGAATCTTCTGGGAATTTTGCCTCTCTCTTATCAAGTTCATCTTGCTCAAACAAACCACCATTCAAATACGGAATAGATAACAGACCAGGAATAGCTGCGGTACTCCAGCCCATTTCCTTGAATTTCTCGGAACGCATTTCTTGCGGAGTGTTTAGCACACCAAAGAATAATGGCTCAAGTACATTATCCAAAAAATCATTCTTTTGGGTTGAATCATTAAATAGTTTTGTCAAATATTTTTTATCGCCATTTAGCCAGCCTTTGCGTTCCAAGAAATACAGAAACACTAAGCGGCCCATCATTTTCTTCACATAGTCGCGAAGAGGTTTGTATTTTGTCTTGTAAATTTCTCCAACGTCTTTTTCATTGTCTCCGTTGTCATGTTTGGCAATAACCGTCTTAAAGCTCTTTTGCATTGCCGGATTGACAATCATGTATTCAACGAAAGAGTTGTAAAGTTTCTCGTACTTATCGAAGAACTCGTTAGAAAGAGCTTCAACAGAAAAAGCGCTTATCAAATCATCGTCGGTCTTTTGGGAATTTGCAAGGATTTCAAACCTCTCCGTTGCCGTTCTAGGATTGTGCTCATTACCAAAAACATAGGTATATCTCTTGGCAGAAGTCGTATTTTTTAGTGTCCCTTCTTTGTGAAGATAAGAGAATCGCCATTCCTTATTTTCACAATCCTTGTAATGGAAAACAATAAACGCATGTGAATACTGGGATAGAGCAGACCTTATAAGACGCTGAATTCCAACTCTGGAACGAGAAATATCCGAGGTGTTTTTCAAGGTCACATCAAACAGCTCAATGTCTTCTGATTTGATGTTGCTTATTGTTCCGATATTCAGAATGGAGGAAACATTGGCTATATCCGCAGCTGCCTTTGATTCACTTGTCACCAGTTGCTCCGGCACATCCTTCTTTTCAAAGCATTTTTCGCCGAAGATAGGATAAATGATGTTCTCGATGAAATTGACAATTCCAGGGAAGTCTCCCGTAAGAACTGTTTTAACCTGCTTCTTGTCCATTGTTTTACCCCTTGTATAAATCCTAGTTCATTTCGTAAAGAGCGATATACGGTTCGCCTTTTTTCAATTTTGCCTTTTCTGTAACGGTCTTGAATGTGTTCTTGACCCAATCGTTTACGTCGCTATTCAAACCGAACATAGACGCTCCAGAACGGTCGTAATCTTCTTCCCATTTCAGCACTGCCTTAATTACATCGACATTCTTATCCTTTACGGCCCTTTCTGCGGCTTTCAAAGAAGCGAACGCTGCGTCGTCCGTAAGCATCAATCGGATTTTTGCAATAGCGGCCAAGGCGCTTTTCTGCTTGTCGTTTATGTCTTTCGCGTGAATGGAATGCGTCACGTGCTTGCTAAACTCAATGATAGCCGTATCCTTCATTGTTTCATATAGTTCACGACTTTCGGGCTTAACGAAAACATTCAACGAATTTGCTTTCAAGTAGTCTGCAAATTCAAGCGGAGAAACGGTCTTGATATTGCCCTTGTCGTCAGCAAAAAGGTTCAGCATTCCCTGCTGGGGAGAACGTACTGCGAAACAACCGTTCGTACAATCCTGTCGCAGTTGTCCACCCATGTTCTCCATTGGCATTTCCATAAGTTCCTTGAAACGTTCTGCATTGTTTTCCTGGAACTGCTTTAATTCCGAGATAAACTTGCTATAGGGCGATTCCTCGCCGTCAAAGTTTTGAGAGAAATTTGCTTCAGAGATTTCTTCGTCCTCGCTGAAAATCTTGCTGTCCTCGCCAAACATCGTGTGGAACGTTTGCAGTTTAGCAAAAGCAATCTCAATAAGCATTAACTGTTCATTACCCGTTGCACTTGGGTAGAAATTGTAAACAAAGACAAATGGCTCTTTAGAACCAATTCTGTTCACACGGCCAATGCGCTGCATCAATTTCGTTGCATTCCAGGGCGTATCATAATTGAGAATAGTGTTTGAACGATGTAAGTTTACGCCTTCAGCAAGAACTTCCGTCGTGATGATAACATCGTAATCATCCTTCATTTCGCCCTTGTAGTTTGCGTCAAAGTTCTGCTTAATCACTTCCTTCATTGCATCGCGATTAGCGGCAGAAATGGCAAGGGGGCGCAGCCGTCTGTTTTGGGGAAGATGAATGGCCTTTACTACCTTTTCAAGTTCTTTCATCGTATCGACAGCTTCTGTGAAGATAACTAGCTTTTGGGAGGTGTTTTTTCGCTTGTCAAAAAATTCCTCTCTCAAGCATTCCTTGAATTGTTCCAACTTAGGGTCAATCGAAACACGGTCCCAGCGGGAGCATAAACCGTCCAAAATTCGTTCATCTTCCCACAGTAATTTGAGATATTCTTCGCGAAAATCACCTGCTTTATATTCGCGATTATTGCCTTTTTTCTTTTCAATTTTGCTGCGAATGTTTTCGCATACGACTTCGAAAGGCAACGGTGTATTATCTTCTTTATCAAAGAACTCGTGGTTTACGTCAATATTCGGGCAGATAAAGACAACATCCCTTTCTAGCATCTTTATCATGTTTTTTGTTGCATTCCAAAGAGTGCGAAGTGTATTCTTGAAAGCTGGCAAGCTACTTTCCAAGCGCTTCACAAGCAATTTCTTCATCATTGATGCGAGTTGCTCTGTCGTTATGTCAACAGTCAGGTTATTCTTTTCGTAGAATTTTTTGTTTTCTTCGTCTTTGAAGTACTTAATCGCCTGATAACGGTGATACCCCAAATGTTTGGTGTTGTCCAACAGGTTTGTTTCATTGGGCGGTAAAATTGCCTGAATGGTATCATAAAACAGCTCTGCCAATTCCAAATCCATGATGTAGTCAATTCTCTTGGGCCCCCTCAATTCAGGGAAAGTCAAATCTTCATTGTATTTGGAATAGTATTTCTTAATGTCTGTTCGAGTTCTTCTAACCAGGAGCTGGTCAAGAACTTTTTCGCGAATCTGCTTAGAAAGGTATTTAAGACGAATCTTTGCTTCGCGCCTATCCTCTAGCTTCCGACACTGCTGAAACTCCTTTTCCATATTGCTAAAGAAGGAATCAAGTTTGCCACCCTCAATCGTTGGTAACTTCGTACTATTCGGATTCCTTTCGAAGAATTTGATTTGATTGTAAATATCTTGCGGAGAGTTGTTCTGCGGAGTAGCAGAAAGCAGTCCAACAAAAGGCGCAATATGCTGTTGAGCAATTCTCGAAATTAGGTTATCTAAATCTTGATATTTTTTTGTCTTGTGATTTCTGAAATTATGGCTTTCATCTATGATGATAAGGCCGTATTCCTTATCCTTCAATGTCTCTGAGAACGCACCATCATCGTTTCCGTCTTCATCTTCGTCCGTTAAAAGGTTTCCGATGCTGCCCGTGGTGATAAAGTCAATGTAGGGTGTAATTGCAGTTGGGGCATCTTCGTCGAAATCCCTAATCGTGTCCAGCCAACCAGACTTAATCGCGGGAGGTGTTACGATAAGCACATTTGCAGAACGGCCCTCATAGGAAGAGTGTTCCTCGATAAACTTCTTAATGATCAATGTGCCAACAACAGTCTTTCCAAGCCCAACAACGTCCGAAAGAATAAAGCCGTTGTACTGCTTCATAATAAAGAAACACTGTTTTACGGCATCCAGCTGATATGTGTAACTTTTATAGTCTTTGGGAAGATAGGATTTTAATGTTGCATCTTGGCTACTGTCTGCAATAGCGCCAAACTGATTTTGAAGATAACGGATATACAGTTCATAGGGCGTATATGCCCATGTCGGTTCCAATTCTTCGTCAATCAGTTTTTTAGCTTTTTCACCAATAGGAGTCTTCTTCAGAATCTGTTCCAGGAATACCTTGTTCCAACATTCCGAAAGTTCCCATTTTTCATAGAACCAGAAACGGTGGCCTTTTGCGGGGGCGCCTTCTTTGGGTTCTGTAAGAACAAAGGAAGCATCATTATCTAAATGGTTAAGTTCTGCGTTTCCTTGCAAGCCTTTGGCCGTAAAGTTACTGCTGCCTATAAGGCCGTAGGAATGGTTTTTGTACTTGAATATGTAGCATTTTGAGTGTAAGAACTGTGTCTCGTCCTTTTCGTTTTTACGGAAGATGCGAATTTGAATTTTTGAATTTTCGCTGTTATCACAATACTTCAATAAAAGTTTCACAGCATTTTGAAATTCATCTTTCAGTTCCAGGTTTTCAATGTCAGTCCTAATAAAATCATCTGGGAAGGTGGAATCCTTATATTTTGGTTCTTTAATTTGATTTGCATAAACATAAGGATCTTTCCCAATAAGCAAATTGAACCGTGTATTCGGCTGCTGCAAAAATGCTTCCAATTCTGCCTGAATCAAAGCAAGCCCAGGAATGTCCCAATATCCCGTAGCAATATCCACTTCTAGTAGATCAGGCTCCGTCAAGCACTGTTTTAGCGTCTCATCCATGGAAAGTGAAGGAGAAGAATTGTCGATGAGCGTTTTGAACATAATCTAACCCTTGAAAGCTTTATACATTGGTAAATATAAATCAAAATTTGTGAAGGAGGACATTTGTGCCTCTGAAAGAGTATATTGAGGTGCTCTTGCGTGGGATGGGGTAGGGCAGCAAAACTTTTTTTTAGGGCGAAAAACGCAAATTATCGCCTTTGGTACGAAAAAACAAAATGATTGATCTTTTATTGACAAAAAAGTTTATTCTTCCGATATCAACATAGGGGAAAGAGGACGTTTCGCAATGCATCGGTGAAGTGGAACGTACCAGTAGGAACTCGCAAGGCAAACGACTAAGGCAATCCGCCTTGCGTAAACTTTGTTTTACAAAGGCGCGGCTGTGTGATTTTCCACGGGTAAAACATGATCATAAAATTGCTTTTTGGGATGTTTGTAGAATTGACCAACTGGTTTGTTGAACTTTTGAAAAACGTCAGAACCCCTAGCAGCATTGCTCCTGCATTCCGGAACAAAAATCTTATTGTCATTTCTGGGCGCCTACTTGCTGACCGAAAAAACAGTTTCTGTCTTAGTCGCAAGGAAAATGGCGGTAGGGATTTCTACTGTAGTAAACAAAAGATTTGCAATGCAAAAAAAATTATGCACCGTTACTGGATTTTCGCGTACGTATTGATGTGCTTGCTTGATAAAAAGTTGCGAAAAAAGAGAAAAAAAGGTGGGGCTTTTACGTTCTTTTTGCAACAAACAAAAACCCGATGGCCCGAAGGCCACCGGTCTTTTTCCGATGAGTTAGATGAGAACAGACTATTTTCTGCAGTTTTTTATTTCTTCTACGGCTCCTTTTATCTTTTCGTATTCAGATTCATTTACATGGGATACTTGGGTTAGGACCTTGACTCCGTTATCTCGCAGGAGCTTCATTACCAAATCTGCCTTTACACCATGAGCAGCTGCCCAGTCACAGGGCTTGATCCAGTCACATGGCTTGATTCGTTCATTTGAGTATGTGATAGGCGCGTGTACAGGTTGAACATTCCTAGTAGAATCGCTAGGTGCTTTACTTAGGAGAATTTTTTTTGAATTTGTGATGCTCTGGTTGTTGTGTATGTCCGTGGTATGATTGTTTGCTGGAGGTTCTGGAATTGTTTCTTCATTGTTGGAGGGAGGAGGATTGTTGTTGTCCTTGATTTCCCCTTTGCCCCCTTCTTCTCCAAAATAGGGCCAGTTTGCTTCAATTATGTCTGTTTTGAAGTCGTGGGTGAGTTCGCTATCCCAAGAACTGGAGGATGTTGCGCCGAGGTAGAAAGTCGCTCGAGACAGGCCGACATAAAGATAGCGTTGTTGCATTTCCGAACTCTTGATGGTGTCGAGGTCATAAAAGAATGCTACTTCAAATTCGAGTCCCTTCACTAAGGAGAGCGGGTAGACGATGATTTTGTTGTCGGTTACTGAATAACACGAGTCTACAGCAATGTAGTTTTGAAGCTCTTCTGTAAACTCTTCAATTTCACTTTTGTCATCGCTGGGGTAGAATATTGCGGTTGCGGGCTGATAACCAGCTTTTTTCTGGATGGAATTAATTCTATCAGCTAGCCACTTTATCTTCTTATTCCGATCGTCTGATTTTATGAGTAATGGCGCAGCTTCTCGCTCAAGTGTGACATATGACTCGTAGGGGGCATCTTTATTTAGTGCACGCTTGTAGATCTTTTTGGCCATTTCTAGCAAGGTGTGCGATTGCCTATATGAGATTTTCAGATCCATAATTGCACATGGACCGGAAAAGACTCCTGTCCTGATTTGATCCCAATTGGTAACACCCTTCTCGTTAAAAGCCTGCATTTGATCTCCGGCGAGGGTGATGCAATTGTATTCTGGATGACCCAGGGAAGCCATTGCGGCTAGTTCAATGGGGGTAAAGTCGGTTGATTCATCAATCCCTATAATGATGCGTGCAGCAGAGTTGTATGCCTCCAATGCGGCATTTGTGTCTGAAAGCTGAAGGAAAATATCTTTATTCCCCTTGTAGAGCTTTTGAGCAAGGGTATTTGTTGCAAAGATTAAGAATGACAACTCTTGTATCTTGAGATTCCCTTCAAAACCGTTCTCTTGACGGAATGCGTCGTAAACTTTTTTGAGGGTGGTGTCAAATAGAAAGCCTACATATTCTTTTTTATAGAGATTTTTTCGGGCCTTTTCGATGTTTGCAAAATCGGCCCATGCTTTGGATATCTCGCCCGTGACAAACCAGCTACGCTGGAAATCGGTACCGATACTTTTACTGTCGTAATTGACAAACCTTTTAATTAAGACCCATATCAGTTTTTCTGTGATTGTTATTAAATCAGATTCAGTATTTTCGGTGAAATAATTGGACCATGGTACATTTTGCCCGTCGCTATTTTTTCTGGAAATGCAACCCTTAACGGCATAAAAAAGTGTGTGATATACCTTCGCTGAAAGCGGATAGCCAGTTGTTTCTGCCTCTTTTTTGAGAAAAACATCCATTGTTGTTTTTGTTAGGTCGCTGTATTTATCCTTGTAGGGATTGTTGTCGCAATATGAAGATTCTTGTTTTTTTTCATCTGACGTTGCGTTTGGATTACAGTTTTTTGTCTCGGTATTGCAAAATCCCTTCTTAAAATCACTCAGTCTGGTTTGTTGAAGCAGACTGCGCAAAGCACGATAATTTTTTAAGGTCGTGTTTTCGGCGTCAAACACATCGTTGAAGATTTCAGGATTATTTTCTTCAATGAACCAAAATAAAATTATCCTTGTTAAGATTTTGTTTCGTAGATCTTCTGATGAGCTGGGTTCTTTTTGTTTGTAAATTGGACATTTGCTTTCATTTTGGAATATGCCAAGGCAATTATCGTAAAGTTCGTTTGTAAGTTGCTTTGATAGACCATGAACAAAATCCTTGCTTTTTTGTGAATTCTGGTCAATGTCATTAAACGTGTGATAACAAATTGATCCTGAATGTTTGAATACATCTTCTAATGATGTTGGTGAAGATATAAAACTTTTAGGATGGTCAATGCCAATATCTTTTTCTAGGAGGCAGAGTTTTTCTTGTTCTGCTTTGTGATCTTCCTTAAATTGATTGAGAAGTTTTGTTTCAAATTTTTGATACAGTGACAGAGGCGATTCTGTAAAGTATTCGTTGTCTTTCTCATGCTGTAGTGGAGTGTTGTCAATAAAATGATAGAAATCCCTAGCAAGTTCAATGCAGTAACCGCTTAGATTTCTTTTACTTCGATTGACCCAAACTTTTGTTGAGTCTTCTATGTATGTTAAACCTTCTCCACTTAAAGATGACTTCAAGAAATTATTTAGTTGGATCGTTGGAGAGAAGAACATCCAGGTATTATTCTTGTCCGCTTTATCACGTAGGAATGTACTCCATATGTACTTTAAGCGTGCTAAACTGGTTCCGTTTGAAAAGTCTTTGTCCTCGTATTCTTCGTCACCATAGAATGTGCTTGACAATAGCAACTTTAATCTTTGTATCATGGTCGATGTTTTCCCGGTTCCGGGACCACCGTCAATAACTAATATGTTATTGTCAAACATGTGGGCCAATTGGATTTCTTTTTGCCGGTCGCCCAAAACAAGCATTCTGTTGTGGCTTATTTGTCGGCGACTGAAGTAGGATTGATAGCTTTGGTCAAGTGTGTACCGATCAGTGTTTCCTATTTCTATTGCAGGTGTTGCGGTTTCCTGCGAATAGATGCTGATATCATTAGCCGAGTTAATAACGGCGAATTCATTAAATAGATTTTGTGTTAGGCCGTATTTTTTTTGTATTTGTTCCGCTAACGGCAAGTTTGGATTGACATCCTTGAACAGTCTCATGCCCAGGCGGGATTGTTTCTGTGTTTCACAATCAATTAACCTGCCTAGGGGACCAAAGTTATCTCGTTCCCAGATTCTGGTATCGGTGGACGTTAAATTGTTCGGCCGGAGGACTTCGCTGTTGTATCGCGAGTTTTGGTTTAATGTGTTGCGGGCTTCCTCTACTAACCAAACATGGTAAGGATAGGCGCGCCCCAAATATAGGCACCCCTGCTTTGCGCACTGCTTTACTTGGTAATTCTGTTCATTTTGTCTTCTAGTTTCAAAGGTGTCTCTTAAGGTCATATGCTGTCCTTTTTTTGTAATTTTTTTCTTAATATATCTTTTTTTGGGGCTAATTAATCAATAACACAAAAAAAATCATTTTCGCCCTTTTTTTTCCTTGACTAGTACCTTCTTGAATGATGGTAAAATTGACGAAGCCGGACTCAAAGACGACCTAAAAACACTCATTTGAGACGCGGGGAATCGTCCGTGGAGGAGGGTTTATATCTCCAATATATCGCCAAAAAGGAAAATATTGTAAAGAAAAAGGGCTTTTTTAGCCGAAAAATGCTGAAATGCGAGTGAAAACAGGAAAATGAAGAAAAGGTCTCTCAAGTCAATGGCGGGTAATGTTCGTGATTACATCATGGGTCAACTCTCTAACACTGGTAATGAAGCTTTTGTTTAGAACCTTTATTTAACAATTGGTTGTGTCCGGAACTAGCAGGAAAAGAAAATACGTTATTTGCCTCGTTGGTATTGGAAGGTTGGTTTGGGTATCTAGGCAGATCGGTGAATTAGACTTAAATGTTTTGATACAAAAAGCCCGATGGCCCGAAGGCCACCGGGCTTTTTGTATGAACGAAAACCACCAGCTAGGCTGGTGGTTCTAAAGAAGCCTT
>CAMHOW010000007.1 GCA_946186895.1 uncultured Fibrobacter sp.
TGAGCATGCCCATACCCATGTTGAAGGTAGAGTACATTTCGTCCTTTTCGACAGAACCGGCCTGTTGGATCAGCTTGAAGATCATCGGGGGATCCCAAGTGGTACGGTCGATAATCACGTCTACGTTGTCCGGGAGGATACGCGGGATGTTGCCCTGGTAGCCAGAGCCGGTGATATGGGCGAGGCCCTGGATAATCTTCTTGTTGCAGAGATCGATAAGGCTCGGGTAGTAGCTGCGGTGCGGAGTGGCAAGGGCTTCGCCGATAGTCTTGTCCATGCCGTCCACCAGAGTGTCGACCTTGTAGCCGGCCACGTCGAACAGCACCTTGCGGGCAAGAGAATAACCGTTGGTGTGCAGGCCCGTAGAAGGCAGACCGAGAATAATGGTACCCGGCTTGATTTTCTTGCCGTCGATAATGTTTTCGCGTTCCACCACACCCACGATAGTGCCGGAGATGTCGTAGTCGCCGGGGCCGTAGAAGCCCGGCATTTCGGCAGTTTCGCCACCGATAAGCACCAGGTCGTTTTCGCGACAGGCCTTGGCCATGCCGGCCACCAGCTTGTCCATCACGCCCGGTTCCAGACGGCCCGTAGCCACATAGTCCAAGAAGAACAGCGGACGCGCACCCTGCACCAAAATGTCGTCGCAGCAGTGGTTCACGATGTCCTGGCCCGGCAGTTCGTGAGTGCCCATCTCGATGTCGACCTTGAGCTTGGTGCCCACGCCGTCCACGGAACTCACGAGGACGGGGTCCTTCATGCCCAGGTGGTTCAGCGTAAACAGGCCGCCGAAGTTGCCCACGTCGCCCAAAACGCCTTGGTTGAATGTAGTACGTACGGATTTCTTCACGCCGACCATGGCTTCGTCAGCTCTGGCCAGGGAAACTCCTGCGTCTGCGTAATTCATCTTTTTTCCTTTGCCCTAGAGTCGGGCACTGTGTTCGCCCGTTTTACTGGGCGCTTTGTTTTTCATCAATATTTCTGAGAGCATCCAGGATGAGGCTCGTGGTGTCGGACATCTGGTTAATGTTCACGGTGTCCGGCATCAGGTGGGTATCCAGCTTGAACAGCGTGTCGTCACCCCAGGAGAGCAGCTTTTCCAAGGCATCCGGCCCCGCCAGTTTGCCACACTTGGCGCAGCAGATACGGCCGTCCTGGAAGGCGATAAATCCCTTTCCTTCGCCGCTTTCGAAAATAACGGTTCCTGTAATGCGGCTTTTTTCCATAGTCTGCGCAAAATCGATAAAAGGCAACACCCTTCCCGAAGCCAGCAGGGAAAGCCTTTCAAATTCGTCGATGGCCTTGTTCTTGGCGCGAAGACGCCCGGCCACTACCTTGTACAGGTACACCATGATGCTCGGGTTCTTTTCCAGGAACGCCACGAACTCGTCGCGGGGGATAATCAGCACGGTGCAGCCGTCTTCGGCGGCAATCACCGTATTGCTGGTGGGCTCGTTACAAATGATGGACATTTCGCCGAAGCATCCGCCGCTTTCGATATAGGCCAGCACGCTGTAGTGGCCGTCTGGCAGAATCTGTCCACAAATCTGGGCGCGGCCGCTCTGCAGCACGCAAAAAGCCATTCCTTCGGAATCGCCGTTGATAATAATCTCGCCGGCATCATATTCGCGAATCTGCGCGTTCAGTAACAAAAAGTCGGCGCAGTCCCTGGGGACCTGCTGCAAGAACGGCGTTCCCGATTCGTAGGACGTCGCAATCCAGTCGCCAATACCCGTATGCTGTTTCATAGTGTGTTAAAAATTAAAAATATTTCTGTACCAGCGGGAATTCTCTGCCACGCTGTCTGCCTTTTCGGTGGCTTTCTCGCTCCTTATCGCCCAAATGAAATCTCCCAGCACTTTTTCCGGAGCCACTACGGCGCTTTCATAGAAATCGTTGCCGCCCTGCGGGCCTTTACGGGCGTCGTTTTGGTACACCCGTTTTTCCTTGAAGGCCTTGATAACGGACACGCGGGGTTCCGTGGCGAGGATTTCGTCGGGGGTAGAGAACATTCCCGGATTGAACCAGATATCCACGGAGTCGGCCAGGGCTATAACCTCTTCTAAGGAGAATCGCAGTTCCCTGCTGGAATCGCTAGCCCACAGGTAACAACCTCCCGCATCGCGTATCAGTTGTGCCGTGTAGCTTTGACCGCCTGGTGCGTACCATACGCCACCGTAGCTCATGCCTACAAGCACGCGAGGGCAAGGTAGTTCGGAATTCGGAATTCGGAATTCGGAACTATTGGCGGGGGAAGTCTCCCCCTCGCTCCCACGTTGTTGCTCGCTACCCCCTCTAGCGGGGGACACCCCCGCAACGCCCCCGTTGCTAGACGAGAGGGTGTCATTGCGAGCCGAAGGCGGAGCAATCTCTAGTCCAGATTTGTTGAAGGAAGCAAGGTAGTCGGCTTTACTTTGTTCGTAAACAGCGTTGGCGAGGGAGTCCACGCCGAACAGGATTCCGTACAACTTAATCCATTCTGCCTTGGCCAGGGGGTGGTCCTCTTGCCATTCCGAGGTGAGCATCAGCGGCAGCCCCAGCGCCTCGATACGCTCGTAGTCGTCATAGCCGGCGCCGGTGGCGAAGTTCATGACCAGGTCAGGCTTTAACGCCACAAGTTTTTCGAGGGAAAGCGTGTTGCCGCTCCCCACTTCGACCACTTCACCCTTCTGGACACGGGCGTACAGGGCACTGTCGGCAATGTACTGGGCTTCGCTTACACCTACAATGTGGTCTCCAAGCCCAAGCTTCATCAGGTAACCGATTTGTGCTGACGATTGCGCCACCACCCTGGAGAGGGGCTTTTCCAGGGAAAAGCGTCTTGTCAGGGTGTCGCGGCCCACGATGGAGCGGATTTCGGCCACCCGTTCCCCGCAGGATTCCCCGATTTTCAGGTTTTTGCTGTACTGTAGGGTGGGTAGGGGGGCGCAGTCCTTCGCCTGGTTCTCCTTTTTTTCGTCGGAACAGGCCATGAGCGATAGGGAAAGGAGGGCTACAAGGGCCGTCCTCACCCCTAGGACGGACCTGAAAAATGTGCGTAAAGTGTTGATTTTTAACATTTTATGAAATTTTCTTGCTCACATGGTTTAAACATAATGTATTTTATATGTCTAGAAATTCCTTTTGGGAGTCTTTTATGAAGACAAAAATAACCTCTTTTCTCTGGCCTGCCTTGCTGTGCGCCTCTATCTTTGCATCTAGCGCTTTTGCAGATACCGAGGCTGGCTTCTATGAAAAGGACCATATTCACGGCTTTATCTCTATCGGTGCCGACTACCGTGGCATGTTCTCGGAGTACCAGAACTACGTGAACAAGACGGCCTTTTTGAACGGCTACCACAAGGATCCGTCGGGCGATAGCACCAAGTATGCTGGTGAACTGAAGTACGAGACTTTTGACGACTACTACTTCGGCATGCATGTGAACATCGGTGCCCAGTACAAGCAGTTCCTGACCTGGTTCGACATCAACTTTATGCCGACACAGACTTCTGAACGTCCCAGCTCTACCTACTCGGCAGTGTCCGAAGACGGAAGCACCTCCATGAAGTTCCCGCTGTACGACGTGCGCTGGTTTGCCTACGGTGCGGACTGGATGTTCGGTTGGAAACTCTTTGGCGAGAACACCTTCATCAACCTGATTCCCGCCGTTGGTTTCGGTTTCAACCTCATCAACTTCCATCTGGCGTCTAGTTTCGATTTGTATGATCCGTCCAACGGAAAATCTGTTTCTGCTCGTGATCGTTACTACAGCACCTTTGCCTCTACCTTCAATTCCGAACTGGAACTTCGCTTGGAATTTGGCCCTATCGCTGTCGGTGCTTACGGTGGTTACCGCTGCGTGCGTTACAACGAACTTGAAGTTGAGGGCATGAAGGTGTCTTCGGGATATCGTGACTACGATACCGACAACATCGGTGACACCTGGTTCTTGGGTGTCCGCCTCACCTGGATCTTCCGCAGTGAATGGCAGAAGAAGCAGCAGGATAAGCTTTAATCTTATTTCTATCGAATGTGAAAACCGAAAGCCTGGCGCTTTCGGTTTTTCGTTTATGAAACATGGCTCAGGTTGTGGCTGAATAGCTGGTTCAGGGCGAAAAGCTTTGATTCGCTCTTGCGTGGCGGAATCCTGTTTTCTTTGAACAAACTAATATCCGAGAGAGGCGAGGGAGGGTTACGGTTCGCCACGTTTTCCATGGCGATGTAGTAGGCCGAATGTTCCCGCAAAAGGCCGTCCGTTTTCCAGTGGACCCAACGGTTGTTCCTTTCGAAACGGAAGTTCCAGCCTAGTAGCAGGGTAGGAATCCCCATCTCGTTTAGCCTGTCGGGCAATGGTAAGTATTGCCCCTGGGTAGTAAACAGGATTACGGCATCCACATGCCTATAGGTAGCGAATGTCAGGGCATCCTCTATCAGCGACATGTTTGGGGTGTTGTCGAGGCCTCTTGTGGAATAGTGTATCTGGAACCCCGCATAGCGCAGTTCCCGCTCAAAGTTGAAAATGCCGTCATTTATGCTACCGCAGACTTTCGGGTCCCTGTCCGGATGGTAGTAGTGGCAGTCCATCAGGGCGTATTTCTTAGGCGGGTTGAAAAGTCGAAGAGCCTGGTCGCGAGCCCAGTTCTTGAACCCCAAGAAATCCAGGGTGGTGTGGAATGGGTGGTAGTTGCGGTAAAAGTTGTTGACCTTCTTGAGGGTGAATCCGTCTACGTAGAAGGCGATATGGAATGGTCTTTTGCGGTGCATTGCTACTCCTGATTTTAATACTGTACATGTATAAGACGGAGATGCAAAACAAAAAGAGCCTGAAAATTTTATTAACAGGCTCATTTTTACAAAAGGCGGGGTGAAGTTTACAAAAGGACTATAATAGTTTCCTCTTTTTCAGGTCGTCCATGAGGGAACCGGGCATCCATTTTTCCAAGGCCTTGTATTCGGGCGCCTTCAGCTTTTCGCGCCAGGCCTGGGCGGCCTTCTGGTCGCCCTTGTCGTTATAGATGCGGATAAGGTTTAGGGCGGAACACCAGTAGCGAATGCTTTTGCCGGTGCGCTTCTGGTAGCTTTCGGCGCTCTGTTCGTAAATCTTGGCGGCCTCGTCGTAACGCTTGAGGCGGTAGAGCATGTCGGCCTTAATCTGGAGCATTACCGGGTGGGCGGGCGCCTTCTTCAGGCCGCGCTCCGAAAGTTTCAGCCCCGTCTCGAAGTCTTCCTTGTCGTAGTGCATCCAGATAAGCGGTGC
Organism: uncultured Fibrobacter sp.; assembly: GCA_946186895.1. GTDB lineage: Bacteria > Fibrobacterota > Fibrobacteria > Fibrobacterales > Fibrobacteraceae > Fibrobacter. The sequence goes on from CAMHOW010000007.1 coordinate 5,240, forward strand.
AAGGAACAGGGGCCAGAACCGCTTGGAGACCTTGGAGGCGCTGTCCAGCACCGTGAGGTAGTGGCTCCGGTTGTCAGACTTGAAGGGAAGCCAGCTGAAACTTTGATCTACATAGTAGGCGTAGATGGCATAGAATGCCTGGGGGTCCAGTTCCTTGGAGGCTTCGAACATCTTGGCGGCGGAGCGGGTTTTCATGGCTCCCTTGATGGAATGCCCCGTCTCGCTTTGCACAAAGCCCAGCTCGAACATCTGGAGCCCCTGCCACAGTCCCTGGGCCTCGCATTTTTCCAGGCTCTCTCCCGCCTTGAAAAGGGCCGCCGTGTCGCCCAGGTCGTCGTACATGCTTATCCGCACAATGCTTTCGATGACGCAGCCCGCCCCTTCGTCTTTTGCCTTGAGGGTGTGTGCCGTGTTCAGGGCTGCCTTGTAGTCCAGCGCCATGGTCTGGGCCGTTGCCTTCTCTACCAGGTTTTCCAGGGAGTCGGGCAGGGCGAGGCTCAGGCTTTCGGCAAAGGAAAGGGATGCAAGCAGGAGCGTTATGGCGATGGTGCGCAGGAACATGAAAGCAAATATAGAATTCGGAGTTCGGAGTTCGGAATTCGGAATTAGGGAAGAGGTAGAATTTTTTAATCCAAATTGGAATAATCAAAAATTGTTATTAAATTCGTTCAAAAGATAAATGAATGTGGTTGCAACTTTTTGACAATCAAGGCGTTGCAGCAAAATACTTGCAGTGTTGTAGCGGGCACATGGCTTCACAGCGCAAGTTACCCAATACCTACTAAATCCTTACGGTGCTTGCTTTGCGGCGTGCAGAGTGGTATATTCTAGGGCAGGGAGAAACCCATTATGGAGGTAACGGTTATGAACTTGTTCCATAAGACATCCGCCATAACTTTTTCTATCCTGCATCCGGGATTTCAGGTTTTCAAGGACCGCATCCGCGAAGAGCTGAGTACCACCAGCGGCATCCTTTTGGATGACATTATGGATGACGATAGTTTGTACAAAATCTACCGCGACGGGGAATCCGCCGAGTTCGTGGTGGCAAGCATCAACGGCCCCATGGTAGATTTTGACGATGAAGAAGCCGCCTAGTGCGGTGAGGTATATTTGAACGCACCCCTGGCGGGGGCTGTCATGCAGTTTCTCGCCAGGGCGTGCCGTTTGGGCCCGCTACTTGGCGGCCTTTTTCTTTTCTTCTTCTTCGGCCTTTTCGGCTTCGAGGCTTGGGATCTTGCAGCCGTCCATAGTCTCGAATTTGCCCTTGCGGACAGTGACAATCTTCGAGTTGGTGTTGACTCCGCGGCTAAACGTGATGTCGCCGTAGATTCCCTTGAAGTTTGCCGTCTTGTTGATGGTGCCCGTCAGGTCGTTCGGGTTTTTGGCAAAGGCCGTAAACACGATGTTTGCGGCGTCATAGCTGAGGCCGCTCACCTTGTCTTCGCCGGGCTCTTCGCCCCATTTTTCCTGGAAGCTCTCGGCGAATTTCTTGTAGGATTCCGATTCGGAATTCATGTCCAGTGCGGGCACGCTGAAGAAGGAACTGTCGGCCAGTTTCTTGCCCTGGATCAGGAACTCGCGGCCGTACCAGCCCGATGTTCCGAGCCTGATGCCCGAAATCTTGTTGAAGGCCACCTGGCCTACCATGAGGCCCGCGTCGCCCGGGTTGGTGGCGGGGATGAAGATGCCCGGAATCTCGAAGGTGGAGTCTTGCATGTAGAACCGGCGTTCCTTGGGGCTGATGGCGTCGAGGTCGGTGGCTCCGCGGGCGATGTTCCGGCGGCGGTTCAGCTGCTTGAAGCGGACATCGCGCAAAAGGTCGAATTCCGTCTTGTAGTCGGGCCTGCCCTCTTCGTAGTTCCTGAAGGCGACAATGGTGCCGCCCCTGCGGTCCACTGCCTGGGTGAAGCTCTGGGACATGGAGGCACCGTAGTCGCCCAGTGGCGACAGAATGGCGAATTCCCGGATGTTCAGGCACTTGGTGGCGAAGTCGGCGATGCTCTGGGCCAGGTTGTCCATAGTGATGTTTACCTGGAAGATGTTGGGGCCGAGCTTTGCAATACCGTCGTCGGTGGCGGTGGGGGTCAGCATGGGGATATTCTGGAAATTGCTTCCGAGCCAGGCTGCCACCGTCGCCGCCGGTGCGCTCATGATGGGGCCCACGATGGCAATGATGCTGTCCTGGCTGATGGCCTGCTGGGTCCGCATGAGGGCGGTGGCCGCGTCTGCACGGGTGTCGGCGAAGCGGATGTTCACCTTGTCCTTGAGCTTGGACTGCTCGTGGGCCAAAAACACGCCCTGGACGGCGGCGTTACCGAATACGGCAAAGTTTCCGGACAATGGGGCGAGCACCAGCAGGGTGGGCTTGCCCGAGCCTGCGTCCTTCATGGAGTCCAGGCCCTTCTGGGCGGTGGAGGTCAGGCTTTCGGCGTTGCCGCCGTTAATGACTTTCTTGTACCAGTAGCGGGCGGCGCGGTAGCGACCGGCGTTCTGGCATTCGCGACCGATCTGGAGCTGCATCCAGCCGATGACTTCCTTGTCGGCGGGGTACTTTTCCAGCAGGTTCTGGAGCTGGTCCGCGTTCAGCAGGTCGGCGGCCAGGGTCTTGATGAGCACCTCTTTGGTATGGGCTCTGGCGGCCGGGTTCTGGGAGTAGGCGAGAATCCGGAGCATGGCTTCGACGCCTTCGTAGACGCCCCCCTGCTCAATGGTGACGATAGCCTTGGCCAGTTCCATGCGTTCCCGGTATTCCGAGGAAACATGGTATTCCAGGAACTTGGAGGTAAGGCCCAGGGCTTCGTCGCGCTTGTGTTCGCGCAGGTAGCATTCCGCAAGCATCACGGAGGCCTGGGCGCCGGCGTGTTTCTTGAACTGGGACTTGGAAAGTTTCTGCAGCTCGGGCACGGCTTCGGCGCACTTGCCGTCTTTGATGAGGGCCTTGGCCTTGTCAATTTCGCCGTCGGCGAGGGCGGCAGTGGAGAGCAGCAATGTAAAAAGGAGGGGTAGGACTCGGTTCATGATGGGGACAGCCTAGTTTTCGGGGGCGGCCTGGACCACGTCGTGTTCTTTCTTGATCTGTTTCTGGAGGGATTCCGGGAGCTTCACCCAGTCGATGACGTCAACTCCGAAGGGGAGTCCGCTTTCGGCGAAGGCCTTTTCCACGGCGGTCATGGCCTCGAAGGAAAGGGGCTTGTCGGTGATGACTGCCAGTTCCAGTTGGGTGTCGGGGGTCAGGTCCACGCCCGTTACCCGGGCGCCGTATGCCCAGACCTCGAGACCCTCGAAATGAAGGCCCACGATGCGCTGGACAGTTTCCAATTGATCGGTTTCTAAGCAAAGTGCCATAGTGCCTCAAAATATAGATAAAGCCCGGAGTCAATGCCCCCGAAGTCGGAGAAACTGGCCCAAAGCGGCAATTTTACTGCACAAATGTATAAAAATAGTGAGGCGGGAGTATGACCAAGGTATAGCTGAAGGCGTTTATTTCACTTGAATTCGACTAGAAATATGGGGGCCGCGCACGATATAAGCCCCCTTCGCATAGCCTGCGGCCTTGAGGGTGGCGGGTACATCGGCAGCGGCGTTCACCTTGCCCAAATATTTTCCCGTCATACTGAATACGCTAAGCGGAGCTGAGGCTGATTTGCCAGTCATACTGAACGCGCTAAGCGAAGCCGGGGTTGTGTGCGAAATTTGTATATCTCTGCCCGCAATGGTGTCAATAGGCGGTTCTGGCACCTTATTCGGTTCCAAGAACGAAATCCAGTCTACATTCACGTAGGCCCCCGTAATCAAAATGCGGAGAACATGTTCGCCCTTATCCAGCTTGACGGTACCGATCTCAATTTCCTTATAGACTTTCCAGGTCGTATCAATTTTCGCTACCTTGATAGAATCGGTAATCGCCTCGCCATCCATGAACAGCCGAAATCCCGCCGTTTCAGAAGCGGTCGCCACATTCGCTGTTAACGTGAGTTCCGCATCAGATTCCACATTCACGCTGTATTCCAGCCATTCGTCTGTTAGCGTGTAGCCAACGGCATAACCCTTGCAGGAGTTTTCTCCGCAAACAGCATCGTCAATTGACTCGATATCCACTGCATCTTCGCGATAGGCTTTGCCCTGGTTTTCGGAATCTTTGTCGTAGAAGGTAAAGCGGTTGCCGCCCACATCGTAATTTTCGGCCTCGATTTTGCCCGGAATCACGGCGACCTTTCCATCGTAAGCCTCGCGTTTTGGCGGATCCGTCACAACTGTATCGGCCCAGGCCTTATGCATACGGTCCACGCCCGACTGGTTTACTATTTCGAGTTTGATATTTGCGCCTTCGCCACTGCGCTTGGTCATACTATACCAGTCGCCATCGCGCAGGCCCGGCCAGTAGAAACTTCCCATTTCCCATTCGCGCAGCTGATCGCTCATGCCGCGAATGTAAGCCATAAAGTAGTTGGTCGGAGTAGAATTATAGTCCATGTAATCGTAATGCACACCCGCCTTTTCGCCCGGACTCATTGCACCACCCCATTCCGTACACACGGTGCGGTCGGCATAGTTGCCCACCTTGTACTTAAAGCTATTGCGCCAACCTTCTTCGGTATTGATGCTCATGTTCCAGAAGGTGTATTCGTGAACCGCAAAAAGGCAACCTTCGAAGCGCGGGTCATTGGCAATGTCAGGCACGTTCTGCGCCATTCCCGTACCATCGAGTAAAATATGGTCGCGTGGCACATTCGGGAACTTTTCAAGCCACTCCGCATACAAATTACGCAGTTGGTCCTTGGTGTACATGTGCGGTTCGTTGAAAATTTCGAAATAGGCATTCGGATGGTCGCCATACTTTTCGACGATCCTGCTCCACATTTTCCACCAGTCATCCATATTTTTGGGGCCAGCCGGCTGCGAAGGGCCCCAGTAACCCATCACCAGGCGGCCATGTTTCAGCGCCACGTCTAACGCACCCGAATACATTTCGAAAGCGGTCAGAATTGTCGGCTCGTTCACCGGCATACGTACACTGTTCGTGCCCATCAGTTCCTGGAACTGTCCGATTACGCGTTCGGCTACCACCGACGCGGACTCGTAATTATCAGCGAGGCTGAGGCCCGAAAGCACTAGCACCTCAGAAATAAAATTGTCGCGTTTATCCGCCCAGTTCACGCCACGGAATTGACTTGTGACGGCAAAGGAATCTATCGCCGTTAATGCGGCAATAACCAAAGTAGTGCAGGCAAGCCGCCTGAACTTAAAACCAAACCTCATAAGATCACCTATCCCTTCAACCCGTCCAATAAACCCAACTATAAGATACCTTTTGAAAAGCCAAAATAACCCTCGTAAAAAAGAGTTCCCATGGACAAAATGTCAATGGGAACGAATGACTTTGGTGATTACCAATAGTGGGGCGGTTGTCTATTGCTTTACGCAGCGACCTTATTTTTTTGATTGTAGCCTGGCCTTGACCAGCTTATACAGGTCTGCAAAGACCTGTTCTTTTTCGCGGTCGGCATCGATGGCGGAAACGCAGTCGGGGTAGTCGTGGGCCGCGGCAAGGTAGCCCTTGCGCACCCGTTCGAAAAAGTCCGCCTTCTCCTGCTCAAGTCGATCGGGTGCTTCGCCCCGCCTTGCGGTGCGAGCGCGGCCCCGCTCCACGCTTATGTCCAGCACTACCGTCAGTTCCGGGAAGCAACCATCGCAGGTCAGTTCTGTTAGGCGCTGGACCTGTTCGGCTCCAAGCCCACGGGCATATCCCTGGTAGGCGTAGGTGCTCCAGGCGAATCGGTCGGCGATGACGACCTTGCCTGCGTCTAGGGCGGGCTGTATGATTTCGGCAATGACCTGGGCTCGGGCGGCGTTGTACAGGAGCAGTTCCGTCTTGTCGGCCATGACTCCCTTGAAGCTAGGGTCCAGCAAAATCTCTCGGATGCGTTCCGAAATTTTGGCGCCACCGGGTTCCCGGAGCTTCACCACAGAGTAGCCCTCTTTTTCGAGAGCTTCGATGAGCATGTCTATCTGGGTGGATTTGCCCGACCCGTCGATTCCTTCCAGGCTAAAAAAGCGCTTTGCCGTTTTCATGCCGGTAAATATGCAAAAAAAAGCGCCCGTTGTGGGCGCATGATCCTGACAAGGACCCTTTTCGGAAATGTTATAACACGCGACGCGGATTGGGACCCCAGTCATCATCGCCCCTGTGGTTCCACTGGTTGGCGCCCTGGTCCAGGGCGACATTGAAACCGTCCCTGGGTCTAAAATGGTTCCATTCGTTAGCACCTTGGTCCAGAGCGACATTGAAACCGCCCCTAGGAATAAAATGGTTCCATTCGTTGGCGCCCTGGTCCAGAGCGATGCTTCCGCCCCGGAAGATGAAATTGTCAACATCCTGCTCCAAAGCAACGTTCTTGGAGGGATTGCCATCGGTAGCGTATATGATGGGGATGGCGTTTGCAACTCCGCCAAAACCTGCGATGCTAGCGACAAAAATGAATGATGCGATTGCGTGTTTCATGATAAACTCCTTTGTGTTTTGAATTCCTTGTTTCTTATGTCCATAATATACCTTCCGAAATTCATAAAGTCAAATACATAATTTCTTTGTTTTTGATAACAAATATTGATGAATACCGGCGAAAGGCTTGAAATTATGGCTGAGGAGTGACAGATGTGTGGTGATGGTATAAAAAAGAGATTCCGGGTCAAGCCCGGAATGACAACGGTGAGCAACAAAGCCCCTAGTATTAACTAGGGGTGGTTGCGAGAGAATCCGCATGCCGGAGAATCCATTCTAGGTTTTAGCGGATTCGGTCGTTATTGTGAGCAACAAAGCCCTGGTATTAACCAGGGGCGGTTGCGAGAGAATCCGCATGCCGGAGAATCCATTCTAGGTTTTAGCGGATTCGGTCGTTATTGTGAGCAACAAAGCCCCTAGTATTAACTAGGGGCGGTTGCGAGAGAATCCGCATGCCGGAGAATCTATTCTAGGTTTTAGCGGATTCGGTCATTAAAAGATGGCGGCTCGGAGGCCGCCATGACATTCTTGGAAGTGCGAACGATTATTTACTGCTACGCGTTTTTTACGCAGCGTACGGACAAGGCATCGGAGCGGTAGACCCCTTCGATGTCCACGGAATTGTTGGTGATGCTCAGGCGGTAGGCATTGGACTTGCCGTATTCATCCTTGCACCAGAAACGGGCGCGCTTGCCGAAACGGCAGAAGGCGCCGTTGTTGAAGCGGTAGCCGGCGGGCAGGGCGAAGAACCCGAAGGAATCCTCGCCGGGATTGCCCCAGAAGCACTCGCTGCGCAGTTCGTCGCCGTTGGAATTCTTGGGCAGGTTCTCCAGGAGCTGTTCCCATTCCTTGTAGCTGGGGATATGCCAGCCATCGGGTGCGATTCCCTGGTAGTTGTCCTGACGGATGTTGTGGTACATTTCCAGGTCCTTGGCGGGGGACTGCTCGCTGAAATCGGCAGGGATGCCGAGAGCCGCTGTCCAGGTGTAGAGACGACCGTATTTCGCGATGTTGGTTTCGTCGTTACCCGGAGCGTAGCTTTCTTCTGTCTTGAAACGCAGGTTGTCCACCATCCAAATCTGGTTGCCGATTTTTACGGTGCGGTAGGTTTCACCATCACGAGCATCGGTGAATGTTCCGTAGTTGAATTTCTTTGCATTCAGGGCTACGCATTTTTCGTAAGATATCAGGTTTTCCTTTTCGGAGGCTTCTTTCTTGGTAGCCTTGCTGACGGTAGCGCCGATACGGAAGGCCGCCACGATGACGACGACGAGGGCGATGACGTTGAATACGATAAAGGATGTTTCCATAGTGTTTCCTTTTTAAGAAAGCTAACGCAAATTTAGTAATTGCAAGGCCTGTGGCCAAGCCATTACGTAGAATACATGGGGAATACGATGGGGGTTATGAACAGGTTCGCGATAAGGATGATGAAATTCATGGGAATCCCTATCTTCATGAAGTCCGTGAACCTATAACCGCCGGCGCCGTAGACCAGCATGTGGGTGCCCGAGCCGATGGGGGTGGCAAAACTGCTGCTCACCGAGATCATCAGGGCGATGCAGAAGGTAAGGGGGTTCACGCCCAGGGCGGTGGCGGCACTGATGGTGATGGGGCAGAACATGGCCGCCGTGGCCGTATTGCTGATAAATTCAGTAATGAAGGTGGCTACCAGGCAGATGGCCGCAATCACCACGTAGGGGTTGGTTCCACAAATATCCAGAAGGTTGTTCGCAATCATCTGGGCTACCCCCGTAGATTCCAGGGCCTTGCCCAGGCAGATACTGCCGGAGAAGATGATGAGGATATTCCAGTTGACGGAGTTCATGGCCTGGGCACTGGTGCAGCAGCGGAAAACCACCATGGCCACCGCGGCAAGGATGCTGGCCGAAAGCAGGGGCAGCACGTCGAAAGCCGAAAGCAACACCATGGCGAGCATGATAAGCGAGGAGACGATGGTCTTTTTGCCGATGGCCTTCTCGCCGGCCGCGTTTTCCAGGAAGCCTTTCAGGTGGTCGTTCTTTAGATCCAGGTTTTCACAAATCCACTGGAGTTGTTCTGCCTTGCCCGAGACGATGATATGGTCAGACCCCATGATGAAGGTCTCTGGCGTGGCCACCTCCACGTCGTTGTCGAAACGACGGATGGCGAGGATGGAGCTCTTGTTCTTTTCGAACCCCTTGGGGTTCTGCTCGTAGATCTCTTGCAGGGACATGCCGATAAGCCTGTGTTTGGAAGGTACTCGGAGCTCTAGCGTCAGGTCGTCATCTTCGCCGCCGCTCAAGGGAGATTTGCGGATGGGAAGCAGCTTCTGTAGCACGATGATGGCGGTGACTCCTACCGCAAGGCAGAAAAGCCCGCAGAGGGTGGGGGTAAAAATGCTCAGGTGCGTTCCGGTATTGTCGGCATAAAGCCCGGAGATAATCAGGTTCGGCGCCGTGCCGATGAGGGTACAGATACCGCCCATACCCGAGGCGTAGCTCAGGGGAATCAAAAGCTTCGACGGCGAGATGCCCAGCTTCTTGGACCAGATCTTCACCACGTCGATAAAGATGGCCACCACAGTGGTGTTGGTGAGGAACGAACTCATGACGGCCACCGGGAACATGGTCCGCAGAATAGCATGGGTAAGTGTTTTGGGGGAGCCCATCAGGTGCTTTACCACCCAGTTCAAAAAGCCCGTGTAGTTCAGGCCCGCGATGACCGCATAAAGCACAGCGATGACCACGACGGAGGTGGAGCTGAAGCCCCCAAAAGCAGTCTTTGCGTCAAGAACCCCGCTGACATACAGGATAAAGATGCCCAGGAGAAATACGATGTCGGTTCGCACCTTTGTAAAAATCAAGGTTGCGAAAAGCGACAGTACGACGACTATGGTGAACCAAGCATTGCCCGACAGGCCCATCCATTCGAATGCAAGCACCCCCTGTAGCATTATTCCCTTCGAAAGTGAAAAATGAACAGGGTCAAATATAGAAAACGCTTACGCCTTTGGCGAACGGGAAACCTTCACAACCACGGTTCCGGCAAGCTTGTCGTGCCAGGCTTGTTTCTTGGGGTCAAAGGCCACCCACAGGAATCCAAGTCCCAATGGGATGATTGAAAGGAAATAGGCAAAGTAGCGCCCGACGCATTGTTTTTTAGAAGGCTTGCTTCCGGTCTGTGCATCTACGATTCTTGCAGAAACGGCCATCTTGCCCGGAGTGGCTTGCTTTTTGGTCCAGAACAAGATGACGAGAATCATGGGCAGGACATTTGAAATGATGATGTCTGCCGGATTTTGGAACATATTCCTATTCTCTAGGTATGCCAGCCCGTATATTCCAAGGAGAGGCGGCAATGTAATTGCCATAATCAAGACGCTGTCGATGAGGGTTGCAAGAACCCTCGCCCAGAAACCTACGTACCTTGTCATAATCCCCTCCTTCGTTCCTATATTCCAATATAGTTCCGATGGCGGGTCATGTCAAGTTACAATCCCATGGTTCGGCCTTCGCGGCTGTCCTTGTACGAGATTTCGGACTTGAGGGCGTTCAGCACCATCTCGGTGGTGAGTTCGCTTTCGCTGTAGAATCGCAGCGTTCCGTAGGCGGCGTTGAAGTCGCCTGGCGTAAGCATGCGCAGGTCCTTGGCGGCATCCGGGCAGGGGAGTGTCGGGAAGAACCCGTTCCAGAGCTTCTCGATACCCTCGGGCTTCAAGTAGTTGAACTTTACCTTCAGGGCGAAACGCCTGCGTGAGGCGGTATCCAGGCTGTCGTTGAAGTTGGTGGCCGCAATGAAGATCCCCTTGAAGTTCTCCATCTGGGTGAGCATCTCGTTCACCTGGGTTACTTCCCAACTGCGTGCAGCGCCACTGCGGTCGCGGATAAGGCTGTCGGCCTCGTCCAGGAACAGGATAGCATTCGACTTCTCTGCCTCCTTGAACATCTCGCGGATCTTCTTTTCGGTGTTACCCACGTAGCAGTCCAGCAGGTCGCTCGCCTTCTTGATGACGATCTTCCTGTTGAGGGTGCGGGCCAGGTGCTTTGCGAATTCCGTCTTGCCGGTACCCGGAGGGCCGTAGAGCAGCATGTTCAGGGAATCGGGCTTATCCGACTCTTGCATGGCCTGCCACTTGCGATCAAAGGCGGTCAGCACCTTGGTGAGGTTTTCCATGTTGGCATCGGTATTCAGGGCGCCAAGCAGGTAGTTCGGGGCCCGGCTATCCCTGTCGCGGTTAGCGTATTCTAGGTCGAGGTTCAGGAGTTCTGCCTGGGCCTCGGCGATAATCTTCACAATCTTTTCGGAATCCATGCCACAAGGCTTGCCTTGCAGCCGCTTAGCGCCGGCAATCGCCTGGGTTATCCCACCGGCGGTAATAGGGATCTCTTCCGCGAAGCGGGACAGCGTGTTGTGAGGCAGGAGATCACCGGCGCCCTGTTCCCTGGCTACGGACTGCCAGATTTGCAGCCGCTGTTCAGACTTCGGGCGTTCAAAGTGGATAGAATAGTCGAACCTGCGCAGGGTGCTATTCTCGATGCACTGGATGGAATTGGAAATCCAGATGACAGGAATCTGGATTTGCTCCAGGAAGAAGTTCAGGGCGCCCTTCTCGCAGCCATTCAGGATAAGGTCGGCCTCGTCCACCAGCAGGATGGCCTTCTTCTTCTTGTACTTGGTGGCAGCAAAGAGGATACTGCTCATGCGCTCCTGCAGGGAGGAGTCCTCCTTGCTTTCGCGGTGGATGCCCTCAATACTGATGTTTGTCAGGATAAGGGGGCGGTGCAGCTTCTTGGCAAGGGCCTTGGCAAGTTCCGTCTTGCCGGTTCCCTCGACACCGTAGAAGAACAGGTTGAGCCGCTGTCCGGGTTGGGCGTACTTGAGCAGATTCTGTGCCACTTCTACCTTCGGGTTGTTCCGGCAGAGTACCTTGTAGGGGACGCTATCGCCTTCGTAGACCCTGAAGAAAAGAGATTCCAGGTCGTCGCCGGAGAGTCCGTCCAGGAAAAATCCGATACGCTTGGACAAGTTGAGGTCGTCGCAGATAATGCCCATGCGCTTTAGGGTGCCCTGGTTAGAGATGGCGCTTTCGAGCTTGATGTCCGGATAGAGCTGCGGGAAAATGTCGGGCAGGGCCGTACCACGGTATCTTCCGTGGGCGCCGATCATTTCCACCAGGGAGTTGCACTGGTCCTTGTTGAAGAAGATCCATGCGAAAATCAGGATTTCCATTTCGTCTTCGGTCAGGTTAAACGACTCTTGCACGATATTCAGGCGTCTTAGGTAGCCGTCATTGACGGACTTGTTCTCTTCTAGGTAGCCTTCCAGTTCGCGGACGATACTCTTGTAGAACACCTTCTGGGACGGGGCGTCGAAAATACCCTCGCCACACAGGTAGTTCCGTACGAACCCGCTGATTTCGGCGATGGAGCTGGACCTGGAAATCATGTCGTTAAAGCGCACCACGGCCTTTTTGCGCCTCTGGTAGGCTACGGACTTGTCGTCGTCATCGCAGTTGATCCTCTTGCCTGCATAATTGTCGTTGGATTCAGCGATGAATACCCTCTTTTGGGCGCTGGGGAGCATGTCCTCTTCGGCGTTTACCTTTTCGAAATGGTCCGAAAGGTCTTTCAACACGCGGGAGGCGCGCTCTTTCGGGATGATGGCGATACTGTCGTCAGGGTCCGGGAAGCTCTTGGAAACCTGCATCATGCGGATCCAGTATTCGTAGCTCTTGAGGGTGATGAAGTCGAGATTGACCTGGTTCTTGAACTTGCCGGACCGCAGAGAGTCCAAAACCCCTTCAAAATAATCTTTTTTCATTAAAACCTCCGTCGTTTATTTATCGCTTTATCTTATGCCATTGTCAAATCGTTCAAGCAAAAAAATAGAATCGCGATACGACAAATACTGTCGCAATGTAGTGCGTCGCGATGGAGGCAAATTGCGTTTTTTGACGAAAAAACCGCAGCTTTTGGGGCTGCGGCTTATAATTTTGCTTGTCTAGTAATTATTAACTAGCTAGTCGAAATTACTCTAGGTCCTTGCCGTGGCACTTCTTGTACTTGAGTCCGGACCCGCACCAGCAGGGGTCATTTCGGCCCAGCTTGGGGCCCGCCTGTTGGGCGCGACGTGCCGCAGCGGCGACGGCGGGGTTTGTGTAGGTACGGCGTACCGTGGGCCTTGTTCCGGGGAGAGCCGACTGCGGCATGGGCTGCGGGGCAGCCTCACTTGCGGCCTGTTGGCTTTCGGAAAGGGCGTTGGTCTCGGAGCTTGCGGCCTGACCGGCGAGGCCTGCAGCCTTGGCGCCTTCGGTGCTCGGCTGTTCGGCGTTTTCGGGAGCCTGTGCGGATTCAGTGGACTGTGCGGATTCCTGCTGGCCATCGCCAGCTTCACTTTCAGGCTTCGGCTGTTCACGCAACTGCAGCTGGTCCGGCGAGACGGTCTGTCCGTTGGGCAGCGTAATCCGGATGTTCAAGATACGGAGCATTGTCAGGGTGGCAATCTTTTCGATGCAGCCCTCGAACATCTTGTAGCCTTCGTTCTTGTAAATCATCAGCGGGTCTTTCTGGGCGTATCCGTGGAAACGGATGGCGTCCTTCAGCTGGTCCATGGCGTACAGGTGTTCTTTCCACACCTGGTCGATGGTCATCAGCAAGAACCTGCGTTCGATATTGCGGAAGTCCGCGTCGGGAATAATTTTGGTGAGCTTGTCGTAGCGCGCCTTGCAGAGCTCGATGATTTCGTCCAGCACCTGGTCCGGCGTCTTTTTGGTGGCATCGTCGAAGCTCAGATTGTATTCCATACCGAGGCTGCGCTGCAGGTCGGTGTGAAGCCCTTCCAGGTTCCAGTTTTCCACATAGCTCTTGGGCGGAATGTAGTTGCTGACCTTGATGTCGCAGGCGTCCTCGATGCGGTTCATAATTTCGTCGCGAATGTCTTCGCCGTTCAGAATACGCCGGCGGAGTCCGTAAATCACCTTGCGCTGTTCGTTCATCACGTTGTCGTAGTCCAGCAAGTGCTTACGGATATCAAAGCTCTGGCCTTCCACGCGACGCTGGGCGCTGCGGATGGAGCGGCTTACGATGGGGTGGGTAATCACCTCGTCTTCGCCTACGCCAAAGCGGGTCATCAGGTTCTTCACGCTATCGCCGCCGAAAATGCGCATCAGGTTGTCGTCAAGGCTCAAGAAGTACTGGCTGGAGCCCGGGTCGCCCTGACGGCCGGAACGTCCGCGCAGCTGGTTGTCGATACGGCGGGATTCGTGGCGTTCGGTACCCAGCACGTGAAGGCCGCCCACCTCGGTAACTCCGGGGCCGAGAGCGATGTCGGTACCACGGCCCGCCATGTTGGTGGCGATGGTCACCTTGCCCTTGTAGCCGGCGTACTGGATGATTTCGGCTTCGCGGCTGTGGTTCTTGGCGTTCAGCACCTCGTGGGGGATTCCTTCCTTTTCCAAAAGGCCGTGGAGGTGTTCGGACTTTTCGATGGATGCGGTACCCACCAGCAGGGGCTGGCCCTTTTCGTGACGGTCCTTGATTTCTGCCACGATGGCTTTCCACTTGGCCCCTTCGGACTTGTACACCATGTCCTGCATGTCCTTGCGGATGCAGGGCTTGTTGGTGGGAATCACCCAGGTGTTCATGTTGTAAATCTTGATGAATTCCGTAGCTTCCGTCTCGGCGGTACCGGTCATGCCGGAGAGCTTCTTGTACATGCGGAAGTAGTTCTGGAACGTAATGGTGGCAAGAGTCTGGTTCTCGCGACGGATTTGCACCTTTTCCTTGGCTTCGATGGCCTGGTGCATGCCGTTGCTGTAGCGGCGGCCTTCCATAAGACGGCCCGTGTTCTCGTCCACGATGATAATTTCGCCGTCACGGACGATGTAGTCCACGTCGCGTTCGTACAGGTGCCAGGCGCGCAGGGCCTGGTCCAAGAAGTGCACCCAGTCTGCGTGTTCGCCGTACAGGTTGGTAATCTGCATCAGGCTTTCTACGTGGTTCACACCCTTTTCGGTGAGCTGGATGTTCTTGTCCTTCTCGTCGACGGAGAAGTCCTTGTTCTTGATGAGCTTCTGGGCAATCTCGTTGGCCTTGGCGTACTTGTCGGTGGCGTCTTCGGCCGGGCCGCTAATAATGAGAGGCGTACGGGCTTCATCGATCAAGATGGAGTCCACTTCGTCCACGATACAGAAGTTCAGTTCCCGCTGCACCAGCTGGTCGGGCTCCACCGCCATGTTGTCGCGGAGGTAGTCGAAACCGAATTCGTTGTTGGTACCGTAGGTCACGTCGCTGTTGTAGCTCTTGCGGCGCTGTTCAGAATTGAGGCCGTTCACGATAAGGCCAACGGTAAGTCCCAGGAACTGGTACACCAGGCCCATCTGCTTGGCGTCGCGGCCGGCCAGGTAGTCGTTCACCGTCACCACGTGTACGCCATGTCCAGAAAGACCGTTCAGGTAAACAGGCAGTGCTGCGGCCAGGGTCTTACCTTCACCGGTGGCCATTTCGGCGATGGCGCCTTCGTGGAGCACCAGACCGCCGATCATCTGCACGTCGAAGGGCATCATACGGAAAGGTTTGACCGACTCGGGGTACAGCTCGCGGACCTTTGCGTAGAGAGCGGCGGGCAGGTAGACTTCCCATTCGTTCTTGCCGGCGGCAAGTTCTGCCTTGGCGGCATCGGCGGCAGCCTGGAGCTCGGGGCCCAGGCGGCTGAAGTCGAATTCAAATTCAGGCTTGAAGATGTTGAAAATACCGAGACGGCGGTCGCAGGCCTCTTGGCACACGGCAAAGGCTTCTACCTTGATGTCTTCGAGAGAGGCGCCGTTTTTCAGCTTTTCGCGGAATTCGGCACTTTTTGCGGCCAGGGCGGCATCGTCCAGGGCTTCCATGGCCTCACGGGCTGCATGTATCTTGGCGATGACAGGCTTAAGCTGCTTTACCTTGCGTTCGTGGGGCGTACCAAAAATCTTGTGGAGTACGGTGTCGACTACGCTCATTTCATTTCCTTTATACTGCCGGGGGCAATAACCCGCGGACACTGTTAAAAAATACGGCGAAAAGATAGAAAAAGGTAAGAAAAGCTTTGCCTTAAAATACTTGAAATAACAAGGCAATTGGCTATATTTCCGATAATTCTAGGGAGTTTATTATGGATTGGAAGGTGATTGCCCTGGCTGGGGTACTCTGTACCCAGGCTTTTGCTGTCGAAAAATACGAGTGGGGAAACGTCCGTTTTGACGGCGGTGGATTCGTGTCTGCCGTGATTTTCCACCCCAAGGAAAAGAACCTGCTTTACGCCCGCACCGACGTGGGTGGCATCTACCGTTACGATTTTTCGTCGAAGACCTGGATTCCCCTGATGGATTTCATCTCCGAAAACGATAAGGGCCTTTATGGAACAGAAGCCTTTGCGTTGGACCCCACGGACCCGAAGCGTATTTACGTGCTGGCTGGAACGGGCTACTTTAGCAACGGCAATACCGCTGTGCTTAGAAGCACAGATTACGGCACTACCTGGGACACCAGCTATGTGGAAATGCTTGCCCACGGTAACGGCATGGGCCGCCAGACCGGCGAAAAACTGGTCGTGGACCCCAACAAGCCGAATATCCTCTTCTGTGGTAGCCGCTCCAAGGGCCTCTACAAGAGTACCGACTATGGCAAGACCTGGACCAGCGCCTACGAGGTGGCTCTATCCACTGCCGTTAAAAGTGATCTGAACAATGTGAACGGCATCAGCTTTGTGATGTTTGATGAATCTCAGGGCAAGAATGCTGACGGTTCCACGAAGACCATTTATATCGGCATCTCTCAAAAGACAGAAAACCTGCAGGTCAGTAAGGATGGTGGCGCCACCTGGAATACAGTGGCAGGAGGCCCCGCAAACCTGATGCCCCATCGCGCAAAGATTGTGGGTGAAGACATGTACATCACCTACGCCGATGGCCCCGGCCCTCATACAGTCAATAGCGGTGCCGTTTACAAGTACAACACTAAATCGGGCACATGGACAAACATTACGCCTTCTGACGATGGCGAAAAGAATGAATGTTCCTATGGTGGCATTGCCATCGACCCGAAGGATTCCAAGCATATCATTGTTTCCACGCTAGGCCAGTATACCGGACGCCACGTCACTAAAGAAAACAAGGATAACTACGGTGACCGCATCTATGTAACTACCGACGGTGGCGCAAGCTGGACCCACGGCCAGCATTACGAAGACGTTCCGAATATCGACCCGAATGGAACGGCCTGGATTCCCGGTAACGCCATCCACTGGGCGGGTTCCCTGGAAATCAACCCTTTCAACAACAAAGAAGCATGGGTTACCAGCGGTAACGGCATTTTCCAGACAGACGACATTACGGCGAAGGTTCCCTTGTGGAAATTCCAGAGCAAGGGCATCGAGGAGACTGTGCCTCTTGATATCGTGAGCGTTCCGGGAGGCCCGCTGGTAACGGCCATCGGTGATTACGACGGAGCCGTCTATACCGACATCAACAAGAGCACTCCTCGCCACACGCCCACCATCGGCACAACCGAAAGCATAGGGTATGCCCCTCTCAGCGGTTCCTTGTTGCGCACCGGCGTGATAACGAAGTACTTTACGTATGAATCCAAAAATTTTAATGTCATGTATCGCTCTGACGACATGGGCGCTACCTGGGATTCCTTGAAAACGGAACTCAAGGGAGGCAAGGGGCTGGTGGTGCTTTCTGCCGACGGTAAGGTGATTCTCCACAGACCCGATCAGAGCGCGAACGTTTACCGCTCCGACGACAATGGCGCTACCTGGACCACATTGACAACTGGCGAACAGACGCAATACGCTCGCATTGTGGCAGACCCCAAGAATACAGACGTGTTCTATGTGATGAATTCCATGGGAACGCTTTATAAGTCAACGGACAAGGGTAAAAACTTTACCGCTCAGACCGCTCGCCTACAAAACGAAGGTGCTGGAGAATACTACAACGGTGGCGGCCTTATCCGTACGGTTCCCGGCAAGGAAGGTCACCTTTGGGTTCCTATGGATCAGTCTCAGCAGTGGCTGCCCAAGGGCTTCAGCGAGAATGGCCTTGCCTACACCGAAGATGGCGGCAAGACCTGGAACCGCTGCGAAGGCGCAAGTACCGCCATTGCCGTGGGTATTGGCAAGGCCAAGGAAGGTGCCAGTTACGAGACCATCTATATCTGGGGTGCAAACAAGTCTGGTAGTGCTATCGGTATCTACCGCAGTACTGACAAGTGCAAGACCTTCGAGCGTGTGAACGATGACATGCACCAATTTGGTGGCCCGGGTAACGGAAACTTTGTGCAGGGTGACATGAACAACTTCGGCGTGGTGTACATGAGTACGGTGGGCCGCGGGCTTATAGTGGGCGCTCCCGAAGGAACCAAGTTCGTAATCCCCTCGCCCGAAAATACGGTCACTACAGATTCTTCCAAGACCAAGGATTCTGATACAAAGGATTCCTCGAAGGATAAGGATTCCAAGGATAGCAAAAAGTCCGATGGTATCTTGCGGATTGAGCTTTCGGCTGCTGTCTCTATGCAGCTGGAGAACCGCACCCTGTATGTGAACGCTCCGGCCGGTAGTAAGCTGACGGTACTATCTGTCAACGGCCATGTTGCCATGCAGGCGGTTGTGGGCAAGGGCTCTGCGGTAAGCCTTTCTAGGCTGCCTGTAGGCAGGTACATTGTACAGCTAGAATCGCCGACCGGCTTAAGGCTCGGCCAGCGTGGCGTTATGATAAGGTAACAACAAAGACTCCTACGTCATTCCACTTTGTGGCATGACTAGTTCGTCTCGGCAATGCTAGCCTGCAAGCAGTCTGACATTGCTCTCGACTCCTACGTCATTCCCCTTCGGGGCATGACTGGTTCGCTTCGGATATAGAAACATGCACATGTTTCTACATCGCTCAGCTCCTACGTCATTCCGGGCTCGAGCCGGAATCATTGATTTCGTAGACATAAATCAAGATGGCGGCTCAAGGCCGCCATGACGCAGTACTTGAAACATGTTTAATCAAGTACGTAATGCTTGACTAGTAGTTTTCGGCGTTGACTTCGAAGTAAGCCTGCGGGTGTGCGCACACGGGGCAAAGGGCCGGTGCCTTGGTGCCCACAACGATGTGCCCGCAGTTGCGGCATTCCCACACCTTCACTTCGCTCTTGGCGAAAACTTCTTGCATTTCTACATTCTTCAGCAGGGCGCGATAGCGTTCTTCGTGGTGCTTCTCGATGGCGGCCACCATGCGGAACTTGGCGGCCAGGGGCTTAAAGCCTTCGGCTTCGGCGGTTTTTGCAAAGCCTTCGTACATGTCGGTCCATTCGTAGTTTTCGCCGTCAGCGGCCTCTTTCAGGTTCTGGGCGGTGTCGCCAATGCCATCCAGTTCCTTGAGCCACATCTTGGCGTGTTCCTTTTCGTTGTCGGCGGTTTTCAGGAACAGGGCGGCAATCTGTTCAAAGCCCTCTTTCTTGGCCTTGGAGGCAAAGTAGGTGTACTTGTTGCGTGCCTGGGATTCGCCTGCGAATGCGGCCTGCAAGTTCTTTTCGGTTTGGGTTCCGGCGTATTTGTTTGCCATAGTTTCCTCGTAATGGGTTGCGGGCTTTTGCCCTTTGTGTCTCAACAGAGAATATACATTATTCTACAGCAGATAGTCCATCCGGATATTCCGCATGCTTTCAAATAGGTTTGCCTTGAGGGTAGAATTGCCCTTGGTAAGGCTCTTGATTTCTTCGCGGATAGACTTGCGGTGGCTCGCCTTGGAGAATTCGCAGGTGCAGGTGAACTTGCGGATGTCGGCGTCTTCGGCGTATTCGATAATCTCCGATTCTTCGCAGTAGCAAAGCGGACGGATAACGCTCACCGGGTATTTTTCATAGGGCACCATGGGCGGCATGCCGCTGAATTCGCCCTTGTAGAGCATGTTCATCAGCAGGGTCTCTACGATGTCGTCCATGTGGTGGCCCAACGCAATCTTGTTGTAGCCGTTTTCACGGGCGAACTTGATAAGTTCGGTGCGACGCTGGGTGCTGCACCAGTAGCAGTTCAGCTTGCGACCTTCCTTGAGCCGGCCTTCTACCGCCACGTCCTTGAAGTAGAAGGGAATCTGCGGGTACTGCTGCGCCATCCGTTCCAGAAATTCCCGGGGGGCCTTGTCCGCAAAGTCGCTCTGGATATGGATGGCGGCGATTTCGCAGTCGGGCAGGAACTTTCCCATGCGTGCAGCCAGTTCCATCAAGAGCACGCTGGAATCCTTGCCGCCACTGACGGCAATAAGCACCTTGTCGCCGTCTTCAATCAGGCCAAAGTCGTGGAGTGCCTTGGTAATCTTTTTGCTGATGCGTTTGCGGATGGCGTTGGACATGTTGGTTGCGGCGGGAAGAAAAAAAGGGCTCGCCTGTGCGACACCCCTTTTTTAGTTTGTTTGCACCTTGCGGTTAGTCGTCGGTCAGGTGGGTGGGCATCAGCAAGAAGCTGAAGTTCAGGCCTTCGCCAACGGGCTCGATGATGCAGGCGCCAATGGGGTTGTTCATCTTCATCACCGTTTCTTCGGACTTGCACATGCTGAAGATTTCAGAAATGTAGCGTCCGTCAAAGCCGATGCTGAAGGAGCCTTCGCCGTTGTGGGTCACGGAGAGGGCTTCGCGGGAGTCGCCGCCAACATCCGGGTCAGATGCGCTGAGTTCCAGGTTGTTGCCGTCGAACTGCAGGCGAACCTTGTGGGTACGGGCATTGGCCATAGAAATCACGCTGCGCATCTTGTTCAGGAATTCTACGGTGTTCAGCTGCACGGTGCGTTCAAAGTTCTGGGGAATCACTGCGCGGTAGTTAGGATACGGTCCTTCGTACAGCTTGGAGATCACCTGGATAGATTCGGTGTTGAACAGCACGTGGGTGGCAGAGGCGCGGACCTCGATGGTGGCGTCGGCCTTGGCCATGTGCAGAATCTGTTCCAGGGGCTTGCGGGGGATAATGATTCCGCTGCTCAGGCTTGCGCCTTCTTGTTCGATGGCGGCGCGTCCCAGACGGTGACCGTCTGTAGCGATCATGGAAATCTTGCCGTCGCCTGCTTCCAGGAAGATGCCGTTCAGGCTTAAGCGTGTAGAGTCGGTAGATGTGGCAAACTTGGTCTTTTCAACCAGGAATTCCAGTTCGCTCTTGGCAAAGTTCAGGGTTTCGCCTTCGCTCACTTCGGGGAACGGAGGGAAGTCGCTGGCGTCAAATCCGGTGATGCTGGCCTGGCCCTTTTCGCTCCAGCGGATCTTGGCGAGGAAGTTTTCTACGTCTACGCTGACGGTGGTGATGCTCGGGTCTACGAGGCTCTTCACGAGTTCCAAAAGCTTACGGGCGTTGATAACCACGGAGCCGTCACGCTGTCCTTCTACTTCGACCTTGACCCTGATACCCAGGTCCAGGTCAGTGGCGCTCACTTCCAGGACGTTCCCTTCGAGACGGAGGGCAAAGTTGTTGAGAATCTGGATTGTGGATTTGTTCGGCACCGCATTGACGGCGGCACTCAAGGCGTCCAGGAATACAGCTTTTTGGATTTGGAATTTCATAGATTATGCACCCCTTTGAATAATAGTCGTTCCTACGAAGAATACAACCGCAATTACTGCCAGGGCCACGATGACCCACTTGTTCATAGAATTGGTCTTCTTAGGCGTGAAATTCTTTGCATTTTGCTTTGCACGCCTGCGATCGGTTCGGCTCATAGAAAAATCTCCATTGTTTTATGGTGTAAAAACTACTATTTTAAGAGTGAAAAAGGGAACGCTTATGGATAAAACAGTGCTAAATAAGCTTAAAAACCACGCCGTAGGTTTGGCCTCCGCGGCACTTGTTCGGGTTGAACTGGCCACCGAAGAGAGCCGCCTCAAGACCAAGTTCCAGTCCCTCGGGCAGAAACTCTACGGTGCCGTGCAAGACGACCTTCTGAAGGCCATCAAGGACGACCCCGCGGTAGTGGAGCTTATCGGCGGTATCGAGGAAAGCCAGAAGAAGATTGCCGAGCTGGAGAAGAAACTCTCCAAGGAAAACGTGGGGAATAGTGAAGAAGCTTGAGGTTCATGTCTTTCCGAGCAAGACCTCGGCGCCTAAGAACTACAAGATTTCCCTGACCAGGGTCATCGTGATGGTAGTTCTGTTGGCTTGCGCTATTCTCGGGTTTGTGCTGTTTTCGCCCCAGAAGATCGTGGCGAACCTCTCTGACGGAAACGTGCTTTCGGTGTACCGGCAGAACATGGCCATCAAGCACGAAATCAAGGATATCCGCCAGTCGGTGGATGAGTCTATCTTGAAGGCCGAAGAGACTAGGCTTTTACGGGACAGCACCATTAATCTGAGCGGCCTGGGCTTTACGCTAGAAGAGGCTGGCCGCGATATGCGCTCGGGTAGCGAGCGCAAGAGCCTTGCCGAAATTGAGGCGACCTTCAAGAAGTTGCTTAACCGCCTGGAGCAGGATTCCGTGACGGCGGCTATGGTGCCCGTGCTGCACCCCTTCAGGAGCAGTCATGCCGTCAAGAACCGTTTCGAAATGATTTACGACCACTTTACCGAACAAGAATTACCTCACCGCGGTATAGATTATGTGGCCGCCATCGGTGATACCGTCGTGGCTACCGGCGCAGGCATGGTGGCCGAAGTCCAGCGGCATCGCGGGTTCGGGCTTTCTATGAAGATCGAGCACATGCCTGGCATCAAGACGTTCTATGCTCACCTGGGGCAGGCCCTTGTCCAACCGGGTCAGCGCGTTAAGCGCGGGCAACCCATCGCCATTATTGGCGAGAGTGGCACGGAGTCCAGCGTGGCCTTGCATTACGAGATTCGCCTAAACGGAACGCCCGTGAATCCGGAAGATTATTTTATAACGAAGTAGGTCGCCTATGCCAAAAGCACCCTTTGAACAGAATATCATCGCCCTCGTGTGGGACTGCGACAAGACGCTTATCAGCAGCTACATGCAAGAGCCACTCTTTCGCCATTACAACGTAGACGGGGCCCAGTTCTGGCGCGAGGTGAACGCTCTTCGTGAATATTACGGGCGCGTAGGCGTACATGTGAACCCGGATACTAGCTACCTGAACCATGTGCTGACATACGTGAAGCAGGGCCTGTTCAAGGGCCTTTCGAACAAACTATTGCGTGAATTCGGCAGTGAGCTTGTATTCTATCCGGGACTTCCTGAATTTTTCGGGAGTATCAGGCAGCTGGTAGAAAACGACCCCAAGTACAAGGCCTTCGATATCAAGTTGGAACATTACGTGGTGAGCACGGGCTTTGCAGAGACTATCCGCGGGAGCGCTATCGCGCCATTTGTAGACGGAATTTTTGGTTGCGAGTTTATCGAGACTCCGGCTCTCCCCGGTTTCGATGAGGCCGCGAAGGCGGGTGCCGCTCCTGCCGAGGGCGAGATTAGCCAGGTGGCCTGCGCCTTGGACAATACTTCCAAGACCCGCTACCTTTTCGAGATTAACAAGGGTAGCAACAAGTATCCCGCCGACATCGACGTGAATTCTACCATCGCCCACAGCGACCGTCGCGTGCCTTTTGAGAACATGCTCTACATTGCCGACGGGCCCTCGGACGTACCGGCTTTTAGCATCTTGAATTACAATGGCGGCCAGACTTTTGCTGTGTACCCCAAGGGCGACAAGCAGGCCTTTAGGCAGGTGGACAAGCTCCGTCGTGATGGTCGCGTGCAGATGTTTGGCGAGGCAGACTATACCGAGGGTTCACAGTCGTGGCTGTGGCTTACCGAGAAGGTGACTTCTATTGCTGACCGCATTGTGCGTTCAAAACAGGCGGCCATCAAGAATAGCGTCAGCGCCCCTCCGGGACATTTGGGGTAAGGAGAAAATTATGAGCTCTTGTAGGTATTGCGGGTCTTCGTCGTACGGCAGCTGTTCGTACTCTCCACACGGACATCATGAACATCACGACGACGAGGATAGTTGCGAATTCTGCGGCTCGTCTTCTTATGGGTCAGGCTGCTCTTATAGCCCTAACGGAAATCACCGTCATGGGACGGGCCGTGATAGGTGCGTGTGGTGCGGTTCTACCTCGTATGGCTCCGGCTGCTCTTACAGCCCCACGGGCTACCACGAGAAGTAATTTCGGCGAGCATCACTACCGTTTTAGTTGACTTTAACTTGGCGGCCTTTTAGGTCGTAAAACTTTTGCTCTTTGAAATTTGCTTTAGGCTTTTCTAAAACCCTTGAGCCCTTCCGAAGGGCTTGCAGTTCCTGATTTTCATCAGACTGTTTTTCTGAAGTGCTGGGCTTTACCGTTTCTTCCGTTTGCTCTGTTACTGTGGAGCTTGAACTGCCGGGATTTTGCTTTTCTTCTGTTTTTCCGGTTTCCGTGTTGCTTGCCTTGGCGTCAGGCTCGTTGAACAGCTCAAGGATTTCACTGTCGGAAAGGGCGCGGTTGTAAAATCTCAGGTCGTCGATGCGGCCCTGGAAATAGCTCCACTGTGAACGTGTGCCAAGCCTAAGGGGCGCGGTACCGTTCTGGACTTGTACGCCGTAGGTGGCGTCATATAGGTCGTCCTGGTCTTTTTGCACCCCGTTTTTGAACAAAGTAATCTTGTTGGACTCTACGTCATAGCGTGCGACAAAATGGATCCACTCGTTTTCTTGGACTTGTTCCTGCACGTAGCTTCCGGCTCCGAGACCGCCTTCCAGGTTGAAGGCGTAGGCCGACATTCGGTTCGGACGGTCCTCTTGCCCTTGGGAAAGGTCCTTGTTGTACATGCGGAATACCCATTCTTGCTGGTGGGGCACGCCCTTGCCCATCCAGTGGGTGTATCCGCCTGATTCTGCTTTCTGGAAGTTCAGTACTTCGGGGCTGACCCATACCGAGATGGTTAGGGCCCCTGTGGTGGAAATGCTGAAAGCGTCGTTGTCGGGAATTTCTAGGTAGGTTTCGTTTCCGTCGAAGTAGGCGCTGGAGTTCTCGTTGCCGAACCGGTCTGCGGCGAATGTGGCTCCGTGGTTTTCAGCCGGGTCGATCTCTGTGCTGGTGGTGTTCTCAAAAGAGCTGCTGAACGGGTAAAAGGCCACAAGCCCCTCAGAAGGGACTGCGGCGGATTCTTCGGCTGCAACCGCGGCGGAAATCATTGCCGTCAGATAAAGAACTTTACGGAACATTGCTAAAGGTTTTGTCTCCAGGAATGAATATAACATTTTTTGAAATTTGACGGTAGGTCCAGTTGTTTCGGGTTTTAGGGGTGAAACCCCTAGGAGAGGGGGTAGCCCCGGAACAAGTTCGGGGCGAGGGGGAGGCTTCCCCCTTCCTAAAACACCCGTTTTTGCCCTGCAATCCCTATTCCCTGACCCCTAGATCCTAATCTCTTATTATATATTTAGAGTCCCTAGATCTCGTTTGGCGGGCGGGCGGTACTTTCCGTCAAGAAACCGGCGGGGTTCGGAGGCGTTCCATACTTTTGGAAGGCCTTTTAGGGATTTGACTAATCGATTTTGCTTTACTTTTAGGAGTTTTATGGCAAATAAGTGTAAGCGCGGAATCCTGATTAGCAAGACACCCTACGAGAAGCGCATCGCCATCATGGAAGACGGCGAGCTCGCGGAATTGGTCGTAGAAAGCGTGTCTTCTACCCGGGTTCTGGGCAATATATATAAGGGTGTAGTCCAGAAGGTGCTTCCTGCACTGAAGGCCGCGTTCATCGATATCGGCCTCGAAAAAGCGGGATTCCTCCATCAGGACGACGCCATGGACAGAAACGAGCTGTTGCGCCGTGAATATGGCGACGACGGCGACGAGGGCGGTTCTTCCAAGGAAATCTCCATCGACGAGATCCTTCAGGAAGGTCAGGAAATCATGGTCCAGGTGGTTAAGGAACCCATCAGCACCAAGGGTGCCCGTTTGACGACTCATCTGAGCTTTGCCGGACGGTTCTTGGTTTGCATGCCGGGTACCAACTTCGTGGGCGTATCCAAGCGTGAGCGCGACCCCGCCAAGCGCCGGGAATTCCAGAAGGTGGTCCGCCGCCTGAAGGCCCGTGACGTGGGTTACATTGTGCGTACCAACGGGCTGAACGAGTCCGAGTTCGAAATCCAGAAGCAGATGCGCGAACTGGAAAGCAAGTGGGAACAGACGAAGTACAACTTCGAGACCATGCCCGCCGAGACCTGCATCTACGAAGAGTCGGATTCTATCGAACAGACGGTCCGCGAGTATTTTGGCGAGAACACCGACTACGTGTATATCGACAACCGCGACGAATATTTCGCCTTGCGTGATTACCTGAAGGTGCTCTCTCCGGACAAGCTGGACAAGGTGAAGCTCTGGAGCTCTAACGAGAGCCTGTTCGAGTACTTCAAGATCGAAAACGACTATGCCCGCTCCCTGCAGCGCCAGGTACCGCTGCCCCGTGGTGGAAACCTGGTCATCGAGCAGACCGAAGCCCTGGTGTCTATCGACGTGAACACCGGTCCGAAGGTCCACGGCAAGGACCAGAGCAAGATTATTCTCGAGACCAACATTGATGCCTGCCACGAGATTGCAAAGCAGCTGCGTCTGCGCGATGTGGGTGGCCTTATCATTATCGACTTTATCGATATGGAAACCGATGCCGACCGCGAGGCCGTGTATCAGGAATTCCGCAAGGCAATCCGCAGGGACAAGGCTCCTATCAGCCCCGCTCCCATTAGCCAGTTCGGCCTGATGGAAGTGACCCGCAAGCGTGTTCGCGTGAACCTGATGACCGAGAAGACGGAAATCTGCCCGGTGTGCCACGGTGGTGGACGTATCGCCACGCTGGAATCTACCTTGGGCATGATTGACCGCTGGATGGCCCGTGCCCGCGCAAAGGGAAAACTGAAGGAAGTGACCTTGGTGGTGAGCACTCCGCTGGTGGACGTGTTCTGCAAGGACATGGCCCGTATGTTCCATTATTTGGAATACAAGCACAGCATGAAGATCGACCTGGTGGAAGACGAACATGCCCATGTGAACCAGTTCTGGATGTACGACAAGAACAACGAGGACATCACGGACCTTTACAATTTTGCGTAAGGTGCCGCGACGACGGCGTGAGCCGCCGCGAGCCTGTGAATATGAGTCCTGCGGTTTGCCGCAGGGCTTTTTTTATCTTAATTTTTATGCGTTCAACGAAATGGCGGATGCGCCTAAAAAACGGAGATTGTTATGAATAGAGTAATTCTGGTGGCTACGGCCGGTGCGAACATGGATGCAAAGGTGAAGGAAGTGGAGGCTGCTGTCGCTGCCGCCGGTCTCAAGTCTGCCGTCTACAAGCCTTGTGTGAATGGCGGTGAGGCTGCTGCTGAACTGAAGGCTCACCGTTCTGCCGTACTGATGGAAAAGATCGCCGCCGACTTCTTGCAGAAGGATTTTGCCGCTGTGGATACCGTGGTGGTGGAAGGCGCTACCGGCATGGCCGATGCCATTGCCCACAAGTTCAACGATGACCTTGCTACGGCTCTGGATGCAAAGATTTTCTCTGACGGCGAAGATGCCGACCTGTTCTGCCCGAACCGCCTGCTGGCATGCGCTAAGTGCTTGGCCAAGGAACTGGCTGCAGAACCTGCTGAACGCAAGACCAGCCAGGCCATGTTCCGCGCCGGTCTTCTGCTGAAGGCCTCCAAGGCCAAGAAGCGCATTGTGCTGCCCGAAGGTTCTGAACCCCGCACCGTGCAGGCTGCGAAGCTGGTAATCGACCGCAAGATTGCAGTGCCCGTTCTCGTCGGCAAAAAGGACGAGATTTTCAAGGTGGCCAAGGAACAGGGTGTGGAACTTCCCGCTGATATCGAGATTATCGAACCGACCGCCGAGATGGCTGAAAAGTACGTGCCGACTCTGGTGGAACTGCGCAAGTCTAAGGGCATGACCGAGGATCAGGCCCGCGCCGCTCTCGCCGACAACGTGATGCTTGCCACCATGATGCTTAAGATGGGCGAAGTGGACGGTCTTGTGTCTGGCGCCATTCATTCTACCGCCGACACCTTGCGCCCGGCCCTGCAGGTCATCAAGTGCGCACCCGGCGTCAAGTCTGTAAGCTCTGTGTTCTTCATGTGCATGCCCGGCAAGACCTACATCTACGGTGACTGCGCTATTAACCTGAACCCCACCGCCGAAGAACTGGCCGGAATCGCCATGCAGTGCGACGACACCGCTAAGGCCTTTGGCCTGCCTAGCCGTGTCGCCATGCTCAGCTACAGCACCATGAACAGCGGCAAGGGCCCCGATGCCGACTTGGTCCGTGAAGCCACCAAGCTGGTGAAGGAAGCTCGTCCCGAGATGCTCGTAGATGGTCCACTCCAGTACGACGCGGCCACCGTGCCAAGCGTTGGTTCCCTGAAGGCTCCGGGTAGCACCGTGGCCGGCAAGGCTACCGTGTTCGTGTTCCCGAGCCTCTCCGCCGGTAACATCGGTTACAAGGCTGTGCAGCGCAGCGCCCATGGCACCATCGCCATCGGCCCCATGCTCCAGGGCCTCGCCAAGCCGGTGAACGACCTGAGCCGTGGCGCCCTCGTGGAAGACATCGTCTACACGATTGCGCTGACCGCTGTGCAGGCGGGGGTATAATAATAAGGGAAGGCTACGCCCTCCCTAACACCCTCCTTACACTCAACACCCCGCACTTTTTAGGTCAGCGGGGTGTTTTCGTGGGCACCTTCGGTGCTGTAATTATTCCTTAGTCGTTGAAATACAATTGTTCTGGAGTTTTAGGATGATGTCGCCGGTATCCGGGTCCATCATCATGTCAAATGTTGCCCGTATGGTAAAGCGATAGCCATTTACATCGTAGGTTATGTCCAGTGGCGGAACGATGCATTTATTTAGGTGGTCGAGAATCAGCCTTTCGCGCGTGTAGTCCATTGCTCTCAAAAGGTTTTCTTCGCTCTTCATCATCAGCGAACTCAAGTAACTGTAATGACTCTCGTAAGTGTATTTTCCATCCCATTCCTTGGGAATGTACGATATGCCGTCCATGCGGATTACAGGAGTGTTCTTGGTGATGTTCCAGATAAGGAATCCCTTGTAGCCTGGGTCGTAAGACTTAGTATGGGTCGCCTCGCCAGATGCCATGAATTTTTCAAAAGCATCCTTTCGGGTGAAATAATTCTTCATTGCTATATCATCCTCCGAGATGAACCCTGAGAGAATAGTTCCATAAGGCGTTTTCCTGAAGACGCGCCCTACTAGATAGATTCGCTTTATCTTTCCATTGTTGGTTTTGGTACGGCAGGAAATTTGCTTTGTCTTGTTACTGTTGCTTGAAATGTGTTTCTT
Organism: uncultured Fibrobacter sp.; assembly: GCA_946186895.1. Lineage (GTDB taxonomy): Bacteria > Fibrobacterota > Fibrobacteria > Fibrobacterales > Fibrobacteraceae > Fibrobacter. The sequence continues at coordinate 34,017 of CAMHOW010000007.1, forward strand.
GAGAGTAGAGATGGTTCTTTCGTAATCTTCTGGAATGATGAGATTTTTGAAATGCTTTCCGACAAAGTTTTGGAAATCATTGATGTTGTCGCAGTCAAAGATGTCTAGCGCCTTGGCGTTCATATAAAGGATTTTGCCATCCTTGGGGTTGATGAGAATGACACCTCCAGGAATGTATTCCATGTAATTCAGTGCCATCTGGCGCAATGCTTCGGCATTTTTGATTGTACCGTCAATCTTTGCCTTAATCATGTCCTTGTCCTTAATGGGCAAGTGAATGAACTGCTGGGCTCCCAGGCGTATACTTTCTTTTGCAAGGTCCAGGTTGTCGGTCATGATGATAAACGGAATTTGTGCGTCTTGCCTGTTTTCCTGGAACTTCTGGATAATCTTGAACCCGTCTAATTTTGGAAGATCTGCTTCAATCAGGGCTAAGGAAATATTGTTTTCGTGTTCGTTCAAGAGTTCAATAGCCTGCTCCCCATCTTCGGCAAGTAGCAGGTTGTAATTGATCCTTAATAGGCTTTCAAGGAATGCCCTATTTTGCGGATGGCCGTCGGCCAGCAAAATGGTCTTTTTCTCCGTTGGAATGGTTCCATTGGTGCTGCTGGAGGATTTGTCCGATGCACTTACATTTGTATTGCGCAGCATGAGGTCGTAAATGTGGTAGCCGTTGATATCGGCAATTAGGGCTCCCCGCATAAAGACATACTTTCCACGCGTTACATAGGTTATTTCGCATGGAGCCTTGTAGGCTCTTCCTTCAGCTTCGTGGAGTGTATAGTACACCGGATTCTTGGGGTTACTTGCAGCCGCCTCTACCTCTTCGAGACTTGTAAAGCCAAGGCTTTGGAGCTGTTCTTTGTACTGGTTGTTCACGAACAGGAATCTGAAGATTCCGTCTTTATAAGACATAATGGCCTTGGGGGAATCTACCTGATAGTCCTGGCTCCCCACCTTTGAATATACAAGGCCCATATTGCGGTCTTCTTTAATTATACCCGTAGATTCCATGTGCTTCAAGGTGTCTTTCAGGGGTTGGGGCTTTCCGTAATAATAACCCTGGACCTTTTCGCAGCCGATGCTCTTTAGGAATTCCATCTGTTCCTTGGTCTCGACGCCTTCTGCTAGTGTCTTTATGCCAAGATTTTTCGCCATGCGGACAGTGGAGCTGATGATGATACGGGATACATCGTTGAAGTTCGAGAGGAACGCCATATCGATCTTCAGTTCGTCGAACTTGTAATCCTTGAGAGTGTTCAAAGAGGAGTATCCACTGCCGAAATCGTCCATCCAGACTTCGTAACCCGCTTGCCGGAACCTTTCGATTTCTTTTTGGACATACGGATCAGATGCCATGATACTTTCTGTGATTTCAACGTGAATGTATTTGCGGTCTATCCTATGTTTTTCGCGGGATTTTTCGACCTCTTCGAAAATATCACACCCGATAAAGTCTAGGCGGGACAGGTTGAAGGAAACGGGAACGATAGAATTCCCCTGGTCGAGTTCGGCCCGTAGCTCCTTGCAGACAAGTTCTATGATGTGGCTGTCAAGCTTGTGAATCTGTCTAGATTCCTCTAAGGCTCTGATAAAGATTGCTGGGCCCAAAAAACCGTATTGCGGGTCAATCCAGCGAGCAAGGGCTTCCATACCGCAGAATGTTCCCGTGATGGTACGTACGACCGGCTGGTAGTAAACCTTGATATAGTCGTTGGCGATAGCGTCGTCGATATGGTTCACCACGTAGTTTTGCAGTAAAAGGTCTTTGTTTAATTCCTCGTCGTAATAACGGATGAAATTGTCGCCCTTCTTTTTCTGTATGATGCAGGCTAGTTTTGCTTTTTCGCTTGTTTCGATGAAATCGTTAAATTCTTCGACCTTGCAGATTCCGACAAAGAGGTCCATCGAAATTTTCGAGATGGCGCTCTTGACGCATTTGCGGATTTCTTGCAGCGTTTCTTCGATATTGTAAAGGTTCGCAATAACGGCAAAATGATCGTTAGAGAGTCGACAGACCAGATTGTTTGGGAAATGTTTTTTGATGCATGCTGCAAAATTGATCAGGAATTCGTTTCCCTGATTAAATCCGTTGGCGCTATTGAACAGTTTCATTCCGACGATGTCAAAGAAGATGACAGCAGGGGTTCCGCCCATCTTGACGATATCCTCTTCGTAATGACCGCTGCAAACGCGTCCATATTCTAGGTTCGGAAGCCCGGTCAGAGAGTCAAAGTAACGGTCAGCATGTTCACTGATTCGCAAGAATATGGCTTTCTTGCTGTGCCAGGGAATTTGGGATACGCTCACAATCAGGTCTTTCCCGGTGCGGGGGCTCCTGATAATGAGTTCACCCTTTTCAAAAATTTCGTCAAGAGGAATCTGGGCAAGTTCCTTTTCGCTGAAGAAATAATCCTCTAGTTTGATTCCTGAATCAAAGGGTCGCACGGGTTTCCAAAGTTTCTCGATGGTAGTGCTGACCATGTAGATTTCGTGGGTGGCCGCGTCGAAAATCACGAAGGGGTCCACCTTGTCCATGTTCAGGAACTCGATAATACTGTTCTCGAAGCCACGTCTATCGTTGCCATTGGATTCTAGGGCGGCGGTCACGTCGTCGTAGCAGATAACGGCGATTTTTGTGCCGTTGTCTAGATGCCGGTGGTATCCTGAGGCATGGATGGTGCGGTATTCTTCTTTACCATAAAGCTTTTGGCGATAGACCACATCGTAGTGGCCATCTTTCATTTTTGAAAATTCTGCAGCCTTGGTTGCCACAAAGGCGAGGTCTTCACGGTGGACATCTCTGTACATTCCTGTATCAAGGAGATGTATCAGGTCTTCACGGGTAAGGCCTGGCGCTTGCCAATGGATAAGTCCTTTTGAAACGAGAATAGCCCGAACACGTCCATCAATAAGTTGATAGACTGCAAGAGGAATCTCGGAATTTTCGTATTCCTGCCGGATTTCCTCGGGTAAGCCAAGTTCTCTTTCTGACATTACTATACTCTCTAGTAATGAAACTAAATTAAAAATCCCTAAAAAGCAAACTTTTTAGGGGCCTTTCCGCGATAATGTGTTTATAACTGGTGTTTTTTTGGGAAAAACTTGTTATTTCGCTTGTCGCGGATGCTTCTTGTCTAGTTTTTTCTGAAGTTCTTTCAGGTGCCAGCGGCCGCGCTTGTCTTCGAGCATATAGTCCGTGCGGACCCCTCGGGAAAGCCCCTTGTCGATAAGCTTTTGGGCTTCGTCGTATTTCTTTTGGTCTAGATACAGTTCTGCCAAGAAGAAATAGTTGTACAGGTCGCCAGGATCCTGTTTTAAGGCCATGTTCAGGTATTTATCGGCAAGAGCCTTGTCGGGCCACGAGAGGATAATGGGAATGTGGGGGAGCAGCTGGTGGGCGCGTCCTAGCACTTGGTAATTCCCTGTAGCGGTGGCTACATCGCGGACCTTTGCGGCCACACCTTCCTTGACCGAGGCCAACGGATTCTTTTCGGCGCCCCACATAGAGACGGAGGCGGCGTAGATGTGGGCGATTACCTTGTTTTTCGGGTAGCGGTTATAGGCGTTTTCGCTAAGGGTTTTTAGGGTGTCTAGCTTAACTTTGCGCTTGCTCTTTTCGAAGGGCACGAATCGGAAGGCGAAATAGACACTCTTGACTAGACCTTCCGTCGCTTTTTCTTCTACGGTGGAATCGTTTTGTGCCCGTTTGTAGGCGGCAATCATGAGTTCTGCATTTTTCTTGTCGGCCTTGTCGCCATTGGCCCGCTCTGCCCGTGCCATGTAGCAGGAATCTGCAAAAGCCAAGTCAGGGTTTGCAAAACAGCAAACCGCAGCAAAGAGGATGATGGCTGTAAGGAGCCGCACCGCTCGCTACCTATTTCCTTCCCTTTCCCTTTCCGGAGAAGTAGTCCTGCTGGCGGGTCGCTCCCAACACGGCGTGCCAGAGCGGTCCGTTGGGATTGATCTTCTTGCGTTCGTTGACGGCGTATTCTATAGGCACGTGGCTGAACTGCTCGTTCATGCTGCCCACCACCATGTCTGTCTTGCCCGCCATGCCTGCGTGCACGGCGCTTTCGGCCAGCTGGAAGCAGAAGATGGCGTCGGTGCCTTTGGCGGGAATGCTACGGACCATGTAGCTCGGGTCAAAGTACTTGATGTTGACTTCTTTGCCCACCTTGTCAAAGTGGTTCTTGATTTCGCGGGTCAAGAATTCGCCGATGTCGTTTTTCAAGATGTTGCCGCTGGCATCCCTGCGTTCAGGCAGGTCTTTGAATAGCTCTTGCCCGGCACCTTCGGCGACAGCGATGACGGCGTGGGTCTTTCCGCTGCCGTAGCGGCTTTCGAGAGCCTTAAAAAGTCCGTTCTCGCCTTCTAGCGTAAAGGGCACTTCGGGAATCAGGCAGAAGTTCACTACTGTGGTGGCCAAAGCCGCGTAGGCAGCGATAAAGCCAGAGTCACGGCCCATGAGCTTCACAAGCCCAAGACCATTGAAAGCTCCGTTGGCTTCGTTATGAGCGCTGGTAATCACGTCTGTAGCGCTGAGTACCGCCGTCTCGAAACCGAAGGTTCGGTCAATAAGGTTCAGGTCGTTGTCAATGGTTTTCGGGATACCGATAACAGAGATAGGCTGGCGACGCTTCTTCACCTCTTCGGCAATGGCATGCGCACCCCGGAGGGTTCCGTCACCGCCGATACAGAACAGCACATTGATGTTCAACCGCATTAGGGTATCCACCATGACAGAGGGCTCCTGCATACCGCGGGAGCTTCCGAGAATGGTACCGCCGTCATCCTGGATGGCGTCTACCACGTCGGGGTTCAGCATGATAGGCGGGTAACCGTAGGCCGGGTTCAGCCCGCGATAGCCGTAAGGAATGCCAAAGATATTCCGCACACCGTAGTCAAACCACAGCACCTGAACAAGACCTTTGATGACGTTGTTGAGGCCGGGGCAGAGGCCGCCGCAGGTCACGATGCCTGCGCGTGTCCAGGCGGGGTCGTGGAAAATCGTTTCCCTAGGGCCTGCCGCTTCTAGGGAGGGGATCGCCTTCCCGCTATCGACAAATTTTTTGATGCGGTTCACGTCGGTGGTGAGGCTGATACGGTCGCCGTCGGAGACGAACTGCACGCCCTTCATGGGGGATTTCAGGGTTCCCGTTCCCACCGTTTCGATGGAGAGGTCGTACTGTTCCGGATTGTTGAGAATATCTTCTTGCGTCATGCCTTAAAAATATATAATTCAAGATTCGAAAGTTTTTACAATTCGGAATTAGTAAGTAGGAATTAGGAATTGTTTCAAAAACTGTAAATTTGAACTCCGAACTCCGAACTCCGAATTATATTTCTAGCGGCGGGAAATGGATCTTGGTGCGGAGCCCGGGCCCAGCGTTTTCCATCTCGATTTTCATGTTGGTGAGGGTGCAGAGCTTTTTCACCATAGAAAGGCCGATACCCGTTCCGCTTGTTCTGCGGGTCATCTCGTTTTCGACGCGGTAGAATTCCTGGAACACCTTTTTCATTTCGGCAGGCGGAATACCCGGGCCGTAGTCGCGCACCGCCAGGTACACGTCGGTATCTTTGATGCGGAGCTCTATGACAATCATCTTGTAGTCCGCATCTTTGGAGAACTTCAGCGAGTTGTCCACCAGGTTCATCAGGATTTGCATAATGGCATCCCGGTCCATCATCAGGGTGATGTCCCGAACATCGGTATCCGAAGAAACGGTGAGTTCGAAACCGTGCTTCTCTACGTTCTTGCTGTAGGTGGCCACAAAGTCGTCCAGCACGGCCTTGGGCCTGTCCTTGGCGAGCTGCACTTTCCAACGGTCGCCATCTAGCTTGGAGAGGTTCAGCACGTTCTGGATTAGACGTGTAAGACGGTCGGCTTCGCTTGCAATCTGGTTATAGTATTTCTGCTTTTTCTCTTCGTTAGCTACCCAGGAGTTCTGCAGCAGTTCGGCGTACATACGGATAGACGTTAGCGGAGTCTTTAGCTCGTGACTCACTGCAGAGATAAAGTCTTGCCGTTTCTTGGCCAGGTTCAGTTCGCTTTTGGTTAGGCGGTAGATAGCTACAAGGCCGCCACCCAAGATAATGAGCACTACGGCCCCGAGGAAAATCAGGAAGGTGGCACCTCTGGAATCGTCCCTGTTTTTCATGTGCATTACCAGGGAGATACTGTTCAGGGGTGGAATCAGCTTGGTGGAAAAGATTTCTTGAGATTCATCTTTGGTGCCGAAGGCAAGCAGCGTTTTCGCACCATCACGGAATTCCAGCACCAGGTCTTTTTCGAGTGGGTAAAACTGGGTTTCGTTTTGTACCAGGCTATTCAAGTAGGCCTTGGTATTCACGATGTAGCCTTGAATATAAAGTTCGCTGCCTCGCGTAACGTTGCGGTAAAAGACCATGTAGTCACCGTTGATCTTGGCCATGAAGGGCTCGATTTCCACTTCATGGTTGTAGTTCACCGTGGTCGCAGAAAGACTGTCCATGTCCTGGGATTCGGCGTTGAACGCAATGTTTTCCATTTCCGAGGTGGTTTCAACGCGGTGGGGCCTTATGGGTTCTTTTTTATTGCTATGGTCCAGCTTGGGGTCTTGCTTGTAGATGTAGTCGATAACCTTTTCCACAGAATCTCTGGGCTGGGCCATGGCCTCGATACCATGGTTCTCTATCTTCAGCTCATCGAGGATGGCCTTGATCTTGTTGCGAACCTCTTCGCGACGCATCCTTTCGGCCTGCGGGATCTGCTCCAGGAGAATTTGTCCGAAACGGCCTTCGGGCAAGAACGGCGTGCGCAGCGTGTTGTCGGGAGTGAGCTGGAAATGCCCTACAAGCCCTGTGTACTGGCTGGTAACAGGGTAGTCCACCAGTTCAGACAAAGTATTTTCTTCGCCACCAATCACCTGCACCGTGCGGATAAACCCGTATTCGGAGTAGGATCGCTTTTCTTCGACGGCCAGGTCACGGGCGAGCCTCTGGTTCAGGGTGTTGGCCACGAACATGGCATGGCCCGTGTAGAGCGAGTTGGTACCCAGCTGCAACTGCGAATACGACTGGTAAAGCAATATTACCAGCGGTATCGTAATGACAACAAAGATGGATGCAAAAATTACGTGGACTTTGTGCATTCAGGAGTCGAGCACATCTGGTAGCCTTCGCCACGGAACGTTACCAGGAACTTCGGGTGAGAAGGATCGTCTTCGATTTTCTTGCGGAGCTTGGTGATATGGATATCCACGGTGCGGGTGTCCACGGAATCGGCGTTCTCGTAGCCCCAGACCTTGCGCAGCAGTTCGGAACGGGGAACGGCGTGGTCGCGGTTGGTCCACAGGTACTCGAGGATTTCCACTTCTTTGCGGGTGAAGGCGATTTCTTCGTTGCCACGGGTGCCGCGGTATTCACGGAAATCAATCTTCAGGTTGCCCGCAATGAGCTTGCCTTCGTTCTCGGCGCTCTGGCGGCTGCGACGCAACACGGCTTCGATACGGGCCAGCAGCATGGGCACGGAGAAGGGCTTCGGGATATAGTCGTCGGCGCCATACTTGAGGCCGTTGATGATATCCTCGTCGGAATTCTTGGCAGAAAGGATGATGATAGGAACGCTCCTGTCTTTTTCGCGAATCTTGTCGCACACGGTAAAGCCGTCGATTCCAGGGAGCATCAGGTCTAGGAGGATTAGTCCGTACTGTCCGGTCAGAGCTTCGGCAAGTCCAGTTTCGCCATCGGCGCAATGCTTTACGTTGTAGCCGTTCAGTTCGCAAAGGTCAATCAGGCCCTCTGCGATGGCGATTTCGTCTTCGATAATAAGAATGCTTGTATTGCTGTTCTGGCTCATCTTTTTTCCTTTCAATTCAAATCTTAGAGGGCGAATCCACCACCCACTTCAAGAGTCATGTTGCCTGCATCGACTTCCTTGGGGTAGTCGCCGCCAAAGTAGTACTTGAAGTTGCAGTAGGCGGCAATGGGGATAATGGGGAGCTTGGCGCGCATACCCACAAGCACGTGACCGCCGATGCTGGTTTTCAGGCCTTCGTCCATGGCCTTGTCCTGGACCTTCTGCTTGAGGGTCTGGCCGAGGGCTTCAAGTTCCTGGGCCTTTGCCTGCAGGGCTTCGGGATCCAGGCCTTCCTTGTTGGCGGCGCTCTTGATCATGTCCGAAATGGCGGGGTCATCAATGATTCCCTGCACAAAGCTCTGGTTCAGCACGAAGGTGTTCAGGTGGTACGTCACACCGCCACCAATGTAGGGGCGAAGGACGGGGATAAAGGTAAGGGGGTAGGTGATAGACACGTCCAGGCCGCTAGCCACGAACTTGGGGTTAGCCTTGCCAAAGGGGGTGCCTGCCAGTTCAATTTCCAGGGGGAGCGGTTCGGCAACACCATCTACGTAAAGTGCTGCGTCGTAAGAACCGAACTGGATATTGTAGGTGGCTTCGATATCGAAGATGGGGAGGATGTCAATCCACAGCTTGAAGCCGAATCCCTGCATGGTGCCGTCAAAACCGCCGTGGCTGAACTGGATTCCTTCGGCAACGGGGGCTGCCGGGGCAGCTTTCATCTTGGTGCCGAATCCGGGGGCGTAGTGGCCACCGATACCGATAATAGCGAAGGACTGGGTGGCGAGCAGGGCCGCCGCTGCAAGAATGACTTTGAAATTCATAGTGATTCCTCGTTAAAACTTTACAAAGAAACTATATAAATTTTTCACAGGGGTGTTAGCCACCAGCCTAAAAAAGTCCACAATTTTCGGGGCGAACCCGCGGTCTGATTTGTGCTATTTGATGGCCGGAACGATAAGTAGCACTTTCTGGCCCTTGCGCACCGAGAGCTTGTCGAACTTGTATACGCCCACAGTCTCTCCATGGGGCCCTATAGCCGCAACGCTTACGTCGTGGCTGCCCGGCTGGACTGGCAGGCGGGTCATGTAGAAGGAGTGGGGCAAGAACAGCCCAACGCGTAGGTCGGCCTGTTCCAGCTGGCTCTGGCCCACGTCTACGGCGATGTTTTTCAGCAGGTCAAAAATGCCGTTGCCCGTGTTGGTGGCCTGCTTGGCCTTCTGGGCGGCAATGGTACGCAAAATAACGCGAACAGCGGTGCGGGTAATGACGGTGTTACGTTCGTCATCCATGTTCTGCCGCAGTTCCTGGTCCACGTCCATGACCTTCTCGGGCTTTACTCGGGGCTGGTTGTCTAGCGATACTTCGAACTTGTTTACACGGCTCTTGTACGTGCGCACCTCGGGCAGAGCAAACCCGATGTGGAACGTGCCGCTACCGGCGCCAGGTACAGGGGGTGCCACCAGGGTAAAGGACATCTGCCTTCCGGTTTCACCGTCCTTGTAGTACAGGTTCATGGCGCCTGCGCTCACAAAGGTTCCCGACAGGTACATTTCGCCAAGGATAGGGCTGTGACCCGCATAACCAAGCACAATGATTTCTTGGCCCTGTTCCCGAACAGCGGTGGCCTTGGGCGTGCTTGCAAGCTCCGGCTTTTTTAGGGCGCGTATGTCGTCTTCGCGTTCCATACGGCGCAGGCTTTCTGTGGCAAACTCGAAGAACTCCTTCGGGACACCCATTTTGCTTTCGTCAAAGGCCTTGATGGCCTTGATATAGGCGATGGCGGCCTCGTCGTCGTCACCGTCCAGCTCGTAGACCAGGGCCTGCAGGTAACGCAGGTAACCGTTGTCGTTTACTTTGTCCTTATCCTTCTGGTAAAGGGTGTTCATGGCGATTTGCGAACGCTTGACTTCTACCAGGGCGCCGTCCAAATCCATCTTGGCCAGATAGTTCAGAATCTGGTACTGGTACATGGTCAAGAGTTCGAAGGGCCTTGCACGGTAAGGACGGGTGTTGTCGTTGGTAAGGACTGCCGCCGCCTCGTTGGTCACGGACTTGGTGTAAAGATCCTCGTAGATCTTTTCGGCTTGGGCAAGGTTCTTGATGCTTTCGTCAAAGTTACGGTTGTAATGGTGGAGGATTCCCAGGTCGTAGTAGTACAGGAATTCACTGTTGGAACCGTAAAGGTCATCCTTCTCCTTCTTCACCTCGGCGATGGTGGCCTCGAAGCCTTTCTTTTCTAGGGTCGGGGAAAGCGTCTCGTAACGCGTCATGGACTTGTTGGCGCACGACGTTAAGAGAACCGCTGTAAGAAGAAGGAGTAGCTTTTTCATATGAATAACGTCATGGCGGTTCCGGGTCAAGCCCGGAATGACGTTCGATCCGCCATCTAGATTACATCTTCACGCTGTCTTTGGAGACGAACTTCTTGATCTTCTTGTCGCCCACCCAGACCTTGCGGTGGCTCTGGATGTCGGTGAGTTCCAAGTCAACCTGGTAGTAGATGACCTGTTCGCCACCTTCCTGGTCCACGATGGAATTGAGCGTTCCGGTGAGCATCAGGTCGGCGCCGATTTCCTGGCCGGCGTCCTTGCGGGTCTCTTCGGTGGCGTTGCCGGCCTGGCTGGCAAGCTCGTTACGCAGTTCGGCACGTTCTTCGGCGTTGGCCACAAAGTCAGCCTTGCCAGAATTGATCAGGGCGCGTTCCATGTCCTTCACGAAGGTTTCGACGTTGATGTGTTCGTGGCTCTTGTTGCGGATCTTGCCGATGACCACGGTGGGCACCACGCCACCCTTCTGCTGGATCATGGTCTGGTACCAGGGGCGATTCAGGCAGTCGGTAATCATCTCGTCGGCCACCAGGCGGGAGTCGGTGTCGTTCCAGGCGCCAGAAAGGTCGGTCACGGAGTTTTCGTCGATGCGGGTGACTTTCTTGCCGCCAGAGCATCCCACGAGGAGGGCGAGGCTTGCGCAAAGGCAAAGGGTCCAAATCTTAGACATGTTTTTCTCCTGTTTTCAGGTTTAAAGTTTACAAAGGTTAATATAGCTAAATAAGTGGCCAAGACCAACAAAAAAGCCCCGGCTTTTGGCCGGGGAATTGAGATTCCGTGTCGAGCACGGAATGATGTATGAGTATCGCGAGAATTATCTCTTGTACTTCTTGCCCTTAGAGGCGTCCAGGGTGATTTCAGCGGTTTCTTCACCACGGACAGTCACCAGTTCTTCGGCAGAGCGGCCGTTGCTGCATTCGGCGCGAACAACGTGGTCACCGGCGTCGAGGCTGGTGATGGTGAGGGCGGCACCGTCGGTCTTGTCGGCGTTGTCACCGTCAACGTAGATCAGGCACTTGCCGGGGATGGTGGTCACCTTGATGTTGCCCTTGGGAATCTTGGTACCGAAGTCAAACTTGTTACGCTTGTCGTTACCGGGCCACACGTTTACGCGCTGGTTCACCAGTTCAAAACCCTGGTCGATCACCACCAGAGTCTGGCGGCCAGACTTGACGGCCATATTTTCGATGGGGCTCTTGCCCAGCAGTTCACCGCCCAGGTAAACATCGCTGTTAGGCGGGTTGGTAATGATGGTCACGTTGGCGGCCTTGCCACGAGGAGGTGGATCTTCGTCGGCAACGGCAGAGGTGAAAAGGAATGCGACCATCAAGGCCAGAATGTACAGTTTCTTCATGGATTGCTCCTGTTTGTTGTTCAAAAATTCACGTTCTCTAGGAATTTATATTTTTTTCGCTGAAAAAATAACGTTATTCAATGTAAAAAGGGGAAAAAGTTCCCCTAATTCGCACTCCGTTGCTCATTACCCCTTTGAACGGGCTTCAGTCGCCAGCCCGTAACGCCCGGCTTACAATCCCTCACACCACATTCCACACCTCACATTCCACATCAAACATCTATTTTCTATCTTCTTGGATATGAAGGCCCTTTACCAGAAAATCCGCGTCTTTGACGGAAAAAGCTACGGTCTGTACCGCTCTCTCGCCGACAAGGCCTGGGACTTTGGCGACTTTACGCTGGAGTTTCTGCATGTACAGGGCGACCCCTTTGCGCCGGCCTCCCGGATTCTGGTGACGGCCCCCCTGCAGACCCTCGGGTACGGGGGCGAGTGGAGCAGTACCTTCGAACGAAAGCTTGCCATTTCGGACTACCTCCTCCGCAAGCTCAGCGAAAACGTGAAGGAACGGTTCCCCGACAAGAACGCCGCCATCGAGGTGGAGACCCCCGGGCCAGAAATGCTGGTGCGGAACGCCCTCTGGGTAGACAACGGCACACTCCGGGCAAGCCTCGCGGTACACCTCCCGGGCGAGGGCCGCAAGATTCAGGCCGAACTGGCGGCCGAAATATTGACCATGACGCTCCCCGACCTGCTTTCGGCAAGCCTGTACCACACGCCCGAAAACCAGGCCGGCATCGAGAGGAGTTTTCAGACCCTGGAGACCCGCCGCACCATCTTAGAAGAGCTCCCTAAACGCGGGCTGGTGGCTTTTGTGCCCGATGGGGCCGTGCTCCCTAGAGAGTCCGGGCTTTCGGAACGGCCGCTTTCGGGCGCTGTCCCGTTCGAGACTCCCGAAGAGCTGGCGGTCACCTTCGACATTGGCGGCAAGACGCTCCGTGGCATGGGAATCCCGAAAGGCGTGACAGTTATAACTGGCGGCGCCTACCACGGAAAGTCCACCCTGCTTGAGGCGCTGGTACGTTCCGTTTACCCCCACGTTCCTGGCGACGGCCGTGAGGGAATTGTGGTGGAGGAATCTGCGTTCCGCGTGGGCGTCGAAGACGGGCGCTATGTGCGTGGCACAGACCTCTCCTGTATGGTCCGTGACCTGCCGGGCGGAGTCTCTACCAAGAATTTCTCTACCGAAAAGGCTTCGGGCTCCACCAGCGAGGCGGCAAACCTGTTAGAGGCCATGGAGATGGGCTCCAAGACCTTCCTCATCGATGAGGATTCGTCGGCGGTGAACTTCCTCATTCGTGACCGGCGCGTACGTGCCCTGCTTGGCGATGACCGTGAACCTCTGATTCCCCTTACCGACCGCATCCGCTCTTTTGTAGACATGGGCTTTAGCTTTATCTTGGTGGCGGGTGCTTGCGGAGATTTTCTGAGTCTTGCAGACAACATCGTGGTAATGGCGGAATACAAGGCCGAATGTGGTAACACCAAGGCCCGTGAGCTTTTCGGCGATTCAGAAGCCGGCGAAGCCCCGAAGCAATCTCCTACCAGCGTCTCCCTCCCTGTTCCCCGAACCTTCGACGAATTCGTGAAGCCGCTGCTCCCCAAGGTACGCCCCGCCTCTGCGGTGGAGCGTCAGGTAAAGGTCAAGCTTAATGGCGACAGCCTGCTTCAGGTAGGCCAGCTGGTAGCCGACGTTTCCCGAGCTGGGCTCTTGGTTGACAAGTCGCAGAAATTGGGCACAGGGTATTTGGCACTGAACCTGTGCCAAAATCCAGAAGGTCTGCCCCTTCGTGAGATGGCAGACAAACTATGCGAAAAAATCCGCAACGTAGGGTTCCGCAATCTGCCTCAGGGCATGAGCCGCTATATGAGCCTGCCCCGTGCGGTAGATGTTGTGGCGGTGCTGCTTAGGATGCGGTGATTGTAATCTGCCTAATTATGTGTATCCGTTGTTGAAAAAGGCAACGGTTGTTTGCAAAATGAGAGGCGATCGGCTCACCCCCCTTGTTTTTTGCATTCGAGTTTGATATATTGTAAGCAGGACCCACTTGGGGGTGCCGCCCCGGCTTGGCCGGATTACCATATGGAATAAGCAAAAGAGGAACTATGGCTCGCGAAATTCGAGAGACCCCTATTTTGTTCGGTGAGGATGCTCGCCGGTTTTTAGCCCGTATGGAAGAGCGGCGCACCGAATCTCCGGAAGCTCGTGCCCGTCGTCTGCGGGATTACGAGTTCATGAAAAAGGCTTATGAACTTGGTATGCAAGAGAAGCGTGCCCGTGAAGCAGCCAACGGAGGTGTGGATCCATGGTTCAAGAAAGCATAGAAAAATACAGGTTTATACGTTTAAACGAGAACAACGTGGTTGAAAGCTTTGACTGCGGAGACCAGGACTTAAACGATTTCATTCTTAATAGGTCTGCGGCCTACCAGAAGTACTTGCTTTCCGTGAGCTATGCCTTTGCCAACCCAGACAACGGAAAAATTCTTGCCTATTGCAGCCTTGCAAACGACAAGGTGGCGGTAACAGATTTCAAGGATAAGACCGAATTCAACCGGTTCCGCAGACATCACGGTTTTCCAAATGCCAAGCGTTTGAAAAGTTACCCTGCGGTAAAACTTTGTCGTTTGGGAGTGGATACTTCCGCAAAGGGAAAACAAGGCCGGATGTCGATTTCTGACGGTGGATGCCTACCTAGGGGCGGTTCCTTTCTACATCAAGAACGATTTCCAGTTCATGAATGCCGAAGACACGGACCCTCACACCCGCATGATGTATTTTGACCTGAAAGATATCGTGGACTAGGTTCTGCGATTTTTCTCTATTACGCCAATTCCTTCACCAGCTGCTTAAGGGCAGCCAGGGATTCTGCAGAAAGAGAACTCTTTACCGTCACTGTAGTTTCGCACAAGGTAACGTTTTTCAGGGTCGAAAGGATTTCGGCCATCTTCTTGGCGGCCATGGGCGCCCAGGTGCCGTTCTCCACGATTCCCACCTTGCGGTTGCTGTAGTTCTTGGCCTTCAGGTGGTTCAAGAAATCTTCCATCACGGGGAAAAGCCCTGCATCGTAAGTGGGGGCCATCACCACCATGCGGTCATAGCGGAATGCATCTTCGATAACTTCGGCCATGTCACTTCGGGCTAGGTCCGATACCACAACCTTTGGCACTCCGGCCGCTTCCAATTCCTTCGCAAGAACTTCTGCCGCTTTGGCGGTGTGGCCGTAGATAGAGGCATAGGCGATAAGCACGCCTGTGTCTTCGGGGGCGTAGCTACTCCAGGTGTTGTACTTGCCGATATAGTATTCCAAGTTTTCGGCCAGCACAGGGCCATGCAACGGGCAGATGGTCTTGATGTCGAGTGTGGCAGCCTTCTTGAGAACCGCCTGCACCTGGTTTCCGTACTTGCCCACAATGTTGAAGTAGTAGCGGCGGGCTTCGCAGGCCCAATCATCGGGGTCGGCATCATAGATGCCGAACTTGCCAAAGGCATCGGCGGAGAACAGAATCTTTTCAGTCTGCTCAAAGCTGAAAAGCACCTCGGGCCAGTGAACCATGGGGGCGCCGACAAACTGCAAAGTATGCTTACCAAGAGAAAGCGTGTCGCCCTCTTTCACCGTGAGTTTTTTCACGTCGGCAGGGAGCTCCATGAACTGCGGGAGCAACGCAAACGCCTTGGCAGAAGCCACCAGGGTCGCCTCGGGGTAGAGCGCCACGAACTGCGCGATACCGCCGGCGTGGTCCGGTTCCAGATGGTGTATAATCAAGTAGTCGGGCTTGCGTCCCGCGAGAACCGCCTGCAGGTTGGTGAGCCATTCCGTGACCTTGCGGCTATCCACCGTATCGGTAACGGCAATCTTTTCGTCATTGATTACAAAAGAATTGTAGGCCATACCCGCGGGCACCACATACTGCCCTTCGAAAAGGTCGATGTCGGTATCGTCAACGCCAATGTAATTGATGGATTCGCTAAAGTTTTTCATGTAAACCTCGTCTTGGAATGGTAAAAGTTACCAGTAAAAATTCATGTTGAACCAACCCTTCTTTCCGTCGGCGGAAATGGCGATACCGCAAGAAAGCTTGGTGTAGGCGGAATTGCGCATGTTCAGGTAATGCCCGATGTATTGGTAGTCCTCGTCTTTATCCGGATCGCGCTGCCCGCTGGTGACCAGGGCCTTCTCGTCTTCCCACATCGCCTTGATGTAGTACTGCACCGCTGCGGTGGCGTTTTTCTTCCAACTGGTGCTAAAGTTCGGCCCAGAATTCTGCGCACCGATACCGCACATTCTTGAGTGCCCGTGAGCCTTGTTTTCTTCCATGTCGGCAGCGGCCTGCTGGATGGTACAATACTGGACATCGTCATCGGCAAGAACCAAGGGCGCTACGCCTTCGGTGGCGCGGTATTCGTTGGCAAGCTTCAGGCATTCGTCTCTCCAGCCGTCGTCAATAAAGGGCTGCGCCTGTTCGTATTCCTGTAGGGGAGTCAGGGTAGATGTCGAAGAGGTAGTCGTTGACCCGGCCGACTCCGGCGCTCCCGATTCAGAGGAATTTGGCACCCCCGATTCAGAAGATTCAGGCGTCGTTGTTTCGGAAGACCCGGCAGAAGAGGGAACTGCCGATTCAGCAGAAGAAAGTACTGTTGAGCCAGCGGATTTGGGCGCCGCCGTCTCAGAAGATTCAGGTAAGTCTGCGCCCGAAGAAGACGACTCGTTTTCCGCCTGGATCTGTGGCTGTCCTGCCTCTGTGGGGCTGTCGGAACTGCTGCAAGCCGCCATCGCAAAAACCGCGAAGGCAATCGTAAGGTAACCAAATCTCTTTTTCATCTTTTTCCTATGCCTTGAGAAAAATCCGTTGAGAATTAGAAAAAGTCCACGTTGAACCAACCCGTGGTTCCGTCTTTAGAAACGGCAATACCGCAAGCGACCTTGGTATACTTGCCGCGCATGTTCTTGTAGTGGCCGATGTAAGGGTAGTCCTCATCTTTTTCAAGATCGCGTTCACCGCTTTCTACCAGTTTCTTTTCGCCCCACATCATGTCTAGGTAATACTCGGCCACGTCGGCAGCCTTGCGGCCATTTGACATGTTGGCATTGGGGCCCGAGTTCTGCGCCCATTCCCCGCAGGCCTTGAAATGCCCGTGGGCCTTGTTTTCGGCCAGGTCATCGGCGGACTGTTCGTCGGCGCATTTCTGCTTTTCTTCGTCGGCAAGTGCTACCGGTTCCAGGTTTTCTGTAGCGCGGTACTTGTTGATGACCTCTAGGCAATGTTCTCGCCAATCAGGTTCGTCCATTCCGGCAGTGACATCTGCTCCGGAACTAGAATCATCGGAACAGCCTGTAGCGGCCAGTGCAAAAAACACCGTGGCTAGAACGGCTCGCCCTGCAAAAGTCTTGAACATGGTTATCATAAACACTCCTTGATATGCGTAACATTAATGTACATAAAAAACACGGGATTCATGCGTCATCTAGCCCAAAAGGGACTAAACACCCAAGTCTTAATGAGTATATTTTGCCACGATTATGGCCACGAAAGAAACAACTGTCGATGCGTCGATTGAAAAAGGCGAGGCTCTTACCGCCTTTGTGGAGTCCATGCTGGAACCCTACGAGCCTTCGCCCAAGGCTACCATCCAGGTCGATGTAGCTATAGACGAGGTGTTCAGCAATATCGTCCAATATTCCGGAGCCAAGTCCGTGACGGTTGTGGCCAACCTGGACGAACCTACGTCTATGTTTTCCCTGACTTTTGTGGACGGGGGCAAGCCCTATAACCCCCTAGAAAACGACGACCCCGACGTTTCGCTCCCTGTGGAAGAACGGCAAATAGGGGGCCTGGGCATCTTTTTGGTGAAGAAAACCATGGATGACGTTCAATACGAACGTAAGGGTGACCAGAATTATTTTACTATTTTTAAGAAAATCAGATAGAGGTACAAGATGAAAATCGAACAGACCCGTGACAATACCACTTTGACCCTGGCTTTGGAAGGTCGTCTGGATACCATCACCGCACCCGAATTGGAACAGGTCGTCAATGCGAGCCTGGACGGGCTCACCGCCTTGATCTTTGACTTTGCCAAGCTGGAATACGTTTCTTCGGCAGGGCTCCGCGTGTTGCTCAGCGCTCAGAAGAAGATGAACAAGCAGGGCAAGATGGAAGTCAAGAACGTCTGTGCCGAAATCATGGAAGTCCTGGACATCACAGGTTTCAGCGACATTCTGACGATTGTCTAGAATATCTTGGCTGCCAGTTCCGGCGCGAACTTGGTCAGGTAGCCCTGGATAAGCAGAATCGTGATCAGGGCAGGCAGAATCCACTTGAAGTAAATCTTGACGAGCTTGTGGCGGGGGAGTTTTAGGCCCTCGCCCGTGTTCATTTCGTTGAAGAATTTTTCTTCGCCCCAACCGTAGCGGTTACAGCAGAACACCACCATGAATATGGCGCCTGCAGGCAACATGGTGTTGCTCACGATAAAGTCTTCCAGGTCAAGCACGCAGCTGCCCGGGCCAAAAGGCTCGAATCCGGAGAGCACGTTGAACCCAAGGGCGCAGGGGAGCGACATCAGGAACACCGCAATCACGTTCCAGAACGCCACCTTCCGGCGCTTGTAGCCCTTCAGGTCCATCCAGAAGGCCACGATATTCTCGAACACGGCAATCAGGGTAGAAAGAGCCGCAAACGACATGAACAAGAAGAACGCCGCGCCGCAGAACCGGCCCGCGGGCATCATGGCGAACACGTTGGACAAAGTAACAAAGATAAGCCCGGGGCCCTGCGCAGGGGACTGCCCAAAGGCAAAGCACGAGGGGATAATGATAAGGCCCGCCACCAGCGCCACCACGGTATCCAAGGCACAGATGCTCGCCGCCTCTTTGGTCAGGGAATGCTGCCTCTTGATGTAGCTTCCGAAAATGGCCATGCTACCGATACCGATGCTCAGGGTAAAGAAGGCGTGGGCAAATGCCGCGAAGATGGCTTCTCCCATTCCCTTGCCGGACTGTGACAGACGTTCCAGGGAGGGCAGCAGGTAGAATTCAATGCCCTTGCCCGCACCCGGCAGTGTCACCGCCCGTATGGCGAGCAAGATCATGATGATAAACAGCGCGATCATCATCTTCTTGGTAATGCGTTCCACACCTTTGCGCAGCCCGAGAGACACAATGCCAAGGCCCAAGACAATGGCCACGGTCATCCAGAAAATCAGCAGCGGTGGGTTCGAGAGCATCTCGCCGAAGCCGCTTGCAATCTGGTCGGGAGTGCCCTTCAAGAATTCGCTGTCGGTGAGCATCTTGTAGAAGTAGAAGAACATCCAGCCCGTAACCACAGAGTAGAACGCCATCAAAATGTAGTTGGCGCTGATCAGCGGGAACTTGGCCCAGTGCCACTTGGTGCCGGGCTGCTCAAGCTTGTCAAAAGCCATGCCGATACCGCTCTTGCCGCCACGCCCAATGGCCAGTTCCGCCATGAGCACCGGGAGCCCCAGGAACAGCAGGAATCCCAGGTAGGGCAGCACAAAGGCCGCACCGCCGTATTGCCCCGCGATGTAGGGGAAACGCCACACGTTGCCAAGTCCAATGGCACAGCCCGCGGCAATCAGCAAAAATCCAAGTCTGGTCTTAAAAGTCTCGCGCTCTCTTTTATGTTCCATAATGTCTAATGATAATAATTTTCTCTACGTCATTCCGGGCTTGACCCGGAATCTAGAATCCCGCCACCATCGTCATTCCGGCAACTACTTTCGTCATTCCGGGCTTGACCCGGAATCTAGACTATTTTTATATTCCTCTTAGAATAACCATGCCACACTTTGTCTACATGCTGCGCTGTGCCGGGAACCGCATCTACACGGGTTACGCTGTAGACGTGGCCGCCCGTTTTGAGGAACACCGCACAGGTCATGGGGCCAAGTTCACCAAGGCATTCCCTCCCGAAAAAATCCTCCGGCAGTTCGAGCTCCCCAGCAAAGAATACGCCCTCAGGCTAGAGGCTCGCATCAAAAAACTTGCGACTCCCCAAAAAGAACTTTTGGCCCAGGGCGACGAAGAACTGACCCGCTCCCTCATAGATGGCCTCGGCGAACCGCTCTCGCCTAAAAAACGGAAGCGTCGCAAGCCGCGCGAGCAGCGCAAGTAGCGTTAACATCGTCGTTCAAAACCATGATGTCTACATATAATACAAAGTGTATCATATGATTCACTTTGTAATAATCCGATTCTAAAAAACCGCAAAAAGTCATTTTTTTTGCATTTTCAAGGATTTATTTTTTATGTTGATGAAGTCTATCCTGCAATACAAGGATTACCGCAAGTATATCCGCGACTACTACGTTTGCGAAAAGAAACGTTCCTCCTTTTCGTGGAGAGAATTTTCTAGGCGTGCGAAATTTATTTCCCCGAATTTTTTGAAATTGGTTTCCGAAGGAAAGTCCAAACTGAGTGCCCCCTCTGCCGAGCGGGTTGCAGATGCTATGGATTTGGTGGGTTTCGAAAAAGTCTTTTTCCAGAACTTAGTTATTTACAACCAGTCCAAGGACTCCAAAAAGGGAAAGGCCGCCTTTGAAAAAATGCAGGTAATCGCCAAGGAAAACGCGGTCCGCAAGATGGGCGTCGGGTATCAGAAATTCTATGCGACCTGGCTCCATGCGGTGGTTCGCGAACTAGCCTGCTCCATGGAAAAGCCTAGCGCCGAATCTATAGCGAAACGTTGCCGCCTTGTGGTATCCCCTGCAGAGGTGGCAGACTCCATTGGCTTTCTTTTAAGGGCAGGACTCTTAAAAAGTAACGGTCGTGGTGGTTACCGTCAAACAGAAAAAATAGTGGAAGGGGATGAACAGGGTATTCCGCTTGCCTTGCGGGCCATGAATCGGCAAATGGCAAGGCTTGCGGAACAGGCTTTAGACGACGTTCCCCCGGAATGGCGAGAAATCACGGGTATCACCATGGGGCTTTCCCGGCAGTCCTATACCAAGGTCTTGGGGGCGTTGGCCTCTTGCCGTAAAAAGATTCTGGATATTGTAACCAAGGAAGAAAACGTGGATAGGGTTTATAGGCTCAACTTGCAGATGTTTCCTATGACCACCATCGAGTCAGACAAGGAAAACGATGACAATATCTAGCATAGTCCTAGCCTTCTTGGCGCTTTCGTTTTTCGCCTGCTCCAATAGCGACGACAAGCTCGGCGGTGGTGCGGTAGAGGGTAATACCGTGACGGCGGAATACAGGGTGGATCCCGTGCAGATAGATTCCATAAGGGAAGTCTTGGGTGAATCTTCCGTTGACACTCCCTCTAGAGTGAGAGATCAATGCGAATGGTACAGCATACACCTGAATACTCCAAGGGAGGAGTATTTTGAGTTCTTCGACGACATTGATGCATCGGAGTCGTGCCTGGTCAACCTTTACCCCGAACAGAACAGCGTTGATTATTGGGGATTAATGGATTCGGACGTATCTATTGATGGTGTGGTATGGAAAAACACCCACGAAGTTATCTACATCGTGCCTACCGACCAGGGAGTGGCCATCAACGAGAAGGTTTACAACTTCTATGTGTTTTATCCTCCGTTTCTATGTGAAAAACTAATGGAGCCCTATAGGGAGTCGTGCCAGGAACGGGGAGGCGTATTCCAAACACCTCCAGGTGGATGTGAATGCGGAGTCAGGTTCACTTGTACTATCGAACTGCCTTTTTTGACCAAGCCTGTCCGTGAAACGCTAGAAGACGTAGCGGAGCAGCTAAAGAATTCCTGCATGGAAGAGGTGCAGGCCTACACAAGAAATTAACAACAAGGAGTAGTTATGAATATCAACAAAATCATCCTTTCTGCGGCTTCTGTCGCGGCTATGACACTTGTCGCTTGCGGTAGCGACAGTTCCAACTCGGCACCATCGGCAACCCTTCCCGAAAATGGCAGGGTCAAGACCGGCATAGAGGTCAACAACTATCTATGCTCGACTACGGAAAACCAGTGCGAGAAAATTTTCGTTGAAGATATAAATGTCACCATGCAGTGCGGGTCGATGGGTACATGGGCTGCTATGCTCTTGGACGAACCCGTCGAAGGTTGTAGCGGCAGTGGGTCCGGCAACTCACCGAGCGGTGCCTCTGGAACGCCCGGCAATGGGCTGAAGGTTGCTTCTTGCTTCTTCGTTCAAGATGGCGAATGCGAAGAAGTGCAAACCACGGATTTGGCTGTTATAGATTCTGTCAAGACTTTTTGCAACAATACTCCGGGCGCAACCTACAAGGAGGCTTCTTGTGACCCGAATGCCGTACTCAAGTGCGATTTTGAGCAATTCATGAAAAAGATGAGCCTGTATTTTTATACGCTGCCCTTTGAAGGCATGACCTGCGCAGATGTTGATTATGACACTGACTCGGGTGATAACTCCGGAATCAATGAGGCATGCGCAAGTATCGAAGAGGAAGTTATCAGCTCTGGATGCCTTGAAGAATTTTTGAATCCGTCTGCACGGTGTCAACCGGTAGTCGCAAGATTGGATGATTGCTACAGTGCAAACGAGGATTACTAACTAAGGCTACACTTCTATAGACATGCCGGTGAACATCTGGCAGGCCCTTTCGCCTAGAACTTCGTGCAGTATCTCGTAGGCGCGATTGCCGGTGCAGTGGCCCGTGTAGATCTTTTGCACGTCTAATTCTAGCAGGCGCTTGGCAAAGGCGTAGACCGCTTCGTCTTTGTAGCGGTATAGGTGGAACCCGCCAAGGATTCCGTAAATCTTTTTGCCCGGGAAGGTGGCCTCGATTCCTTTTACGATGTTGTCGGCGCCGGCATGGCTGCAACTGTTCATCACGAAAAGGCCCTTGGGAGTGTCAAAGACCAGGCTCTGCTCGTGGTCAAAACTGTCGTAGCGGTAACGGCCGTTTTCCTTGATAGAAAGCCCTGCCGCCTGTGCGATGTGGGCACGGGCCTCTGGGCTCATGATGCTGTCTTTATGGGGAACCAGGTATACGTTTGGGGCAATCTCTGCATCGCCTTCGACAAAGTGGATGCGGCCGGCAAAACGCTTCAGGTAGCCCCTGCGTATGCCGATGTATTCGTGGTAGGCGAATGGTCCGAAAAGTTTGTGGGTATGGTAGCAGTTTTCGGCGGCGCCTTGCCTCAAAAAGCAGGAGGCCTTTTCGTTGATGCTGAAAAATTCCGAAAGTCCGTTGGCGTGGTCGTAGTGGGCGTGGCTGAGGATTGCCGTGTCTACTTTTGAAAGGTCTATGCCCATGGCGGCGGCGTTGCGTGCGAACCGGCGCGAGGCCCCGGCGTCTAACAGGTAACGGTTGCCCTCGAACTCTATGTAGACAGAAAGCCCCCACTCTCCGCAGAGGGTTGCGCAGTTATTGCCGGGCGCACAACTGTTATTAAGCGCAGAATCCGTGCCACCGGCAATATTATCTACCAGAATCTTGACAAGCATCTTGCACCCTACCGATTCCAGCCGTTATGCCCTTCGCCATAGTACAGCGCTGCATCTTCGGGCCCAAAGTCGTCTGGCCCAGTGTCCCGCGGTGAAAGCCACCCCCGCATCTTCTTGATGCGTTCGCGACGCTCGGCGGTGCGGCGCTCCTCGGCTTTTTTCTTTTCATCAGTAGAGTCAACCATACGCTATAAAGATAGATTATTCAGGTGCTCATAGGACTCTTTTTAACTTGATTTAACTTACTTCCCAATAGCCTCCTTTATCGGGCCCAACGCGTTTTACAATGCCTTCGGCCTGTAGCTTTGCAATATTCTTTTCTACGGCTCTCGTTGTCACCCGTAGTGATTCCGCTATCATGGGTATGGTAATTTTAGGGTTTTCTTTCATCATTTCGATGATTTTCACCGAACTTTTCACCGAACTTTTCACCGAACTTTTCACCGAACTTTCCACCGAACCTTTCTGTGAACCATTGGGAACATCAGAGTCAACGCCCTCATTCAACTCAAACGGCATTACATTAATCCTGTTGAACGGAATCGTCACCACAATGAAATTCTTCTCGATCTTTATAGAATCTCGACCATACGCCCCGACAATCTTCGGCACACCGCGGCCTGATCGTTCACTTAGCCGCAACTGCAAGAACATTGAGGCAAGAATTTCGTTGACAGGGATACTCACGCCCTTGTAAAACCCTTCCAAATCCGGCTCAAGTCCGAGACCGCCATGCGAAAGTATCTCAATGCGGTCCGTGAAGACGCTTATCATGGGGGCATTCATGCCTAGCCACTTGTTATGAATAAACGCGTTCAATACCGCTTCATGGAATGCCTCGTAGTCAAAAAGAGGAACATCCTTTCGTTCTGAAATGCGGCCTCGTTCATCCGCCTGGATTATATTGATGGCATCGCCGTATTCTAGAATTTTATCCATCGCGTATAAGATGCAGGTGTTCCCGTATTCCTTGACCGAAAACAACGTATCAGCCTTGCTTTTGCCACTAAAAACAGACACACGAATTGGAATGTCATTCGCATCCGAAAGCAGCAGTGCCATGATATTGTAACGCCCGTCTGCAGTCAAGAGCTTGAGCGATTTCTTGAAAGTTTCCTTGCGGAGGGCAACCCCTTTTGCCCCATAATACATGAACAGTTTTTCAAATGTCAGTTCCTGCGCATAATCGGGTGCGGCCATACTGACAATTGTCGGAATGCCGTTAGACAACGTATTCAAAAGACGAATCTCCCATTCAGGGAACTTAGAGAGCTTTTCCTTGCTTGAACCGATTCGGATAAAAGCCTGCGACAGGAACTTCGTCGGGACTGATTTCGCGGCGGGAACAGACAATAAAACAAGGCGTTTGTCGTCAATCTGAACCTCTTCGACCTCAAAAGCAACGCTTGGCTTTAAATTCCGGGCGAGATAATGCTTGTAGGGTTCGTGATCAACGTCCTTGTCGAAGTTTACAGTTGTGCCTATGATTTCGTGGGTTGAATTATGGATTCCCCACACGATATAGCCAAATTCCCGGCCACACAAGGCCGCCCCGTTTGAAATCGCCGAAATATACTCGCCAATTTCGTCTTTTGAAAACCAACTTTCCTTAAAGTCTAGCCACTCATATTCATGCGGAATGGCCACTAGGTTCTTTATAAGATCTTCTGATTTTGCCATAAGCTTTTTTGCCTCCATATTGCCACAAATTGCGGCTGGTTGATGTTAGAGGCGTTCTTGCAAAACCGAAAACCCGGTTAAAACAAACGCGCCCAAGCCGAGAGCAGCGGAAATAAACTTGTTTATTTCCATTGCCGAGGCGAAGCGCGTTGCGTTGTAAACGAAAAACGCACCTCGCCTTAAAACAGCGAGATGCGTCGGACGGTAATGTACCTAATATCTAAAAAGTTGGCAAGAGGGGGAAGAAAATTTTACAAAGCGGGCCATTTTTATCCTCTCACTTATCCTATCGTTTAACCTATCACCCAATCTTTAACCCAACTTATTGCCCAACTCATCACCCAACCGCCATCATTCTTTATTGGACATTTTATTGGACAATGTATTGGACATTTCTGCAAGATTTCAGATTGGGGCAACACAGCTGCCCCAATTTATGGCTGATATTGTGCCATTTATTGTGTCGTTTATTGTGTCATACGTTGGGAACATTTGGGCCATTTTTTAGGCCTCTTTTCTATTTCACCGAACTTTTCCCCGAACCATTGAGAACGTCCAAGATTTGACCACCTATTTGACCACCCACTTGACCACCTGCTACAGTATCATCGACCCCCAAAAGCAGCTCTACTTTACCGACGATGTCGGAATAAAAGTGTATATTAGAATCCATACGCTAAGGAGATTCCGCCATGACCCAAAAACTCTGGAACACCTGCAAAAAGTGCGGTTGCGAAAAGCCCGAAGACACCGAGAAGCTTTGCGAGCAGTGCAAGGCCAAACGGCGGCAATTCTGGAGCGATCTCAAAAAGGTCGGCGGCGTAGCCGCTGGCGCCCTCCTGGTAGTATTCGCCGGCGGGAAACTGAGGAAGAAATAAAGCATTCTACTTGACCGGCAACGGTGCATAATATATATTTAGGATGTCGGAATAATGTCGGATTAATGTCGGATAAGATGTCCATGAAAATGTCGGATAAATATGAGCCGCCCTTTACGCTCAACACGGCGATAGTCATCCTTGCAGCAGAGATTGCGGCCAAGGTCGAACGGTTTGCCATCCGGTTGGAACAGCCGGATAGTCTGCGCCTGCGCAGGGTCAACCAGATTCAAAGCATCCACAGTTCCCTGGCGATAGAAGGTAACATGCTTTCTGAAGACCAGGTGTCCGACATCATCGAAGGCAAGCGGGTTGCCGCCCCTGCACGCGAAATCCTAGAAGTAAAAAACGCCCTGCGGACCTACGAACTGTACCCCTCACTAAACGCATTTTCTGAAAAGGACTTGCTCAAGGCCCATGCCGTAATGATGCAGGGAATGATTCCCGACGCGGGCAAATACAGGAATTGCAATGAAGGCGTATTTAAAGGGAAAAAGTGCGTCCATTTCGCTCCGCCACCGAAAATGGTGCCCATCCTGATGAAGAACCTCTTTTCTTGGCTAAAGAGGAGCAAGATGCATTGGCTGATTCGGTCCTGCATCTTTCATTATGAATTTGAGTTCATCCACCCGTTCCGGGATGGCAACGGACGAATGGGCCGCCTGTGGCAATCCCTTATTCTAGGCAAGTGGAACCCCGTCTTTGCGCACCTGCCTGTCGAGAATCTGGTCTACGCCAACCAACAGGAATACTACAACGCAATTAACGCATCAAGCACGGCCAGCGACTGCAGTATTTTTGTCGAATTCATGCTGGACAAGATTCTGGGAGCACTAAAGGATGTTCAGAATGTTGAAGTCGAGACGCCAGTTGCAGAAACCATCCACTTGACCGCCCGTCAAGAAAAGATTATCGCAGCGCTGAAAAAGAACAACTTCCTTACCGAAAAGGAATTGGCAGAAAAGTTTGCCGTCACCCCAAGGACGATTGAACGTGATCTAGCGAAGTTGCAGCAGTACGGAACGCTTGAACGAGTCGGTTCAAAAAGAGACGGTCGCTGGATTGTCAAAAAAATAGAATCTAGTTGCCAAGGACACCCGCGATGACTCAGAAACTCTGGAAAACCGAAACGACCTCAAGAAGGTCTGCGGCGTAGCCGTGGGAGCTCTCTTGGTGGTATTCGCTGGCGGGAAGCTGAGGAAGAAATAAAATACCATTTTGCCAACGTCGGCAAAATGGTTTGTTGGTTGTTTATGTCAGCGATTCCAGCACAAGATACTTGCAGGGTTTCGGGTTGTACTTTTCTATATCCTTAGCCCATATTGGCACGTATTCCACTTCCGCTTCAGGGTTATCTAGGACATGATTATTCGGGATATACAAAATCAGATAGTTCTCATTCTGTTTTAGCGTTTTGTATTCGTTTTCAGAAATAAAGAACCGTATTCCCTTATCACTACTGGTTTTTACCTCTACAAATAGTTTCTTTGTCTCGCTAACGAGTTCAACATCATAGCCAACAGAGTCATCGCAATTCACATTATTCTCTTTGCGGAAAGATGCAGCCGAACGCCAGTTCACAACATAAGCCTCTCCCGCAAAGAAATTTGTCACCGCGTCAATATTCTTCTCGCGCAGCCTGTTGACAATAAACAATTCCGCATCATCGCCCTTATCGCGATTTTCATCGGCATCTTCCGTCACAATTTTCCTGTTCCGGGTACCGACCTTGCCATGACGGGGTTGCACAACCCTGATTACCGGAGACTCCAATGGTTCGGCACCAGTCGTAACTTCTCCACCCCTAGATGTTATTTCTTTAATCTTTCTCGGGAGTTCTTTCAGCTCCTTTTCTTCGGGAGTTTGCGGCTCTTCCGGCTTATCGCTTTCAAGCCATTGCGAGAACTTCGCCTTAATAGAACTCTGCCTAAACATTAGCAGGTTACGGTTACTGCCTTCAGCCAAGAATCGGTAGACTTGTTCTTCGTCGGACATTTCCAGCAAGGCGCCCTTATTCTCTTTCTGGATTGCGCTCACCTCGTTTTCCAAATCCTGTTCCTGGAACGTTACCGGCAAGTTCTTCGCCTTCAGGAACTGCTCCACATAACCAGCCGCATCAAATTCAAACGAATTGTCACTGAGCCCCACGATTTCAGACTCAATCGCCCTCTGCAATTCATCCCGACGCTGGTTATACCTCGATTGTTCTTCGTCCGTAGACTGCTCCAGCGTTTTCCAAATCAGCAAATCGCAATATTTTTGCTTTATTTTAAACGCAAGCTCCAGCAACTTTGCATTCGCATGCACCAGCGAAAAGGCCATTCTAAACTGATTATTGAACGTCGACAAGTCCATTCCCAGCTTCTGCAGGATTTTTCTTATGGTTTCCTTTTGACTGGGGGACTCTATCTTGTCGAAATCCAGCTTCTTGACTAGTTTTTCAAGTTCATCGTCAACGGCAATTTGTGCGGCGCTAAATTTCTGCAAGAGTTCTGTTGTCTCTGCAGTTTCTCCATACAATTCGAATTTTGCCGATTCGTATTGAGAGTCATCATTCAATTCCGCCTTAAGGATACTTTTCCTATACTCAGTCCTTCGGACAAACAAATCCGCATACTGCCGCAGGGTATGCTCATCCGTCAAGTTCAAGGCAGATGACAGCAACTGCATAAGAGCCTCGACAATCAAGACCTCGTTCTGGCTTTTGAATTCCTCATAAGGAACACCGCCTACATCGCCAACACATATAAACCATTTCTTGTTGCCCTCTTGGTCTTCAACCAAGCGGAAACCACCTGGAATAAGGATGGGTTCACCGTTATCAAAACTTACTGAAATTTGGTCTACAAGACAGATGCTCTTATAGAATTTCTTTAGCGTGCCCCTGTCGCCATCTGAATTTTTGCGGCGTCTTAAACAATAGATGTAAACCGCCCAGCACTTGATGTCATCTAGGAAAGCATCCCTAAACCACACCTGCTTATTTTCATTTGGCACGACCTTGTATCGCTCCTGGAACGGTTCTACAAAGAACACATCTTTAACCGTGCTGGTATTCTTTCTGAGCTGCAAGTTTATCAAAGGGTCTCCCGCAAGATTTAGCACCTGCGTATTTGCGTAGAACACCTTTGAATGGGGCAACAAGGAACCGTCTTTGGTAAGAATTAACCCATCAGACTTAAACTTCGTCCTCGCACTAGAATCCTGCGTTAGCAAAGAGCTCGCCGAGCCATCCGCTATCTCACCGTAAATTCGCTTCAAGATAGGCTTAGCCTGTTCATTCCCGGAGGTTTGCAGATTCAGCAACAACTGATAGAAATCTTGCGACTCTAGATCCTTGAGGCTCTCCTTCATTCCAAGAGTTATCAACAATCCCCTTATAACGTCTAATTTCATTCCTGCTATAGAGGCTATATTCCTAAGCCATTTTTCTGAAATACAACCCGGATAATATTTAGGGAGCTCTGTTTCACGATTTCCTATATAGAGGCATTGCGTTGTTGTAAACTTGCCATTTCCTATTTTTATCCATTTTATATCCTTAATTTCAGCACCAAAATAAGGAAAAAACTTTTTTTGAATTTCCGAATAAAGATTCTCATCATTATTTATCCACTGAAAGAGAATCTCCGTATCCAAATTACTAAACGCATCTTTCCAATTTTCTTCTCCTCCATCAGAGAAACTGGGCGGGAACTGATGTATACCAGCATTATTCAATAGCCGCTTCAATGATTCTAGCTGAGAATCTTCAATATCAAAAAAACTTAATGGCGCTATTTTATGATATACAGGCAAGGCTTTAAAAATTTGTGCCCCTAATTCATTCCCCATTTCCTCGCTCATATATAAAAGGGGAAGCTCTTGACTACGTCCTGCAGCATCGGGAAGTCTGCTTATAATTTCTTTCACAAACTTATCCTCCGTAGAACCGCTATCTTTTTTTATCTTATCATAATTCGCTAATATCCACTTTATATATAATCTAGTCGGTAAACTAACATTTCTCTTTAGGTATTTTGCAATTTCAAAATAATTATACGGGCGCAAAAAATCATTTTTAAAATGGAATTGGAAACATTGATACCAGGTAGTTACGTTTGGGTATGCAACTTCGAGTTTATTTTTTACTATCTGTTTCAGGCAAGTGGCATATTCTCCATCCAAAATCGGAATCGGATCTCCAGCCAAATCGGGCAAAGCATCAGTAACATCGTCATCTTGAAAGAATATTTCGCCGTGTGCAAATTCGCCATTTTGTGTTTTCAAAAGATTCGGCCAGACAAGTGTAGTTTTCTTTTTACTTTGTTTTTTTGCATACTCTTCGCACCAAAAAACAAACGATTCGCAGTTTTCTTGTGCGGAACACCGTTTTTCCATGGCCTGAAGTAGGAGATATAGATTATTAAAATTGCCTTCTTTGGACAAATAAGTAGTTGTTACGCCTAATTCTTTCAGAAAATCGTTTTCCCTAATAGGCAGTGGGCTTAACAATTTATCAAGCCAAGTTGTTGGATAATCAAGGTTGTCTTTTTTAAAATGTTCAGGATAATAAAATCCTAAACATTCCACACCTCTTTTCGCTTCATAAGACCTTCTCCACGACGCCTCTCTTTTATAATTCAACACGGGGTTATCTTTAACTTTGATAAAATCACCATTTACAGTAAATAACTGTATATTATCTTTGCATTTTTCTTTGTAGAAGAGAGAGATCTTTTCATACCAGTTTGGATTGACCTGACGGAAGGCTTCTTTCTTGTCTATCATCAACAAATCAACTATTCTATTTCCAAATTCTTTCTTTGCAAAATGCGTACATACGGTCTTTACATAATATTCCAGCAAATCTTCAAAAGTTGATTTATTCTTATCAATCTTCGTAATAGAGTTTCTTGTTGGGTCAAGTTCAAAAGTGGCATGCAAAAGCGCATTAAAAGGTGAATCATTATTATTTATCGGGAAGAATGTGTACATTTTGGCGTTTTCAATTCTGAGAAAATCTACTGGAATTGCAATGGCCTTCTTTTGAATATAGTTATTCAACGATTCCGAAAAGAAATAAAAAGACCTCTTCAATTCATTATTTTCATAAATGTCGAAAACTTTAAAATCATTTTCATGCCGTTCGATTTTTCTATAAGTCACATCTGAATCTTTGCCCTTAAATCGAACACTCGTAATATGCTGCATAAACAACAGCGAAAAGGCATCAAAGTTCTTTATGCTATCCTGAACGTTAACTTCTTTCAGCTGTAACTTGATTGTCGTGCAATAACCCTCTTTTACATATCCAGCATTCAACCAAACTGGAGCAGAAAAAATAGGATACGATAGGCTAGGATTTCTGTCACAAATATCCTTGATGTACGTACTTTCGGAATTCAATTCCTTGAATTTTTTTTGAGCATACTCCTTCGAAAAGCCTACATAATATCCATCAGAGTAGATAGATATAGAATCCGCCCAATTCAAGACAGACCTAAATCCAATCCCCTTATTCCCTATATAGCCATTGTCATCATATTTATCTTTTTTTGGTGATTTATATCCATCGCAAATACTGCTAAACGCTTCAAAATCAAATGGCGTACCCTTATTGGAAACCTCAAGAGTATCATCATCGTATTCAAATAATACACCAACATCCGATTCCGGAGTACCACCCATATTAACATATTTGGTATAGGCATCATCCGCATTTTGTAAAAGTTCAAGAATCTCACGACCAGCATAACCTTTTGCCACATCATTCAAGATATTATTCATTGATGTGAATGCATCATGACATACGTCAGATATTTTAAACGCACGATAATGGGAATAAGCAATTCTTTTAATCTGCTCCTGCTTGCTTAGTTTCTTGATTTCTTCAGGCGTTATAATGTCGTTTTCCATAAAATACCATATATTGATTATATATTCTACTACCTAAAACTACATTCAATTTTCCAAAAAATGATAAAAAATATCAAAATACCCATGAAATTGTTATCAACGCTGTTTTCAAGATAACGTTATAGGCCTAAAAAGGCGCCTTACTTGATTGACAATGTCGGAGATTCGCGACGACTCAATAACTCTGAAACACCGAAACAACCTCAAGGAGATCGCCGGCGGGAAGATGCGGAAGAAATAAATTTACTTCACTAAATCCAGCAGGCGTTCGTAAGAATCCACCACGTCGTAGGTGACGGAGTCGCTGGAGATGGCGGCGAAATGTTTGCGGGCGCACTTGATTTTGGCAGATTCGATTTCGCGGAGTTCCATAGTGCTCATAGAACCCTTGGTTTCGGCGACAAAATACACGTGCTTGACTTCGCCCTCATGGAAGGCGATTGCCCAGTCGGGATTATACTTGCCAACGGGCGTATTGATAAAAAATCCCTTGGGCAGCTTGATATAGAGCGAAACTTCCTTGCTCGTTTCCAGTTTCTGTGCGAAGTCGCGTTCGTTACTGGAATCGTAAATCAGGTGGTCGTACAAATGCTGGTGCGTTTCGCAAGCATTCATGCCGAGGCGCCCCTTCATCGTGTTGTCGGTAAAGATGCTCGTCTCGTAACTAGATTCCAGCTTATTATAAGTGATATGTTCAATGATGACGGTCGCCTTCTGCTCGTTGATTAGGCGGCTCGCCTTGATGATAAACTCTTCGGGGTTTTCCTGGAACTGGTCAAAGACGGGCTTCTGGATTTTGCCTAAAATTTCGCCAATGGTCTTGCGGGTAAGTCCCGTATCTTCGACAATCTTTCCAATCAAGTCGTACTTGACGCTGGAATTTGCGGTGGCGACGGCAGCCCTGGATTCCGTAGATTCCATCTTGAAGGCATTGCCTGCTTCCAACTGTTCCTTGGACTTGATTTTATCCAGGGAACCCTGCGACACCCTGAAGAAAATCTTCGTCACGCGCAAATTCGCATTCAGCGCATCGACCGATTTACGGACAAGTTCATCCGTCTCGAAATCCACCACGTAAGCAGACTTCGCGTTAATCTTCTGCCAGAGTTCCTTGAACTCCTTGGAATTGTACTTGTTCTTGTTCAAGTGCAGTTCCACATTGTTCTTGCGGGCATCTTCGGGCTTAATCGCATCGGCATCGTAAAGCGTATCAAGAACGCCACAAATGCTTGCAGAATAAGGAGCAACTTCTTCGCAAAGGCATAGCGTACCCGCAGCCTTGTCCGTGCGATACTTATCCGTCAATGCACCCTTCTTCACATAGCCGCATTCCAGCAACGCATCGTAAACCGTCTGCGCAAAGTCATCCGTTACAAACAACTTTTCGCCGGCTTCCGACGTAAACGACTTTCCCTTGAACAGGTCTATCGTCACCTTGACCGGGCGGCTACCAATCGTTTCCGCCATTTCGGTCTGCAACGCCTTCGCGAAATCCTCGTAACTCTCGTTCGCGATAACCGTAAGTACATTCACCGAATGTACGTCACCGCCCAAAACGCTCTCGTCCATGCGTTCGCCGTTCTGATTTACGCATAAACGCAAGCCGCGGCCCACTTCTTGCCGCTTGCGGACTTCCGAAGCGCTACTCTTGAGCGTGCAAATTTGGAACACGTTCTGGTTGTCCCAACCTTCCTTCAATGCGGAATGGCTGAATATAAAGCGGACAGGCTCTTCACGTGAAAGCAGACGCTCCTTGTCCTTCATGATCAAGTCATAGGCATCGATATCATCTGAATCCGATGACCCGCGAGCGACCTTGCTATCCACAAAGCGACCGCCGCCCTTCTTGCTCTTGTCGATGGAGAAATACCCCGCATGCGCCTTGTGGGCATCCGTCTTTTCCAAGAACTCAAAATACTCCGGGCTCTCCAGTAAATCCTGCTGCATCGACTTGCGGATGGCTTCATATTCTTCTTCGAACATTCTGGCGTAAATGCCCATCTCGTCCGGAGCGTCGTAATCGCGATACTTCTTGACTTCGTCAATGAAGAACAGCGAAAGCACCTTGATACCCTTGCCGAAAAGCGCACGTTCGCGTTCGAAATGCGAAATAATCGTTTCACGAATCTGGATGCGGCGCAACTGTTCCTCGTTCACCACGCCCACGCAGTCGCCGGCATAAATCTTCTTGCCGTTCGTAAAAGTCACAGAGGAATCATTGCCGTTCACTTCGGTAACGGTATAGCCGTCCTTGTATTCTTCAAGACCGCCCGACTGTTCGTAAAGATTAAAACCCTTCGTGACATGGGCCTTTTTCTTGAGCAGGCCGCCCTTGCCCTTGCAATCAAATTCAAGAGTCGCGACAGGAGCCTTATCCGTAAACACCTGAACGCCTTCCAGGTACAAGTAGCCCTCGGTCGCCGTAGAACCGCTCACCGTAATGCCCTTGACGCTAATCTTCTTGACCAGGTGCTTGTTGTAGGCATCCATTGCATCGAGGCGGTAAACCATGTTGTAAATGGCGTCCTTGCGGTGCGTCGCCGAATAACGCAAAGTCAACAGCGGCTGGAATTCCGCAAGGCCCTCTTTCGTCTTTTTGCCCTCGACACTCTGCGGCTCGTCGATAATCAGAATCGGGTTCGTGCTCGCGATAACGTCTATCGGGCGGCGACTGCGGAACTCGTCCAACTTCATGCGGATACGGCGAGCGTCCTTGCCCGTAGCGTTGAACGCCTGCGAGTTAATAATCATCACGTTGATGTGGCTGTCCGACGCAAAGTGGTCTATCTCGGTCAGGTTCTGCGAATTGTAGATAAAGAACCGGATAGACTTGCCGTATTCTTCCAGAAAGTGTTCCTGCATAATCTGGAACGACTTATAGACACCCTCGCGAATGGCGATGCTCGGCACCACCACGATAAACTTGGTCCAGCCGTAGGCGCGGTTCAGTTCGTACATCGTCTTGATGTAGGTGTAGGTCTTGCCCGTACCCGTTTCCATTTCGATGGTCAGGTTGTAGCGGCCTTCCAGCTTATCGGATTGCGGCAAAAGATTCGCCGACTGCACCGCCTGCAAATTCGCAAGCACCTTGGAATCACTCAATTCAGGCACCAGACGCTGGTTACAAAACCCGGTCACGCCCCTCTGCGCAGGCACACTGCCGCCAAAGAGTTTGGTCGTACCCGAATCCATCAAGTAGCTCGATTCCAAGTAGGGTTGCCCCGCGAAAACATCGCAAACGGCCTTCGCGGCATCTGCCTGGAACTGCTGGTACTTGAACTGGATTTTCATAGTGTAAAAAGTAATTATTTAAAATTCTTGAAGTTTTCTGTATAGCCCACTAAATTTCAAAAACTAAATGTTTCCCCAAATCATGTTTGATAATTCTCTATAAAGATTCACTCGATCAAGAATATCCTGTTTTTTAAATTCAGCATGTGGTTTAAAAGACAGATTATTCTTTTTTACAAAATTGGTGAAATTAGGATTGTTTTTATAAGATTCATCACACAAGGATTTCGCCAATGCATTTTCCTTTATGTAATGCTTTACTTTGTCGTTGTAAGGCAAATCTCCATACGATTGATTAGATCCATTCGGCAAAAGCATTAAATCGCCAATTTTGTTACGCCATTCGCCAAATTCATCTTTTTGGGAAAACTCATCTTTATGCTGTTCAAATTTATCGGCCCAAATATGTTCTATTTCAAATGGCTTGCAACCAGGATTAAACATGTAATTTATGAAATTACTTCCAGAACCCTGTCCAACTTCTACAAAAGAAGTCAATCGCGCTAGATAATACTTTATAAAATGCGCATTCTTTTTCTTCAGCATATACTTTTCTAGCTTTGAGAAATTTGAACTATTATCAAAGCCATTTACTTCTTTCCTTAAAAGGGTCTTTAATTCTTCTACTGATTTATTTCTTATTGTTTTCACCAATTGACACATCGTATAACGAATGCCACTTTGACTAAACATCGTGCTATTCACTGAACGACGAACGCAGAATATATCAATATACTTGGCAACCAAATCAATTTTTTCTGCACAAATTTCAGGATTGTCATCAATATTCAATGGAGCCAACAATAACGGGTATCTTAAAGAGTCAGCGATACCATGAATTTTAGTATAGAAAACATGTTCAAGTTTAATATCAAAATTTTCTTCCGCATTTTTTATTCTAATGAAATTTTTCAAGAAAAAGTCATAATTATTTTCCATGAATGACGAAATATCGTTATTAACAGCGGCATTCAATAGCCCCTTATCATAATTATCCCTGAACCATGCGTGGAAGCGCATGCCGATATTTTCGAAATCCTGATTTTGAGCACCAACTTTACCTTGACGTATTGTTTCTGCAAATTGAGCTCTTAACCATGACTGAAAAAATTGAACATCAACATCTTTTCCGATTTTTGTTAATTCTTGAACATCATCTTGCCATTTTTCGTTCCGTTTTTTCCGTTTATTTCCATCAGAATATTTCGAAAGAATGAACCCCTTAATCATATCTACAGAAGACAAGCGTAATCCACGATCATTCATCGTTTCAAAAATAGTGTACGCTTCCCTGTCAGATGTAGTATTTATGCGAACAATAATGATGTTATAAATAATCCAATAGACAAACGATTCCAATTTTTCGCCAACAAAGTCATCCGGGAACACTTCATCAATATCACTATAACGAGCTTCCATATTGATTATAGAAGTTGAATCATCTTCCTTTGTATTATATTCGCCTTTTTCGAAAAGAGCCCTAATACATTCTTCTCGTTCTAGAATTTGGATGTTGAAGGATTTATTTCCTCTTTGGGACGAATAAATTAAATCATCAATTTCCGCAACTTTATCTCCAGCCTTGTGTCGTAAATAAATCAAGAATAACGTCAATGAAGTCAAACGTTGTTGACCATCAATGATGCTCGATATTCCATTTTTTTCACACAAGACAATTGGGCCCATAAAGTAAGAACGATAATCCGCTGTTTTGTCAGGGCCATCTCCAGGTTTATAGTCGTTCTCAAAGGCATCTACCAAATCAGTAACGAGTTGCTGAATGTTTTCCTTTTTCCAGCTATACTCGCGCTGAAAATAATCAACGGTATACTTTTTCCCTTTTAAAATATCGGAAAGGGGATAATCCTTTGCAGTTACAATCTCTTTTGTGTTTATCTGTTCCATACAAGATCCTTATTTAATTTTACTAAACAATTCCACGAAGTCTTCCGAAATAAATTCAGGGAAATCACTCACTATATTGTCTATCATATAATCTTTGAAAACATTATCGCCTGATCGGCCTCGTTTTACCGCATTTAATCCAGGCCATGTCTTTAACAACAACTCTTCTAAATCGTGCCCAGGAATTTCAAAATGTCGCAAACGCGAAGTAAATTGCATTTTGTTAAGTACGGTATATTGAACATTATTTCCCGTAAATCCAAGAGAGGTTTCTACGGCATCAATTAACTGTTGCAAATAACTATTTTTTTGTTGTTTGATATCAGAATACCGACAAAGAGATATAGAGGTATCTGTAAAAGCAACTTTTTCACGAATCAACAAACAGGCAATAAATAGCGGATCAAGAAGATAATTTTCTATTGTATATCTTTTACCTTCTCCACTAACAAGTATTCGATCTGTTGATTTATTTTTCCCATCATAATCAATGATACCATATACCAAATCATTGCCTTGCGAAGTGAGCTGGGATACCATAGAAATCACATCAGAGCAATTAGTAGTACCACTGCCAGGAGCAAGAAAATACGGCTTTATGACAGGATTGTCGACAATTAAAGAAAACAACTGCTCGTAATAATGAACATCATATTTACTTTCAACAAAAATTTGTCTTCTTGCGTCTGCCGACACGCGTAAATTCCGAAGACCTTCCATTAATAATTTCAATGCGGCAATTTTCGTGGTCTTTTCGGGATGTCCCAAATCTTTATCCATTTTGTATAAAGATTCTTCATCAGCCATCGCAACAGTCGTTGGCGAATGAGTTGTAATAATAACAGCAACTTTTGCCTTTTCTACTATAGAAGTCTTGATGGTGTCTATCAACAACTTTGAATACTCAGGATGCAATGGAGCATCAGGCTCATCAAGCATCAAGACATCAGGCTTTTCACCGCTCTCTGTCGTATTGTATATAGCAAGAGCAAGAGACATCAGCACCTTTTCACCTGTTGATAAATCATTAACCTGAATATCAATATTTCGAATGGGTTCGCGTAGTTTTAGATG